>NZ_JYGR01000002.1:0-320250 GCF_000960035.1 Streptococcus oralis subsp. oralis
TAGCTACAACTGCATCTTTTTCTTTCAATTCGAAAGTATATGCATCGGCTACAAGTTCTTTACCTGTAATCTTCTTAGTTGCTTTGATAGTAGCACTTGTTGAAGCTGCTGCATAAGTGTTGGTGAAAGTTGGCACTGCTGAAGTAACAGAAGCTGTTAATACTCCACCTTGGAATGCTGCAGTTACAGTAACTTCCTTACCTTCTTCATCAAATGTAATACCAGAAGCTGCTGCTGAAGTATCTTCTTTGATGACGTAGTGGTAAGTTCCCGCACCTTTTACTTCAATGTTCTCGAAGGTAATCGTTCCATCAGCTTTTGATTTCGCTGTGGCTACTGGAGTCTTCAAGTTCTCTGCTGTATATAGGTTAAAGGTAAACTCATCCGCTTTTGGAAGTTTATCTGTACGACCTTCTACCACTTTCTTAGCTGTTACATTGAACACAGCTGGAATAGGCTCGTCCTTAAGGTTGATCGCAGAACCTGCTGCTCCGAGTTTGACTGTATACTCTTTTTCATCTAACTTATAGCCAGCTGGAGCAGTCTTCTCTTTGATCTTGAACGTTTTACCTTCCCATTTCTGATCATAAGTTTTAGTAAGCGCTACTCCTTTTTCATTCGTAGACACTTCTGTTGTTTCACTTGCATCATCTGCTGCTGTCACAGTATAAACTGCTCCTTGAACAGGTGTAAGAGTGAAGGCGTCAGTCTTATTAATCTTAATTTGGTAGGCTGTAGATGCTACAATTGTACCAGAAATCAAAGATGTTGCTTCCGCTTTCATGCTAAGCGCACCTGGGCGACTTGTATTCTGTGCAAGTTTTGTTCCATCTGCTAGAGACAAAGCTACAATATTTGCTACTTTCGTACCATCATTTGGAGTGGTAGTACTATATGTAACGAAGTAAGAAGTCGTTCCATCTTTGATTGTAACATCAAATGATGTATAGTTTGAGTTCCAAGCAACTGTATAGTCAGTACCTTCAACCATCAATTGTGCTCCATCAGGAACAGCAGAAGTACCGCCTGTAATATCAGCCTTGTAAATCTTCAAGCTTTCTGGAATGTATTGAGCTGGTGTGTAGGATGTGTCATCATTTGGAATTGTGTCATGAAGCACAATGTTTTGTCCAAAATCTTGTTTTTCTGTGTTCACACGTACACGCCAGTTTGATTGCTCGTTACCTGAGCTTACTGAACCGATAGCTGCTAGTTTTGGAGAGTTCCAGCTTTCACGGGAAGCTTGTCCACCAGCTTTCGCATAGTTCTCAGTACCAACTTTAGGACCCGTGATTGTCTTAGACGTATAGGTATGAGTTACCTCTTGCTTCATAGAAGAAGAATTAAAGCTAATTGGTGTCTTAGTCTGGTCTGTTAGGAAGCGGAATGATGCCGCAAAGTTACCAGATACATCCTTAACTTTATCTCCACCAGTTGCAGCTAGGTACTTGTCCAAGTTTTTCAAGGTAATTTTTGCTTTACCACCTTGGCCATTACCACTCGATGTTACAACTGCTTCCCCAATCGTTACTTGCGTAGCTGGGTCAACCAACTGTTGAGTGCCGTTGTAGACTGTCATTGGTGCAGGAATGTCGAAAGTGAAATAATCACCATTGTTCAAGTTCTCATTGTATTGTTTGAGATCAAACGTTACACGAAGCTTGTAGGCATTCCCTGTACGAACTGCATAATCTCCCTCAGATGTTACATTCTGTTTCGTATCTGAAGCATCCAACAACTCAACACCTGTAATAACTTGCGTTAATTCCTTTGGCGTTGGGTCATCAGCTTTAACAGTATTTGTCAAAACAGATGTAAGTGTCAAGACAGAAAGAGCTGCAGCTGAAAGTTTTGAAAGCAATTTCAGCATTTTGCTTTTTGCCATGTTTTCCCTCTTTTCTATATTTTATTTTCAATGTTCTTAATCCCTCTCCTGAGAAACGAAGAAGAAATCACAGATTATTTGATATTTAGTAGCTAAAGCCCTCCAAACACTTTAAGTATTAAACATAAATAACCACCTACATTCTAGCATTATACATACTACTTTGTCAAGTAAAACAAACCTAAGTTTAACTATTTTGTAAATAAAATAATTTGAATTATTGAATAATTGTAATCATTCTGTAATTATCTTGTAATTTTCTAGTTTAATTTCTTGACTCAAACTACTTGATTTGTTAAAATAGTATAGCTGCAATATATTTTTATATATTATTATTACAGTTATTTGTAGGAGAAACTAAATATAAATTATTATTAATAATTGTGGCCAAACTACTTAATATATACATTATAAAAGGAATTATAATTTTATGAAAAAGTTACGTAAAGTAAAGAAGCATTGGGTTGCTGTTTCAATCGGAATTGTTACATCAGCCTTATTAGTCAATAACGTAGCCGCTAATGAAGTTGGGGGAGACACTTCAGAAATGCTACAACCGACTACAGTTACATCTTCAACGATTGAAAAAAACAATGAAGACGGAAATACTCCAAATTCTGCTGAAAATGGTAATAATCCTAATTCAGTGACTGAACAGTCTACTACTCCTTCTTCCAATGTATCCGATAGTGCTAGCACTGTAACTGAAACTCCTACGAAGCAATCAGAGCCAGCAGATAGCAAACAAATAGGACGAAGCGGTTTCCGAAGTGTAAGCGCATCCACTCCTGTAGAAACAAATAAAAGTCAGTCTAAAGAATCTGTACCGACTGAGCCTGCTGAATCAATCGAACCTGTTCTAAAACCAGAAGTAAAAGCTGACGAGGAAGCAATCAAAGCAAAAGCCATTCCTGAAATACCAAAAGAAAACCAATCAAAAAAAATTCAGGATGCCATCACAGAAGATGTTAGAACCGTTGTTTCAAAACCAACTGTTGAAGGCGTTGAGTATGATGTTCACTATGATCATAAAAACAAGTGGTACTATGTCAATGCTACTGATTTTGGTTTGAATGTAGCTGATAACCAAGATGATACTCTCGCTGTTAATAAAGCACTAAAAGCAGCAAATGAAATTGTAATGGCTGATCCAGATGGTAAACAACATACTGGTGTTGCCGTCAAACTTTCTGGAATCGTCAATGTAGCTCGTGATAAAGGCGAAATTGATCACTATAAAATTTTAACATACGGATCAGGTGTCCCTATGCCTATACAAAAAGGACGAATTGATGGTGTTCAGAATCTTTCGCATGTTACGAAAGAAGAATATGAAAATCTCCGTGTAGACTCGGATGGACTTGTTCGTTATGTTAGTTCTAACGGAGAAAACCTTACAGGAATAGCACTGCCTATCTATCGCAAAAGCGAAAGTGGCTCCTTTAATCAAATTAAAATCGGTTCCGAGCACTCAAATGTAACCGGTCTCTTTGGAGACGGTCCAGGAACAACCGTATTAAAAACAAATTTAGTTCAGCTAGGAAACCCTTGGGATAGCAACGAGAATGATACTGACAATCGCGACCATGCTGTTTTGCTAGTTGAAAATCAAAATGGATTCCTTGTGAAAGATTTATCTGTTTCTATCCAAAACTTAAAAGAAGCTTTTGGAGAACAACACGATGGCTTCTACGTCAAAGGAATGCCCTACTATGGAAAAGTCGACGGAGTCTTCGTCAATGACTCTGATAATGTAACTGTTGAAGGTGTTGAAGCAAGTGGAGCTAACAAAGCTGGAATTCGTTTTGGTTCCACTCATAATAGTGTTTCAAATATTTCTCTACCTGGTTGGGGTCGCCCTCGCTCTGTGAGTAATTTGATTGCTGGAAAAGCTCCTGGTTATACTTTCAGTAGTCTAAACTTAGGTGAAAACAATAAAGTATTAAACAGTAATACTCACAATAACCGAGTGGCTGGAGTTCAATTCTCTTACCAAACCAATATTCTTATTGAAGGAACAACCACTTCTGAAAATGGACACAAATTAAACGGAAGTACAGGTTATGGTTTCGCTTCAGAGGCTGGATCCTACAATAATGGAATTGTTTTCCGAAACAATACGAGTACCTACAACTACCGTAAAGGGTTAGATATTCACGACGGTGACCGAATTTTAATCGAAAATAACGTTTCATACGGAGATCGCTTGTTAGGTATCTCTGTATACAACCGAAACTTTAAAATGGAAAATGTTGTCATTCGAAACAACGTTGTCACACAAGATAAAACAAATCGTCTAGTACGAGATGACTTGAAAGTTGACGGAAAATTCACACATGGTCATGATTACCTCCAGTATGAAGCAATTCATTTGCAAACGAATGAAAAATCTCAGGACTTGAGTGCAGACGGAGCCGTAGGTTATTTTGAAATTAGTAATAACCGCATTCAAGATTTGGATTCATCAGGTAGAACCGCTACAAACCAAGACTACAATACAAATGCTATTCTTGTTCGTATGCAAGAACCTTACCTAAACTATGTACTTAATATTAAAAACAACCAAATCACTGGACACTCAGCCAACGATTTGATTAAGATGATTAACTCTTCTAATGACAATATTAAGGGAACAGCTACATTATCTGATACAAGTAAATTTGCAAACGGATTGGGATATGGTTCTGGTTCCATCAACATTAGTAATAATAAAGTCGAGCTTGAAGAACTTTACGGTGATCCAAATAAAGATTTATCTGCTATTACAATCGCTGAATCGACTAGTAATTTTAATGTCGCAGATAAAACAATTCGAGCTAACCAAGATAAGTTCCGTGGGTCTGTTGTTTTCCAAAACAATGACATTAAAGTCAAAAAAACTTTCATGAGTACTAGACCTGGCATCATCGGAAAACAAAAGACAATGCCTATCATTTCTATTACAACTAATGCAGAAGGTATTCTTTTTAAAGATAATAATTTAGATTTTGGTGAAATCACGCAAACTTTAGCTAAGAACGCTGCAACGCAAACGCCGTTAATTAGTTTAAATGGAAATAATGGTACTTTGGTGCAACCTGGACTTGGCTTTGGTATTAATACAACTCGAACTCCAAGCAACCTCCCAAATACACTGAGTCGAACTCAACCATTAGCTTTTATTGGAAACGATATTAAAATTTCTAACATTAGTTACGCTAACAATGTTGATTTGCCAATCCGTGTATTAGAAGCCAATCACCTGGTTCGATATACTGAAAACAATACCTTCACTTCCGAATCAGAAATCACAGCTTCTACTACCGATACGAAAACCGATCCACTTGGCAATGCGATCTATAAGCCTGCAACCGAACGCCTCACTCCAAACAAGGAAAAGAATAACGCTCAATTCAATATGGGAGTCAGCCGTTTTTCAACAAGTTCTCCTAGCTTAGTCAATAGTTCAGAAGAGACTGTTCCATATGAAACAATCTACGTTAATGACAAGACCATCGCTGCTGGAACAAGTATTGAAAAAACTCCTGGGGTAACTGGGAAGAAAATTGTAAATACCTATGCAACTAGCGTTGATAACTCTGCTTATGAGAAAACAAGTGGAACCAATATCATGAACTACGGTCTCAGAAATTACTACGAGACAACAAATATTCGGGAAGCGACTGATAATGATCGCATTCCGGGATTGCTTCGAGCAGACTATACAACGACAGATGGCGAAATTATGACAGCCACTAAAACTTATAGTTACACTGATACTAAAAAACAAACTCAAACAACTGAGATGACTTATCGCTACGAAAACCTTCCAATTGGTTTGAAGAACGATACGCAGTATACATTTACTGATGAAAATGTAACTACGGCACCGCAAAATCGTGTTGTCCATGTAGGTACACGAACTTCCAAAGCTATTGGAGCATTTGATCAGTTTGATGTCGATTTCGAAACAGAATATGTAAACGATGATACTATTCTAGTCGGTGATACTGTCATCAAAACTCCTGGTGTCAAAGGAATCCGTACTGTTTCTTATCGAGAAACCCGTGATAATGATACAAATGATCTAATTTCAAGAGAACAAGTTTCTGATAGTATCACTACTAAACCTATTAAGCAAGTCGTACTTGTGGGAACAAAACCACTTACTAGAACTGCTCAAAGAACTGAGAAACAGGATATTGATTTTGAGATCGTTAAAGTTCCTTCTGACAAGCTATTTGTTGGTGAAGAAGAGATTCAAACCCCTGGTGTTAAAGGTACTAGAACTATTGTTCATGAAGATACCATTGACAACCGAAACAATACTGTGATCTCGTCTCGTGTTATCTCTGACGAACAAACCGAACCTGTTAAACAGATCGTACTTGTGGGAACAAAACCACTTACTGTAACCGCTCAAAGAACTGAGAAACAGGATATTGATTTTGATATCGTTAAAGTTCCTTCTGATAAGCTATTTGTCGGAGAGGAAGAAATTCAAACTCCTGGTGTTAAAGGTGTCAGAACCATTGTTCATGAAGATACCATTGACAACCGAAACAATACTGTGATCTCGTCTCGTGTTATCTCTGATGAGCAAACTGAGCCTGTCAAGCAGATTGTATTAGTTGGAACCAAGCCACTCACTGTAACTACTCAAAGAACTGAGAAACAGGATATTGATTTTGAGATCGTTAAAGTTCCTTCTGATAAGCTATTTGTTGGTGAAGAAGAGATTCAAACCCCTGGTGTTAAAGGTACTAGAACTATTGTTCACGAAGATACTATTGACAACCGAAACAATACTGTGATCTCGTCTCGTATTGTCTCTGACGAACAAACCGAACCTGTCAAACAGATCGTACTTGTGGGAACAAAACCACTTACTGTAACCGCTCAAAGAACTGAGAAACAGGATATTGACTTTGATATCGTTAAAGTGCCTTCTGACAAGCTATTTGTTGGAGAAGAAGAGATTCAAACCCCTGGTGTTAAAGGTACTAGAACTATTGTTCACGAAGATACTATTGACAACCGAAACAATACTGTGATCTCGTCTCGTATTGTCTCTGACGAACAAACTGAGCCTGTCAAACAGATTGTACTTGTGGGAACAAAACCACTTACTAGAACTGTTCAGAGAACTATTGAACTTTCTATTCCATATGGTATTCAATCCATTTATGATGATAAATTGCCTAGTGGAACACAAATGATTGTGGCCCCAGGTAAAGCTGGTCTTCGTACAATCATTATCGAAGAAGTTTTTGATGATAAAGGACAGATTATTTCTAGCAACATTCTGTCTTCTACAGTTACAATTACACCTACTGATGAAATTGTAAGAATAGGAACAGCTGCTACTACTGCAACCACTCCAAATAATACTGACCAATTAAGTCAAGATAGTCAACAAAACCATGCAAATACTGAGCAATCTACTGTTGATAATACCAAAGTATTACCAAATACAGGAACAGAAAACAATCACTCTGCAGCAGTGACTGGTGCTCTAGCTCTATTTGCAGCCTTAGGTCTTACACTATTCAAACGTAAAGAAGATAACGACTAAAGTATATGTCATTTACTCTTCAAGCTAGATAGTATATTTTAAAAAAGGATTGAAGTCTATATTTTGTAGAATTCAATCCTTTTTAGTCAATTCTATGACACCTGCAGTAAGGCAGAAAAAGCCATATTTTATATAGAAGTAATTTGTCTCTTCTCTCTGAGAGTAAAAACTATAATATTCCTTGATTTAAAATTATCAAAACCTCAGTAACAAAAAAACTAGCCTTAAGGCTAGTTTTCTTTATATTATCTTAGCTCAATGCGTCATCCATTGAAAGAACTTCGTGGAAGACACGTTGTGTCAATTCAGTTTTTTGTTCTGGAGTGAGGTATTTAGTGTTTACACAGTATCCAGAGATACGTACGATAACGTCTTCACCTGACATGATCTTTTCGTAAACATCGTTCAAGTCCATAACGTTCAAGTTAACGTGTTGTCCACCGTTTTCGAAGTAACCATCAAGGATTGTTACCAAGTTATCAACTTGTTCGTCACGAGTCTTACCAAGAGCACGTGGAGAAACTTGAGTTGTCAATGAGATACCGTCAGCTGCGTAACCAAAGTCAAGGCTAGCAAGTGAGTTCAAGTTTTGCAACCATCCACCTTTAGCTTTGTTAGATGGGTTCGCACCTGGTGAGAAGAATTCAAGTTTAGACAAGTTCACAGAACCATCTTCGTTGAGGTACACACCTTTGTGTACTGGTGAGTTACCAGTTTGTTTAGAGTAAGCAACGTTAGATGTGATTGTCAAAAGTGATACTGTAGCTTCTGCGTCTTTGTATAGTTTGTGGCTACGTAGACGAGTTGTATAAGCTTCGATCAACCATTCTGCCAATTCGTTTGAACGTGGGTCATCTTCACCCCAACGTGGGTATTCACCGATTGTTTCGTAATCGTAGATGTATCCATTTTCGTCACGGATTGGTTTAACTGTAGCGTATTTGATAGCTGACAATGTATCAACAGTGTTAGCAAATCCACAGATACCGAATCCCATGTTGGCACGTTGTTTAGTTGGCAAGAAGGCCATTTGAACAGCTTCGTAGTTGTACTTGTCAGTCATGTAGTGGATGATGTTCAAAGCATCTACGTAAGTATCAGTCAACCAGTCAAGAGATTTTTCAAAGTTGGCTTTAACTGATTCGAATTCAAGAACTTCGTCACGGATAGGATCGATGTCAAATACTTTGTAGTCTTTGTGAACATCGTCGTAACCACCGTTCAAACCAGTAAGAAGGGCTTTAAGAACGTTTACACGAGCACCGAAGTACTGGATGTTGTGGCGTTGATCTTCGTTTTCTGGGTCAAGTGGTGACACACAGCATGAGATACAGCTCATTTCTCCGTATCCGTCTTTAGCCATTGTTGTTACACCTTCGTATTGGATAGAAGAGTGTTTGTGGCTCATGTGCATACAGTAGCGACGGAAGTTGTATGGCAATTTGTCAGTCCAAAGAACTGTCAAGTTTGGCTCTGGAGAGTTACCGATGTTGTCAAGAGTGTTCAAGAAACGGTAGTCCATCTTAGTAACACGGTGACGACCATCGTTACCCATACCAGCCATAGAAGTTGTGATGAAGGTTGGGTCACCTGAGTACAATTGGTCATAAGCTTTTGTACGAGCAAATTTAACTGTACGAAGTTTCATAACGAAATCATCAACGAACTCTTGGATTTCTGATTCAGTAAATGTACCACGAGCAAGGTCACGTTCTGCAAAGATATCCAATACGATTGGCACACGTCCTAGAGATGTAGCAGCACCGTTGATAACACGGCAGACAGCCATGAAGGCGATGTTAACCCATTGGATGGCTTCTTTCGTGTTCATCGCTGGTTTGCGGACATCAACTCCGTAAAGGTCACCCAAGCGAACAACTTGTTGCAATGCTTGGTATTGAAGGTTTACTTCTTCACGAAGACGGATTGTTTCTTCATCAATTTCTTTGATCGCATTCCAGTCGTTTACTTTTTCTTGCATCAAGTAGTCTGCACCGTAAAGAGCAAGACGTGCGTAAACACCGATGATACGTCCACGTGAATATGCATCTGGAAGACCAGTTACAGTGTGAGCGTGACGAGCGCGACGAATGTTTGAAGTGTAGGCACGGAAAATACCGTCGTTAACTGTTGTTACGTATTTAGTAAAGATTTCGTGAACAGCTGGATCCGGTTCATATCCATTTTCTTTCAAAGTAGTTTCAGCCATACGGATACCACCTTTTGGCATGAAGTTCAATTTGAAGAGCTCATCGTTTTGGATACCGAAGATAACTTCATTTTCTTTGTCGATAAATCCAGCAGGAATATCAGCAATAGATGTTGGACGAGTGTCCATTGGGAAACGAGTTTCTTCGTAGTGTGCTTTTGTTTCTTCTACGATTTTTTTGATGTGAAGTGAACGTTCTGTTGGTCCAGCAAGGAAACTTTCATCTCCATCGTAAGGTGTGTAGTTAGCTTGAACGAAGCGAGAAATACTTGCTTTTTCTTTCCAATCTACGCCTTTGAAGCCTTCCCAAGCTTTATCAAAAATATCTTGTGCTTCAACAACTGTCTTAACAACCATGTTAATGTCCTCTTTTTTCTAGTAACAGTCATCTGTTACATTCTTGAGTCAAGTATACCATACAGTAACCGATTTCAACAAGAGAAAATCGGCATTTTAGGCGCTTTCTTTTATAATACAGTCTCTTTTTTATTCTTATCTGTATTATATTTTTGAAAGTCAGGTTGAACTTTCCCATTTTTTCAGAAAAAAGGGTATAATAAATAGAAAATGACACTAGAAAGGGATTGGAATGCTCATATTTCCATTGATAAATGATCTGTCCAGAAAAATCATCCATATCGACATGGATGCCTTTTTTGCTGCGGTGGAAATAAGAGATAATCCCAAGTTAAAGGGCAAACCTGTCATTATCGGAAGCGACCCCAGACAAACAGGTGGTCGAGGTGTCGTTTCTACCTGTAGCTATGAGGCGCGAGCTTTTGGTATTCATTCAGCCATGAGCTCTAAAGAAGCTTATGAGCGCTGTCCCCAAGCTATCTTTATCTCAGGAAATTATGAAAAATACAAAACTGTGGGACTTGAGATTCGTGCTATTTTTAAACGCTACACTGATTTGATTGAACCTATGAGTATTGACGAGGCATACTTGGATGTGACGGAAAATAAACTCGGTATCAAGTCAGCCGTCAAAATAGCCCGCCTCATCCAAGAGGATATCTGGCAGGAACTACACCTGACTGCTTCTGCAGGCGTCTCTTATAACAAATTCTTAGCTAAAATGGCTAGTGACTATCAAAAACCACATGGTTTAACAGTTATCCTCCCAGATCAGGCCCAAGACTTTCTCAAACAAATGGATATTGCTAAATTTCATGGTGTTGGTAAGAAAACAGTAGAAAAGCTTCATGAAATGGGCATTTATACTGGTGCAGACTTATTGGACGTCTCAGAAGTTACTTTAATTGATCGCTTTGGCAGACTCGGTTTTGACCTTTATCGAAAGGCAAGGGGCATTCATAACTCACCGGTCAAGTCCGATCGCATTCGTAAGTCCATTGGCAAGGAAAAAACCTACGGAAAGATCCTACAAGTAGAAGAAGACATTAAAAAAGAGCTGACTCTTCTCTCCGAAAAGGTAGCTCACAATCTCAGCAAGCAGGACAAAGCTGGAAAAATCATTATCCTAAAAATACGATATGCTGACTTCTCCACTCTGACTAGACGAAAAAGCCTCCCACAAGCAACACAGGACGTTAGTCAGATTTCTCAAACTGCCCTTCAACTCTACGAAGAACTAGCTGACAAAGAAAAAGGTATCCGTTTACTAGGAATTACAGTGACAGGATTTTAAAAAGCTTGAAGGAAAATTCCCTCAAGCTTTTTTCTTATACAAATAAACGCACAAAACTATAGAGCAACAAGACACTACCGAGTACAATACGGTATTTACCAAAGAGTGTAAAGTCGTGCTTCTTCACATAGCTAGTCAAGAAACGAATAGCAACCATGCTGACCGCAAAGGCTACTCCCATAGCAACCAAGAGCAAGAATAGTTGACCAAAACTCAAGAGTTGACCGGCTTTAATAAATTTGAAAATCTTTAAAGCGCTAGCTCCAAACATAACAGGAATTCCGAGATAGAAGGTAAACTCTGTTACGACAGAGCGACTTGTTCCATTCAACAAACCACCAACGATAGTCGCACCTGAACGACTCGTTCCTGGGAAGAGGGCGAGGACTTGGAAGAGCCCAATGTAAAGGGCTGTTTTATAAGGCAACTTGTCTAGCTCTGTTACTGTTGGTTCAATGGCTTGCGCCTTATTTCGTTTTTCAAGATAGATAAAGGCAACCCCATAGATAATCAACATGATCGCAACTGAAACCATGTTATGGAAGTTGGCATCAAACCAATCATCTAATTTAAAGACCAATAGCAAAGGCAAGGTCGCAACGAAGACTTTTGACCACAACTGCCAAGTTCGACGAACTTCGACCTTGTTTTTACCAGGTTTGAAAGGATTGAGCTTGTTAAAGTAAATGACAATAACTGCTAAAATGGCACCGAGCTGAATGACAACATTAAACATGGACATGAAGGCTTCATTTTGGTCCTTGTATTGTACAAATTCTTCAACCAAAATCAAGTGTCCAGTACTTGAAATGGGCAACCATTCTGTAATTCCTTCAACAATCCCAAAAAAGATTGACTTCAAAATTTCAATAAAATACATACATTACTCCTTTTTCTGTCCTCTATTATAGCACAATTTCGGATGTTGCGATAGATTTTTTAGAAGGCGCCGATGCTACCACCGCCTCCGCCTCCTGAGAATCCGCCACCCGAACTTCCACTTCCAGAAGATACAGAGTAGTTGCTAGCTGTATTTGCGACAGCTGTGTATTGCTTGATTTGTGCAGTTGAGGCATGGAACTGTGTGTTCCAACCATAGGCTATATATAGATTCAAATCTGGATTTTCTAGCTGAATATGACGTACTTTCATTAACTTGCTCACCTTCTTGGCATAACCAAAGAGGGTCGCATAGACCAGCAGACGATTCCAAACAACGATGCTCTCCAGCTCTGCCTGATCCAGATGAGCAATATCCCGAAGCATATTTTCAAAACTCGTCCAAAGATAGAAAATCTCCGCCCCTTCCTCTGTTAGAACTCCGTCACGATAGGCTCCTCGCATCGCAAAATGAACCCAAAAACTTGCTATCAATCCTGTCAACCCCAAGAGAAGGAACGGAATTGAGAAGAAACCGTGAGTCCGCCAACTATAGTAAAAGAAAAGCAGACCACCTAGAGCCGTTATAGCTGAACAGACCCGCATCCCAAGAGCAAGACTGCGTTCCTCACTTGTCAAGGGACGATAGTAGCTTGGGATACGAAGTACATGGACCTTATCCTTGACACAAGACTGAATGCGTTGAAGTCTTCCTTCAAAGGAGCGTTTGAGACGCGAGCCTGTTTCTCGAATATGTTTTTCATCTGACTCTTTGGCACCACGGTAAAGGGAAGATGAAACTTGGTAATCAGGGAAGAGCTCTGAAATAGCCAATTCTTTCTTATTTGACAAAGTCATGCGCAGACATTCCTTCTCAAAATTGGATAAGCCTTTTTCACTGATAATTCGTAGATAAGGTTCCTCATCACCTTGAAAAATAGATAAATGACCTCGATCTACTAAATCCAACAAGGTTGCCTGAATCAAACGTTCAAAAGTAAATTTGCCAAAACCTGATTTGTTTAGAGGATTGACTTCCTCTAAGGAAGTTGAATACACTGCTTCTGCTAGAACCATTGGAGGCAAATCCATCGGTGGCTCATAAAGCCTGTGGTCTTTTGGAAAGACCTTTTTAATGCTTGTACTCTGACGAAACATTCTATAAAAGATAGGAATTGGAAGCAAGAGACTCATAAAAATGACTGGGAAGACCCATTTCATCATAATCTCACTTTGCGCTTTTTCTGTTGCTATATTGCTTTCAATCCGGTTAAAATCGGTTAAACGTTCTTCCTCTAACCCTTGATCTGGAGCTCCTGCAAAAGCACTTCTAGGCCAGTATGCGTGTAATTCGATCTGTCGCTTTCTAGGAAGGTCTTTCATTTTGACATGATAGAGATTATTTACTTTTTCAACACTAGAGTCCCTTAGGAGTTGGCCTGCATGAAAATAGAGTTTCTCTGCTGGGGTATCAGAGCTAACCTTAAACTCAATCTCTTTGATATCTCCAGTACTATCTGTCAAGGGTTGCCAATTTAGCTCTGCGATATCCTTATATAAGAAGAGAAGGTTTGTTAGTTTCCAGGTAACCGTTACCCGAACAGTATCTCCAGCATATCCAGCATTGTAAATTTTTACCTTGTAACCGTCCTCTTCCTCCATAGTATAGAAGGAAGCATTTTGAACAATTCTTCCATTTTTAGAGACCTGAACGGTCGGATCGGGATCAATGTCAAATCCTTCTGGCATTTTCCCAGCTTTCCCGAGTCCAACTAACTGACCATTATAATCGTCTCCAAAGCGGTAGGTAATTGTTTCCTTAAAAATTGCAGTATTATCTGCATGAATATTCAAATCACCCTGATAAGATAAGATATCAAAGTCTACTGCAAAAACCAGGCTCGGTATAAATAATAAATAAGTAAATACCAAAGCCAACAGCCATCTTTTTTTCATAATCGCTTCCCTTTCAATCTTTTTACCATTATATCATTTTTTATAAGTAAAGGCTTACTTGTATTGAAAATCTCACTATTTTTAGATACAATAGAGAGAGTCATTTTTAGACTAGAAATAGGAGAAAACATGAAAAAATTATGCTTATCTATCCTTGCTAGCCTAGCCCTTACCTTAGGACTAGTTAGCCAAGTCCAAGCCGACGAATATTTACGCATCGGGATGGAGGCAGCATACGCTCCCTTCAACTGGACTCAAGACGACGATAGTAACGGCGCCGTCAAAATCGACGGTACCAACCAATATGCCAACGGCTACGATGTTCAAATTGCTAAAAAGATTGCCAAAGACCTTGGTAAGGAACCTTTGGTTGTGAAAACCAAATGGGAAGGACTTGTTCCAGCCCTTACTTCTGGCAAAATTGATATGATCATTGCCGGTATGAGCCCAACCGCTGAACGCAAACAAGAAATTGCTTTTTCAAGCAGTTACTATACTAGCGAACCGGTTCTATTGGTAAAAAAGGACTCTGCCTATGCCAATGCCAAATCTTTAGAGGACTTTAACGGAGCAAAAATCACTTCTCAACAAGGTGTTTACCTTTATGACCTGATTTCTCAAATTCCAGGTGCCAAAAAAGAAACAGCTATGGGCGACTTCGCCCAAATGCGTCAAGCTCTGGAGGCCGGTGTTATTGATGCCTATGTTTCTGAACGACCTGAAGCAATGACTGCTGAGTCTGCTAACGCTAAGTTCAAAATGATCCAACCTCAACCAGGTTTCAAAACTGGCGAAGAAGATACAGCTATTGCCATTGGACTTCGTAAAGATGACAGCCGTATCAGCCAAATCAATGCCAGCATCGAAACCATCTCTAAGGATGAACAAATAGCCCTCATGGATCGTATGATCAAAGAGCAACCTGTGGAGTCTACAACAACAGAGGAAGAAAGTAGTTTCTTTAGCCAAGTCGCTAAGATTCTTTCTGAGAACTGGCAACAACTCTTGCGTGGTGCTGGTATCACACTCTTAATCTCCATTATCGGAACCATCACAGGTCTCCTTATCGGACTTGCGATCGGGGTCTTCCGTACCGCTCCACTATCTGAGAACAAGGCAATGTACGCCCTACAGAAACTAGTCGGTTGGATTCTCAATGTCTATATCGAGATCTTCCGTGGTACGCCAATGATTGTTCAATCTATGGTTATCTACTATGGAACTGCCCAGGCTTTTGGTATTAACCTTGACCGCACACTAGCCGCTATCTTCATCGTCTCAATCAATACGGGAGCCTACATGACAGAGATCGTTCGTGGTGGTATTCTAGCAGTTGACAAAGGACAGTTTGAAGCTGCAACTGCTCTTGGTATGACCCACAATCAAACCATGCGTAAGATTGTCCTGCCTCAGGTTGTCCGTAATATTCTACCTGCTACTGGTAATGAGTTTGTCATCAATATCAAAGATACCTCTGTATTGAACGTTATTTCAGTTGTTGAGCTTTATTTCTCAGGAAATACTGTAGCAACACAAACCTATCAATACTTCCAGACCTTTACCATCATCGCCGTGATTTACTTTGTCCTCACCTTCACTGTGACCCGTATCCTACGCTTCATCGAACGTCGTATGGACATGGATACTTACACTACAGGTGCTAACCAAATGCAAACGGAGGATTTGAAAAAATGACACAACCAATTCTTGAAATCAAACACCTCAAAAAATCATATGGGCAAAACGAAGTGCTAAAAGACATTTCTCTCACCGTCCATAAAGGAGAGGTTATTTCCATCATCGGGAGCTCAGGAAGTGGAAAATCAACCTTCCTTCGTTCAATTAATTTACTAGAAACACCTACAGAGGGAGAGATTCTCTATCGAGGAGAAAATGTCTTAGAAAAAGGCTATAACCTCACCCATTATCGTGAAAAACTCGGTATGGTTTTCCAATCTTTCAATCTCTTTGAAAATCTGAATGTCCTTGAAAATACAATCGTCGCTCAGACGACTGTCCTTAAACGTGATCACTCTGAAGCTGAAAAAATTGCCAAAGAGAATCTCGAAAAAGTTGGCATGGGAGAACGCTACTGGCAAGCCAAGCCGAAACAACTCTCAGGGGGACAAAAACAACGCGTGGCTATCGCCCGCGCTCTCTCCATGAATCCTGATGCCATTCTCTTCGACGAACCAACATCTGCTCTTGACCCTGAAATGGTTGGAGAAGTCCTCAAAATTATGCAGGATTTGGCTCAAGAAGGCTTGACAATGATCGTCGTAACCCACGAAATGGAGTTCGCTCGCGATGTCTCTCACCGTGTCATCTTTATGGATAAGGGTGTCATTGCTGAAGAAGGCAAACCAGAAGAACTCTTCACGAACCCTAAAGAAAAACGGACAAAAGAATTTCTTCAACGCTATCTCAGCTAATAAACAAAGACTGCATAAAGAATGCAGTCTTTTTAGTTTGTAATTGTAAAGAAAGGTCAGACTCGATTCAGGAATCTGCCTGTGACCACAGTTTAATCTTCAAATTTTTCATGATTTTTTTCATAGAAATCGATTAAACCAAGAGCTGTTTCAAATGAAATATTTTTAACTTTTGCGCGTCCTTGTGCTAGAGCAATGATAGACATTTCACGCGCATTCGTTTCTTTAGAGATACGGTAGCCTGTGATTTTCTTATCACGAACCCAGCCAACAACTGCTTCTACTTTTTCAAAGTTCGACTTAGCCATGTTCTTCTCCTAAATTATTCTTTACAATACTTAATTGTATACGTTTTTATTTCGTTTGTCAATAAAAAAACATATATTCGTCGCAACTATATTATTCCGCATATTTTTATTTGGCTTTTAAAGCCGATAATATATGAGTTCTTATGTCCTCGACTCCATTAGGATTTGCTGGTAGAAAGATTGTATTATTACCCTCTTTATCTGCAAAATTATTCAACGTATCTAAATACTGGTTCGTTAATAGGATAGACATGATTTGTTCTTCAGTTAGCTCAACATTGGCTCCCTTTAACTCTTGGATAGAATCAGCTAGTCCGTCAACAATTGCTTTACGCTGCTCTGCAATCCCTACACCATGTAGGCGATCTTTTTCTGCTTCTGCTTCTGCTGCGGTCACGATTTTAATCTTATCTGCTTCAGCAAGCTCTTGCGCCGCAACTCTCTTACGTTGAGCCGCGTTAATTTCATTCATTGATTGTTTTACTTCAGCATCAGGTTCAACCTTAGTAATCAGCGTTTTGACAATGATATACCCATACGTAGACATTTCTTCAGCCACTTGTTTTTGAACTTCTAAGGCGATTTCATCCTTCTTCTCAAACAACTCATCTAGAGTTAGCTTTGGTACAGATGAACGCAAAGCATCTTCAATATAGGATTTAATTTGGGCTTCTGGACGCATCAATTTATAATAGGCATCTGTGACATTGTTTTCATTTACTCGATACTGAGTTGCCACATTCATCGTTACAAATACATTATCTTGCGTCTTTGTCTCTACAACAATCTCACTTTGCAACAAGCGTAGTTGAACTCTTGCCGCAATCCTATCAATTCCAAAAGGAGCTCGTAAATGAATACCACTATTACTCAACTTTTGGTATTTACCAAAGCGTTCTATGATAGCGACAGATTGTTGTCGAACCACATACACAGAACTAACCATAATCACTGATACAATCACCACTAAAAACAATAAAACAAGTAAAATTTGTAAAAACATGGGAATCTCCCCCTTTCGTCACCCTCATTATAGCACCATCATTACCATTACGCAAATAATATGATAATAATTTTATTTTAGCTTAAACTAGCATATTATACAACGTTTCGTTCCCATTCAAATTAATATAAGATGGGTCAAACTTTTCCATTCGATGAATCAATCCAGCATAATCATGCTTATTGGCAAGGGCTACCCCAATCAAGACAGGGCCTGTCCCCTTGCTTGCTCGTTTGATATATTCAAAACGAGTGATGTCATCATTTGGCCCCAAAATGTCATTTACAAACTCTCGTAGAGCTCCTGGACGTTGTGGGAAATTCACTACAAAGTAATGCTTGATTCCATCGTAAATCAAGGCACGTTCTTCCATCTCTGGCATACGGTTGATATCGTTATTTCCTCCAGAAATGATACAACAAATCGTCTTGCCTTTGATATAGTCTGATAAAACTTCCAAGGCTGCAACGCTGGCAGCTCCGGCTGGTTCTGCTACAATACCTTGTTTGGAATAAAGATCAATCAAGGTTTCAGAAATCAATCCCTCGTCCACCCCAATCAACGTTTCAACATTCTTTCGCGTTGCTTCATAGGTTAATTGTCCAACCTTTTGTACGGCTATCCCATCAGCGAACTTATCAATTTCTTTGAGTTTAACTGGTCCTCCAGCTTCAAAGGCAGCTTTCATAGAGCGAGCACCATTAGCTTCTACCCCGATCACTTCAATGGTCGGGTTGGTTTCCTTAATATAAGTAGAAACACCGGCAATCAATCCGCCACCGCCTACTGGTACAAGTACTGTATCAAAATCAATGGACTCTTTACGGGCTTCTTCAAGAATTTCATAGGCTACCGTCCCTTGACCAGCCTGAACATGCGCATCATCAAAAGGATCGATGAAGGTGCGGTTTTCCGACAGTGTAAACTCTTGTGCTGCCTTAGCAGAAGCATCAAAGGTATCCCCAACCAACTTGATTGTCACGAACTCTCCACCGAAAAAGCGAACCTGCCCAATCTTTTGTTGCGGTGTTGTAATAGGCATAAAAATTGTTGCAGGAATCTTCATCTCATTACAAGTATAGGCGACACCTTGGGCATGATTTCCCGCAGAAGCACAGACTACACCACGCTCGCGTTCTTCTTTTGATAGTTGAGAAATGGCATAATAGGCTCCACGAATTTTAAAAGAGCGAACTCGTTGCGCATTCTCCTTTTTGAGATAAATCTTTGCTTGGTATTTTTCTGATAAATAATGATCATATTCTAGTGGTGTATCAACTACTACACCACTCAAAACTTTGTGGGCTTTCACCACATCTTTTGCACTTAGCATTGTCTCCTCCTCAAGTACTTTTCAAGATAAAAAACGAGTTAGGTACCCCCAACTCGCCTTCTGTCTCTCTTTACAAGAATTAATTGTAGATTTTGAATGCGTCGTCGTCGTTTTTACCAACGAAAGGCATTGCTTTACGCAATTCTGCACCAACTTTTTCAATTTCAAGGTTAGCTGCTTGTTCACGGTAAGCAGTTAATTTTGGACGACCAGCCTTGTAGTCATTTACAAAGTCATTTGCAAATTTACCATTTTGGATATCTGCCAAAACAGCTTTCATGTTTTCTTTAACTTGCTCAGTAATCACACGTGGACCTGATACATAGTCACCGTATTCAGCAGTGTTTGAAATAGATTGACGCATTTTCTTGAATCCACCTTCATAGATCAAGTCAACGATCAATTTCATTTCATGAAGAACTTCAAAGTAAGCCAATTCTGGGGCATAGCCTGCTTCTGTCAAGACTTCAAAACCTGCTTCGATAAGGGCAGTCAAACCACCACAAAGTACAGCTTGTTCACCAAACAAATCTTCTTCAGTTTCTTCTTTGTAAGTTGTTTCAAGCAAACCAACACGAGCTGCACCAACACCTTTACACCAGTCCATAGCAATGTTTTTCGCATTTCCTGTTGCATCTTGGTAAACTGCATAAAGAGCTGGCACACCAAATCCTTCTTCGTAAGTACGACGTACCAAATGTCCTGGTCCTTTAGGAGCACACATGAAGACATCTACATCTGCAGGAACTTTGATAAATTCAAAGTGGATATTGAAACCATGAGCAAATCCAACAGCATTTCCAGCTTCCAAGTTTGGAGCGATTTCTGCTTCGTACAATTCTTGTTGGATTTCGTCTGGTGCCAAAATCATAATAACGTCAGCCAATTTGGTTGCTTCTGCTACTGTGTAAGTGTCAAATCCATCTTCTTTTGCTTTGTCAAAAGATTTACCTGGACGCACACCGATGATGACATCACGACCTGAATCACGCAAGTTTTGCGCATGCGCATGTCCTTGTGAACCATAACCGATTACGGCGATTTTTTTACCGTCAAGCGCTGCTACTTTAACATCTTTTTCGTATTCCATTTGAACTGCCATAGTTTTTCTCTCTTTTCTATTTTTTATTGCCTTATAGGCTGGTTTAACAAATTTATGCTGGATTTTATACTCAATGAAAATCAAAGAGTATTAGTCACGGGTAAATCCAGTTGCACCCGTACGAGCGATATTTTTAATACCATATGGTCGAATCACTCGCAATAAAGCTTCACTCTTTTCAGCATTTCCCGTCATCTGGACGGTGATTGAACTTGGAGCCACATCTACTACCGTTGCACGGAAAGGTTGGATAATAGCCAAGATTTCTGCACGCTTCTCAGCAGGAGCAGATACTTTTACCAAGATAACTTCTCTTTCCAAGTGTGGTTTATCTGTGATATCTCGAATGCGAATCACATCAATCTGACGATTGAGCTGTTTAATGATTTGCTCTACTTCATCATGAGATGCTACATCAATAATGATGGTGATACGAGATACATTGGGGTTCTCTGTCGCACCAACTGAGATACTCTCAATATTGACTTGACGACGAGAAAGGACACCTGTAAAACGATTCAAAACTCCTGAACGGTTTTGCAATCTAGCTGTTAACATTCTACGCATGGAACTTCACCCCCAACATCTCATGATTGCTCTTACCAGCTGGTACCATCGGTAAGACCTGTTCCTTACGAGAAATATCCACCTCGATAAACATGGGCACATCCTCCAGAATGACTTCTAGATCCTTCTCTATCGTCTCTGGATTATCAAATTTATAGTTTTTGATACCGTAAGCCTGTGCCATCAGCTGGAAGTCAGGAAGTGTATCAAAGACTGACTCGGAAGTTCTACCCTCATAGAAGGATTCCTGCCACTGACGAACCATTCCTAGTGAGTGGTTATTCAACATGACAACCTTAATCGGCACCTTGTAGATGTTTAGGATTGCTAGCTCTTGGTTGGTCATTTGGAAACCACCATCGCCGACAAAAAGGATGACCTCTTTTTCTGGATTGGCAATCTTGGCTCCGATAGCTGCAGGAACGCCGAACCCCATGGTACCCAAACCACCTGAAGTGACTAACTGACGCTCATTTTGGTAAGGATAATACTGAGCTGTCCACATTTGGTGTTGCCCTACGTCTGTGACAACAATGGCATCTCCATTCGTCAACTCACCGATGCGTTCAATAACGGCCTGCGGTTGAACCACACGTTCTTTCTTATCATAAGAACGAACTCGATTCTTGTCCTTGGTAACTTTTTCAATCCACTTTTCAGTATTGTTATGAACAGTTGGTTCTGCCAGTAGCATCTGCAAGGCTTTCTTAGCATCCCCCACCACAGGAATATCTGCACTGATAATCTTACCAATCTCAGCTGGGTCAACGTCGATATGGGCAACCTTAGCATTCTTCGCGAAGGTCTTAGGGTTCCCAGTCAAGCGGTCATCGAAACGGCAACCAATACTAATCATAAAGTCCGCTTCCGTCATTGCAATGTTGGCTGCGAAAGAACCGTGCATGCCTCCCATCCCTAGGAAGAGCGGATGACTCGTTGCAATGGTTCCTTGCCCTAAAAGACTAGTGACTACTGGAATTTGGTAACGTTCAGCAAATTCATTGAGCTCCTTAGAAGCTTCCGCATAGCTGATACCACCGCCTGCTAACAAAACAGGTTTCTTGGCTTTTGACAATTGCTTCAAGATTTTCTTGATTTGCATGTCATTCGGATCAAGCGTTGGTTGGTAACTTGGTAAATTAACTTCTGGTGAATAGATGAAATCTGTCTCTAGAGCTGATACATCCTTTGGTAAGTCAATCACAACTGGACCTGGTCGACCTGTCGTTGCGATATGGACAGCTTCCGTAATGATACGAGGAATATCTGCTGTCTCACGAACTTGGTAATTGTACTTGGTAATGGGCATGGTAATACCCACGATGTCCGCCTCCTGAAAGGCATCCTTTCCAATCCCAGCTCTTGCAACTTGACCTGTAAAGACTAAAAGGGGAACGCTATCGCTCATGGCATCTGCAATCCCTGTAATGGCATTTGTTGCTCCGGGTCCACTCGTGACGACGGCAACGCCCAACTTTCCAGTTGATTTGGCATATCCTTCAGCTTCGTGCAAACAACCTTGCTCATGGCGTCCTAAGATGTGGCGAATACCTTTAAAATTGTATATCGCATCATACAAAGGTAAGACTGCACCACCAGGATAACCAAAAATAGTATCAATCCCTAAGTCCCGAAGTGTTTCCAAAACTAGGTCCGACCCCGTCTTAGGAGATTCTAAACTGATTTTCTCCATTGTTCCCCTTTCTCTTCTCTTAAAAAAATAGCTTGTTACTATCATACCATTTTTTCAAAAATTTTCAAGGCAAAAGAGTTAATTTTCTGAATTTTCTATCTAAAAGTGTATTTATGAATCTTTTCCTCATTTTTATTAACTTTTCTACGGAATTAGGAACCTTTATTTACTTTAATTTATCAAATTAGATTATTTTCTTTCTGGATAGAATTAGTATTTTTCTCACTTAGCGACCAAATTTGTATACTATATTCAGCAAAAATGAATAGTTAAAGACAAAAAGGAAGCCACTAAGTGACTTCCTTCTATAGTGAGGACTGATTAGTCTTCACCTTTGTTTTTCTTAATGATTTCTTCTTGTACTGACTTAGGTACATCTTCGTAGTGGTCAAATACCATCATGAATGTACCACGTCCTTGAGATGCTGAACGAAGAACTGTTGCGTAACCGAACATTTCAGCAAGTGGAACGTAAGCACGAACGATTTGGCTGTTACCGTGAGCTTCCATACCATCTACACGTCCACGACGAGCAGTTACGTGACCCATAACATCACCAAGGTTTTCTTCAGGAACAGTGATGGTTACAAGCATCATTGGCTCAAGGATAGCTGGTTGTGCTGACTTAGCAGCTTCTTTAAGAGCAAGTGAAGCCGCGATCTTGAAGGCAGTTTCAGATGAGTCGACATCGTGGTATGAACCATCGTAAAGTTTAGCTTTAACGTCAACCATTGGGTAACCTGCAAGAACACCGTTAGCCATAGATTCTACCAAACCTTTTTCAACCGCTGGGATAAATTCACGAGGAACCACACCACCGACGATTGCGTTTTCGAATTCGAATCCTTTACCTTCTTCGTTTGGAGTAAATTCAATCCATACATCACCGAATTGACCTTTACCACCAGACTGACGTTTGAAGAATCCACGTGCTTGAGTAGAAGCGCGGAATGTTTCACGGTAAGATACTTGAGGAGCACCTACGTTCGCTTCCACTTTGAACTCACGACGCATACGGTCAACAAGGACGTCCAAGTGAAGCTCACCCATACCTGAGATAACTGTTTCACCAGTTTCAACGTTTGTTTCAACGCGGAATGTTGGATCTTCTTCAGCCAATTTTTGAAGGGCGATACCCATCTTATCTTGGTCAGCTTTAGATTTTGGCTCAACCATCAATTGGATAACTGGTTCTGGAACGTTGATTGATTCAAGGATGATTTTAGCTTTTTCATCTGTCAATGAGTCACCAGTTGTAGTATCTTTCAAACCAACGGCAGCAGCGATATCACCTGAGTAAACAGTGTCAATTTCTTGACGGCTGTTAGCGTGCATTTGAAGGATACGTCCGATACGTTCACGTTTACCTTTAGAAGTGTTCAATACGTAAGAACCTGATTGAAGAACACCTGAGTATACACGGAAGAATGTCAAACGACCTACGAATGGGTCAGTCATGATCTTGAAGGCAAGAGCTGCGAATGGCTCTTCGTCAGATGCTGGACGAGTTTCTTCTTCGTCTGTATCTGGGTTGATACCTTTGATCGCTGGGATGTCAAGTGGGCTTGGAAGGTAGTCGATAACCGCATCAAGCATCAATTGAACACCCTTGTTCTTGAAGGCAGAACCACACAATACTGGGAAGAATTCAACGTTGATAGTTGCTTTACGGATAGCAGCTTTCAATTCTTCGTTAGTGATTTCTTCACCTTCAAGGTATTTCATCATCAAGTCTTCATCAGTTTCAGCAACTGCTTCCACCAATTTTTCACGGTATTCTTGAGCTTGGTCAAGGTATTCAGCTGGAATATCTTCTTCAAGGATATCTGTACCAAGGTCGTTAGTATAGATTTCAGCTTTCATCTTGATCAAGTCGATGATACCGCGGAAGTCATCTTCAGCACCGATTGGCAATTGGATTGGGTGTGCGTTTGCTTGAAGACGGTCGTGAAGTGTGCTTACTGAGTAAAGGAAGTCAGCACCGATTTTGTCCATTTTGTTGGCAAATACGATACGTGGAACTCCGTACTCAGTTGCTTGACGCCAAACTGTTTCAGTTTGAGGCTCAACACCTGATTGTGAGTCAAGAACAGTAACCGCACCGTCCAATACACGAAGAGAACGTTGTACTTCGATTGTGAAGTCCACGTGTCCTGGTGTGTCGATGATGTTTACGCGGTGGTTATTCCATTGAGCTGTTGTCGCAGCAGATGTGATAGTGATACCACGTTCTTGCTCTTGCTCCATCCAGTCCATTTGTGACGCACCTTCGTGAGTTTCACCGATTTTGTGGATTTTACCAGTGTAGTAAAGAATACGCTCAGTAGTTGTTGTTTTACCGGCATCGACGTGAGCCATGATACCGATATTACGAGTTTTTTCAAGTGAAAATTCGCGTGCCATGAGGTTTGTTTCTCCTATTTATTTTTAATTTCTATTCTATTATAACACGATTTTAATAAAAACGGATAGGCAGGACCTACCCGTTCTCAATGTTTATCTTGTTTTTGTTGGTTTCAACTTGTATACAAGTTGAATTGAACTCAGGCTAAAGTTAATTAGCCTATTTGAGCCGGAACGGGATGCTGTGTGAAAAAGATAAACTTCCTTGTATTCGTCGAATACTGCGTCAGTTTCCTATTTTCACCTTGCATCCTTACCGTTCCTAGCATCATGATTTTACCAACGGAAGTGTGCGAAGGCACGGTTAGCTTCAGCCATACGGTGAGTGTCTTCACGTTTCTTAACTGCTGCACCAGTGTTGTTCGCAGCATCCAAGATCTCTTTTGCAAGACGGTCTTGCATTGTGTGTTCACCACGAAGGCGAGCGATTGTTACCAACCAACGAAGTCCAAGTGTTGTACGGCGTTCTGGACGAACTTCAACTGGGACTTGGTAGTTAGATCCACCAACACGACGTGCACGTACTTCAAGTACAGGCATGATGTTTTCCATAGCTGTTTCAAATACTTCAAGTGCATCGTTTCCAGTAGCTTCTTTGATTTGCTCAAAAGCACCGTAAACGATTGAAGCAGCTGTACCTCGTTTACCATCAAGCATAACGCGGTTGATAAGACGAGTAACTAGTTGTGAATTGTAAAGCGGATCTGGCAATACGTCACGTTTTGGAGCTCTATTTTTACGACTCATTTCTCTTTATCCCCTTTCCTTATGCTTTTGGACGTTTAGTACCGTATTTAGAACGGCCTTGTTTACGATCGTTAACACCTGCAGTATCAAGTGCACCACGGACGATATGGTAACGTACCCCTGGAAGGTCTTTTACACGTCCACCACGAAGAAGCACCACGCTGTGCTCTTGCAAGTTGTGTCCGATACCTGGGATGTAGGCAGTAACTTCGATAAGGTTGCTCAAACGTACACGAGCGAATTTACGAAGGGCAGAGTTAGGTTTTTTAGGTGTCATTGTTCCCACACGAGTTGCAACACCACGTTTTTGTGGTGAAGAAACGTTTGTTTGAACTTTTTTATGACTGTTGTAACCAACGTTCAAAGCTGGTGATTTAGATTTTTCTACTTTTGATTTACGCGGTTTGCGAACCAATTGGTTAATTGTAGGCATCTACATTCTCCTGTGTTTTTTTATTTTTGGTGATGATACACTTGGTGACAGCTACCATCTGTGTGTACTTTTGCAACATTTGTCAGCACGTCCCTGTACACTTTTGAGAGACCAAAAGTAAAAAGTACCGTCTATTATTGTAACACAATTTTTCCTTCATTGTCAAGATATTTTTCATTTTTATTCTGATCTTTTAACTCTTTGACACTAGTTTTCACCGCTTTTCTAAACCAGAAAAGGAGGCAATTTGCCTCCTCCTTTCTAGTATGGTTTTCCTTTGATTCAAGTTGTCATTTCGGAATTTTTTACCCCTTCTTATCAAAGCCAACCAGATTCTTTTGCAATGTTGGCTGCCTCTGTTCGATTACCAGCATCTAGTTTCGAAAGAATATTGGTGACATAGTTTCGGACGGTTCCATTTGATAGATAGAGTTGGTCTGCGATTTCTTGGTTAGATAAGCCCTGTGCGATTCCCTTTAAAACTGCGATTTCTTGCTCTGTTAACGGGTTAGGATGCGTCATCACCACTTCCATCAATTCAGGCGAATATTCCTTACGTCCTTCAAGAACAGTGTGCAAGGTTTGCATGAGGTCTGCAATGCTTCTTTCTTTTAAGACATAAGCATCCACTCCAGCCTTGACCGCACGTTCAAAATAGCCAGGGCGCTTGAAGGTCGTCACCACAACCACCTTTGTTTCTAACTTTTCTGCTCGTATCCACTCCAAGACTTCGAGGCCTGTCTTAACAGGCATTTCTACGTCAAGAATGGCGATATCTACGGGCTCCTTTTCTAAGAGTTGGATTGCTTCTTGGCCATCCTTGGCTTGTAGGACAGACTCTACATCTGGTTGAAAGGTAAGCAACTGGCACATAGCATCTCGCAACATACTTTGATCTTCTGCAACAAGTAGTTTCATCTTAGTTTCTCTCCTTATAAGGTAGCCGAACCTGCACTTCAGTCGGCTGTTTCTGACTGATCACTGTTACTTCTCCTGAAAAAGGAAGGACACGGTCCCGAACGGTATGGAGTTCATCTCCTTTTAGTGAAGCAAAGCCACAGCCATCATCTCTCACTGTTAGAATGAGTTCTTTCTCTGTCCGTTCTAATTTTAAGTAGGCTTTAGACGCTTTGGCGTGTTTGATGATATTGGTCACTAACTCAAGCAAAATCATGGAGGCTGTTGACTCTAATTCCTGAGTTAAGCTAGCTGTATCTAGTTGATTAGCTATTTCCACCTCAATTCCAGCAATTTCTAACATCTTTTTCAAAGTCTCTAGTTCTGATGTCAAAGTTCTAGACTTAAGATTTTCCACAATGGTTCGAACTTCACGCATTGATTCTTTGCTAATTTGCTGTATTTCTCTTAATTCCTTTTCCACCTGTGGATAAGCCTGCATCTGAAAAAGTTGGAGGGCAAGATCCGTCTTCACACTCAACATAGCAAATGTATGGCCTAGACTGTCATGGAGATCCTGACCGATACGATTGCGTTCATTTTCAGCCAAGAAAAGATTAAGCTTAGCATTTTGCTTTCTCTTTTCTTCTTTTATGTCCTCCGACAATCGAATTCGATAAAGACCAAAGGTCATTGCATCGGAAAAGATAAAGGTCACCAAGAAAAAGAGTAGCTGCCAGGGACTAACATGATTGACCATATAGATTCCGGTCAGAATGAACGGTTGCAGGACAATAAAACTGACAAAACGCCAAGAGTGAAAAGAAATCTCATCCAGCTCATAAATAAGGAGATTGGATAAATAAAAGATAAACCATGTGAAACCTGAACTTAGCCAAACAGATGTATAAAAAATGTAGACAAGCATGGACCACCATGCTAGCCACTGCACGGTGCGATTCTGACTGATTAAAACCGAATAGAAGGCAAGTACAAATAGTAGGGTCCATAGCAAGGTTAAAAGCGGGTAATCTCCAACGATGACACCCGCTATAGGAAAGATGATAAACACAATTGAAATATGAAACATATAATGAATGTTTTTAAATTTTTCCAACATAGATTTATTTTACCTCAATCCTTTTTTTCAGCTGGATTACCAGTACACCAAAGAAAACTGTATAGCCTAGCACAACCAAGGCAGAAAGAATATTAAATTCATGGTGTTCCAAATAAGTAGAGACGACCTGCATCAGTTGATAGGTTGGAGTCAGCTTTCCAATAGATTGGAGCCATTCTGGGAAGGAATCCAAGGGGAACCACAGTCCACCTAGAACAGCCAAAGCAATATAGGCAATATTTCCAACAACCGTCATCAGTTGAGCACTGGGTAGCAAGCTCACCAAGACCCCCATGCTGATAAAGACCACGCTTCCGATCAGCAAAATAGCACCAATTACCATCCAGTCAAGCCAAGGCAGAGTCACTCCACGGACAAAATGACCAACTGAAAAGACAACTGTAATTGATAACAAGAAAGTCAGTAGGGTACTGAACAGTTTTGATACATAATATTCTACCATAGATACGGGAGAATGTTGAATCAATTTTTGCCAGTTGTTTGTCTTATCAGACTCGAGTGTGCTTGGGATACTGAAAAAAGCACTTGACATGATACTAAAGAGCGTCATGGCAAAAAGATAGGCTTGAAGAGCAATTTCTGGAATATCTGACCCTGACATCATACCAGAAAAGATAAGGTAAAACACACTTGGAAGTCCGATGGATAGCAAGTAGTAGACTGCTTGCCGTTTCATCAGAATGATTTCCACTTTCATGAGACTTGTCATATTTTTCATCGTCAATCTCCTTTAGTCTTGAGTCGTTTCGAAGATACTGTCTAAGAGAGTTCGATTGCGAACTTCAATTTCTTCGATCATGCAGCCCTGTTCTTGCAAGACTTTCCATACCTGGCTGGCTTCTTTGGTTGTGAAGGAAAGAGCATTTTGCTTGATTTCAAGCCCTTGAATCTGGTCCAAAGTGCTGATAACTTCCTGATAAGTTAGTGGTACCGTAAAATGTTTTTCTTGTTCTTCACCACGCATGGCATAAGGTGTCGTATCCCGGATCAATTCACCCTTGTGGAGGACCAAAATGCGGTCAGCCGTATGTTCTACCTCTTCGATATAGTGAGAAGAGTAGACAATGGTGATACCATTTTTCTTTAACTGATTGACAATTTCCCAAAAATGCTGACGTGTCGAGGTATCCATGGCAGCAGTTGGTTCGTCCAAAAATAGAATTTTCGGACGACCTATTAGTGCCAACACGAAAGAGAACAAACGTTTTTGCCCACCAGACAACTTGCCCGCTAGCTGATTTTTCTGTTTGTCCGAAAATCTCAGCAAGTCATCAATTTCTTGATTCGAGAGACAGTTTGGATAGATTGATTGAAAGAAGGATAAGAGTTCTTTCACTTTCAAGTCTTGAACCACCGTATTTTCTTGAGGTAAGATAGAAATAAGCTGCTTTAATCGAGGATCTGTTGGTGCAAAGCCTTGAATAGCTATCTGACCTGAGCTCACGAACTTGTCGCCCAAGAGGCAATCAATCAAGGTCGTCTTACCTGCTCCGTTAGGTCCGATCAAGGCGACACATTCACCATCGTTGATTTCAAAGGAGATGTTCCGCAAGATCTCCTTGTCTTTTATTTTCTTACTCAATTTCTCAACTTTAATCACAGTCATGAGATTCTCCTTTCAACCACTTCATTCCCATAGGGAAAACGACGAAAATCATAAACCCAAAACCCCAAGCACCACGAATAAATTGGCGAAGCACGGTTTGGTCAAACCAACCAGTAAACATTTCCACTAACCATACCAAGAGTGACAGGCCGATAAAGAAATAGATGATTGCTTTTTTCATTCCTCAAACTCCTTTTTTACATCTCTGACTAATTTCAAACCTTCTCTGACAAGCCAAGACATCATTCCAAAGCCAGCAAAGAGCTCCCAAGGAAAATGATAGAAACCCTCGTCCAATCCTGAAAACATGAGATAGGTCATAACTCCTGCTGCTACTAAACTCACTGCGACAATCATTTTATTTTTCATTTTTTCTTCCTCCATTTCATACTTCAATTATAGTCCTTTGAAGTTAACTGAGCTAGATGCTTCTGTCACTAGGAAATATGACAAATGTCATAAAAAAGAACCGATTTCTCGGTTCTTAAAAATGATTAGTCTGATTCATCGTTTCGTTTCTTTTTACCTAGCAATCCAAGTGTCATGGCACCTGCTAGGGCTGTCAGAATTCCTAGATTTTTCAAACCATCTTCTTGACTTCCTGTATTTGGAAGTTGATTTTTTTCTACAGAGATGTTTTGGGTCAATTGATCTGGTTTCGAATCAGGTAATGAAAGTTCTTTTTTATCAGACGGCTTCACTTGCTCTGGAAGTTCTACTACTGTTGGAGTATAGAATCCTGAAATGATATTTCCATTACGGTCTTTACGGATCACTTTCACACCTTTGGCTTGTCCTACAAAGTCTGCCTCAGGGGTAAAGGTGACGGTGCCATCTGGTGAGATTACATAAGTTCCTTCACCTGGAACGACTTTTTCAGTTGTTCCATCTTCAAAGGTTGGCGGAACTGTCAGATCGACATCACCTGTAAAGTTTGGTTTACCAGTCTGAGTTTGACCTTTAAGACCTTCTGATGTCGCATCACTCACTTGTGTTTGTCCAAGGACAGTTGGTGTGTAGCGAGCAGTAACTACATTTCCATACACATCCAAACGTTTCACAACCAATCCTTTAGCTGTACCAACAAAGTCTGGTTCTGGAGTAAAGGTAATCTTACCATCTTTATCAATTGTATAGCTTCCTTCACCCGGAACAACCATAGTCGTGCTACCATCCTCAAATGTTGGTGGTACAGTCGAATCGATATGTCCTTCAAACACTGGTATTGCCACTTGTGGTTGGCCTTTTGCTCCTGTAGAAGCCGTGTCATGACCAGTAGATGGATCTACAACTGTTGGACGATAGCTTGCAGTAACTGGGGTGCCGTTCTTATCCTTGCGGACAATCGTTACGCCTGTTCCTTTTCCTACAAAATTAGCTTCTGGAGTGAAGGTCACTGTGCCATCTGGTGAGATTATATAAGTTCCTTCACCTGGAATCACTTTTTCAGTTGATCCATCTTCAAATGTTGCTGCCACAGTTTCATCGATTGGAACAAGCGGATTACCACCTTCAAATGTTGGCGTACCTGTTTGAACAAGACCCTTAATGTTAACTGAAGAAGTATCTTTACCAGTTGGAGTCACCTTAGTAAACTCTGGACTGTAAGTCGCAGTGACTGGGGTGCCATTCTTATCTACACGTTTGACTGTGACTGGAGTTGGGTTTCCAACAAACTGTTTGTCTGGTGTGAAAGTTATACTTCCATCTGATGCAATCGTGTAAGTTCCTTGACCTGGAATAGATTTCTCTTTGCTTCCATCTGCGAAGGTTGGCTCAACTGTTTCATCAATCGGAACCAGTGGGTCACCACCTTGGAAGGTTGGGGTGCCTGTTTGTGGAACACCTTGAGGACCTGTGCTGGTTACGTTAGTGCTAGTTGGGGTTACCTTAGTCACTGTTGGAGTATAAGTCGCAGTAACCTCTGTACCGTTCTTATCTACACGTTTCACTGTGACTGGAGTTGGTGTACCAACATATTGTTTTTCTGGAGTAAAGGTGATAGAACCATCTGGATTGATGCTGTATTCACCCACACCTGAAACGGTCTTCGTTGACTGTCCATCTTCGAAAGTCATTGGTTTCGTATCATCAATTGGAACCAATGGATTACCCTCTGTGAAGGTTGGGGTATCTTTTTGCGGTTGACCTTGGATACCTGTGCTGGTTGCGTTAGTGCTGGTTGGAACTACTTCTTTCACCACCGCTTGATACTTGACAGTAACAGGAGTTCCGTTGGCATCCACACGAGTCAATTCAAGCTCTGGTGTTTCGCCCTTGAATTGCTTATCTGGGGTGAAGGTTACCTTACCTTCTGCGTCTACTTCAAACTTACCAACATTTGGCACTTCTTTCACAGTTGTACCATTGTCAAATAGTGGAGTTGAATCAGTTGGGAATGGAACTGAGTCATGGCCTGGAGTGAAGGTCACTTTACCTTCTTGTACCTGACCTTGAAGTCCTTCTGTCTTATCACCTGAACCAGTCGGAGTTACTTTCTCAACAACTGGGGTATAGGTCGTTACAGCCGACTCTCCATTTTTATCCACCACTCCAACTTGAACTGGAGTTGCCGGACCATAGAAGGTTTTCAGTGGAGTAAAGACAATTGTTTTATTTACAAGATCTAAATCGTACGTCCCTTGGTCGGCAATGGTTAGCGAAGTTACCTTTTGTCCATTCTCATCATAAAGAAAGACACTACTTTGGACTAGTTCAACGGATTTCTTTGCTCCATTAATGGTTGTTGTCCCTTTTGTAAAGTGGACCTCGCTCTCGCTTGCTCTATCCTCATCAAATCGAATCGTTGCTGCTTGCTTCTGCCCTTGAAGGCCTTTAGATTTCGCTGCACTTGCTGAAGGGACAACTGGAAGTGGAACATAATACACCACCCGATACCAGGTAAATTCTTTTTCCAACTCTTCATCTCTAGGATCATCCGCGGTCAATAAATATTCATCGAGAGCTCCTTCTCCCGACATTGTGTTTGCATCAATATCCTCTCTTGGATAATAGCCAGGAATTTCAGGAGAAATCACTTGAGACCAAGTTTGGTCTGCAGACCAGGCTGAGTATGTCACACCAGCTGTCGCATCATTTGGTTGCCGTTTCGCCAAAACCTGGTCAATTCTCTTGGTTCGAGTAAACGAATGAGTCTCAACATGCTTTGGAGCAAGGAGTGATAAATCAGAATGGTTTGTTTTTTTGAGATATTCATAATCAATTTCACGAGTTCCACGAACAGTTTCGGTTAGTTCTGTAATCTTGTGTCTAAACTGAAACTTGAATTGTTTTGGACTAGTCGAGTCACCAAAGGTATGATCTGTAAAATCGTTACTGATCAGTTCATATCCTGCATCTTCCAATTCCTTAATTCGACGAGCAGGATCATAAGAAATTGGTCCATTAGGTTTGCCTACAACTGTGTCTACCTGTCCTAGTTGTACTTCCTTAGACGGATCGTTTATATCCACAAAGGTGAAACTTGCAGATGACAGTTTGGTAGACATTTGGATTGAAACATTATTGGACTCAGTGTACTTGGAACTGCCATTTGCCAGTGCCGAAGAAAGATAAGCCGTAGCACCTGGGGCAGTATCTTGCCCGATAACTGTTCCATCAATAGGAAACTGAATTCTACTTCCAGCAGCAACCGGAGCAGTCGAATGCCAACGAACTGCACGAATCTCTGACCAATCCGACACTTGATCTGCTGTGAGCCATTGTGAAGCATTAATTTCTGTAGCAGTGCCCGCAGTACGACTATATTGAACTTCCCAGCCTGAAGGTGGTGTTAAAGCTTTTTTCAAACTCACTGTAAATCCAGAACCACGATTTCTGGATTCTAGCTGTTTATCACCTTTCATCGGCAAGGATGACAAAACATAAACGTCTGAAACCGGCTGTTTAGAGGCGTTTTTATAGGTCACTCTGAAATCAATCTCATCACCAGGATAGTGCTCTTGGGTATTGTAGGCAAAGTGTTGATTTGTAGCTCTCTTCACTTCAGAGTAGACACCACTCGCTTCAGAAGCCTGTACGATCACATCGAAGTCATAAGAAACCGAATTTTTCGAGGTAACTGTAATGCCGTCGAGCTCCCCTAAGTCGTAACCATTCTGAGCTTGAACGTCAGGAAGTTCCTCATCCCAGAAAGCAATCGCTTTATAGGTATAGATCCCATTTGGAATTGTCTTGTTTTCCAACTTCAAAAGTGTTGGAGGCATAGGGGAGTCTGGAGTCCCCTTTACTTGGGCATAGTAGAGAGTTTTCCCAGTATCTTTGTAATTATAATAAACCTTAAAATTAGGGTTTCCACTAAAGTTTAATTGTGGATCAGCCAAATAAGCCAGATGGTAAACTCCCGTCAAGTTTGCGAAGTTCTGAGTAGGGGTGTCTTTACCCGCAGTCCTTGTGATAAAATCTTGCTTAAAACCAGAAGCATCTGTATGTCGATTAAAAACATCTGTTCGGGCTCGCCCAATCATTGAAATTTGCTGGCTAACGCGTGTTAATTCGGCTGAGGCCGTTTGAAAGAAGGAAACAGTGTTTCCAGTATTCTTAAAAGTGAAATCCGTTCTAGAATCCAACTTACTAATCGTCGAATCTTTATAGAGACTTTCCCAATTATTAAAACGCGTTTTTGTCTGGAAAAAAAATGCCGAAGTATCATTTGTTGAAGACTTCCTCATCTTGATATTTTTAAACTTGTACTCCAGTTCCTTCACATCTTGCTCTTCCGTCAATCGTAGACTACGGGTATTACTATTAAAAGTCCCTAACAACTCACCTGTAGCTTTATTGTATACTTCTACGGATGCATCCGGCGAAGAGAAAAATTCATTCCAATAACGCTCCTCAATCGCGTTTACTTCTCGATAAGACTCTCGTGGGTTCTGTATTTTATGAGTAACAGTATAGTCATTAATAAGATAATCTTTTTCAACCTCTGCGACTGATGAAAGTCGAACATTAGAACGGTATTCTGTTTCACCATAGGAACGAATTATCTCCGAGTCAGACTGATTATAGTGTCTAAATTCAAAGAGAGAAGACTCTGGCTGGTCAGTTTTTTGAACAAAGAGAGTATAGGGAAGAACAGCCGTATTTTGATAACTAGTCCCATCTGCTTTTGTATAGATACCTGTCACAGTAAGGTTTTGCGCTTTTCTATTGATATCTGCTACTTTGGCATTCTTTAACTTGAAAGAAATTGGAATGAGCTTATTTTTATTGTTATTGATATCTTGAAGCGGATTGTTAGCTCTGTTAATGGTCAGATGGTAACCCGTCGCATCGGCAGTCCATCCCAAAGCTTTGGCTTCATCTGTCAACTCATAACCTTCTTTTAACTCTATATTATAGGTATAAGATGTGACAGGATCAATGATATTCCCCCCGACATCACTAATACCCATACCATTGATCATACGACCATCAAAGACACCATTTCCATAGTTGAAGTAATCATTGCGAGCCGTATTATTCTTAGGATCTTTCGCGCCATTAAATAAGTAGAAGGACACACGAGACGAATTCTCGTCAACGATACCATCATTGTTTCGATCGTAGCCAATGACCTGATTGTTAGACATTGGTGTCAGACCACCAACACCGTTTTCTAAGACTTTCCACGTGTGTTCAATGCTTCCAAGTTCTTTAAGGACATTGTCATTTTTGTCATAGAGCTTAGCAGTGGCGGTCACCTTATGGTCTGGCCCAATGGCTTGGACAGCACCTCCCCAGTTATGTGTCAGAGGATCTATCTGAAAAGTATAGACGAAGTTATAGTTTGCTCCACCTCTCAGATTCGCAGGTTCTATCTTTAAATCAAGATCCCCATTCGTTTTTTCTTGGCTAAACTTTACACCACCGACTGGAGAAGGGGTCAATTTAATAGCCTTCCCATTTTGGAAATGAATTTTGATATACCCACCAGAATAGTCTGCTTCGTGTCCAGTAATACTAAAAGTCAAGGATTCACGGACACTATCTACCGCATGGATATCCTTAATTGGCGAATGAGTTTTAAATGCTGCATTGACTTCATCTAGCGATCTCTTGCGTCTTGAAGAAGTTTTCCCACTAGAACTGCCTTCTTCCTGGCTTTTCTGCTCAGTTTGAGTTGATTCTAGAGATTGCTTTTTCCCCTCATCTAAAGAAGGCTGACTCGCTTCCTTCGTATTGTCAACTTGAGAAACTGGTTGGCTCTGAGCGACTGGTGTAGATACTTCTGTTTTGGACGGTTCAGCTTTATCCTCCAGCTCCTTAACCGCTTCGTTCTGTGTTACCTCTTTTTGAGGCTCAGAAATGACTTCCTGCCCATTCTCAGAACTTTTTTCCTTCTGTTGAATTTCCGCCTGCGTTTGTTGTTCCTTATTGTTGACTTGAGCTTCATCCGCTTGCACTGGAGAAGTAGCCATCACTATAAAGGTTCCTAGCAATACCGAACAGGTCCCTACACTTAACTTTCTAATTGAAAAGCGGGAAAAAGATTGATTAAAAATTTTTTTCTTCATCATTTCTCCTTTATATTCATATTTAATCTAACATAACAGCTTTATCATTATAACTTATAGTAAATAGAATTTCCAATAGAATGTTCATTTCTACAGAAATTTCTTTATGACTCCTTTTACATAGAAAAAGGAAGCTGAAAAACCAGCCTCCTTCTGTTGTTTTCGGCTCTATAATATTTGTAGTGGGTAAATCCCCTATGGATATTATGGAGCCTATTTTGTTGTAGAAAAAAGTCCCATAAGATCTATAATGAAAAGCAACCAAACCATCATTAGAAAGAATCATATGGAACAATTACATTTTATCACAAAACTACTCGATATTAAAGACCCTAACATCAAGATTGTAGATATCATCAATATGGATATACACAAGGAAATCATCGCTAAACTGGACTACGATGTGCCAGATTGCCCTGATTGCGGAAGCCAAATGAAGAAATATGATTTTCAAAAACTGTCTAAAATTCCTTACCTTGAAACGACTGGTATGCCTACTAGAATTCTTCTGGAAAAACGTCGATTCAAGTGCTATCAATGGTCAAAAATGGCGGTCGCTGAGACTTCCCTCGTCAAGAAGAATCACCAAATACCTCGTATCATCAACCAAAAGATTGCTCAGAAGCTAATTGAAAAGACTTCTATGACCGATATTGCCCATCAACTGACCATTTCAACGTCAACTGTCATACGTAAACTTAATGACTTTCACTTTAAGAATGATTTTAGCCGACTTCCTGAGATTATGTCCTGGGATGAGTATGCCTTCACTAAGGGAAAGATGAGTTTCATTGCGCAAGATTTTGACAAGCTTAATATCATCACTGTTCTTGAAGGCAGGACACAAGCTGTCATCCGAAATCACTTTCTTCGCTACAATAGAGCTGTTCGTTGTCAGGTGAAAATCATTACTATGGATATGTTTAGTCCTTATTATGAATTGGCTAAACAGCTTCGCTTTCAAATTTCTAGGCTCAGGCTGAAACAGTCTCCCAGACTGTTTCACTCCCATGTGCTAAAATCGTTCTAGATCGCTTTCACATTGTGCAACATCTTAGCCGTGCTATGAGTCGTGGGCGAGTCCAAATCATGAATCAGTTTGAGCGAAAATCCCATGAATACAAGGCCATCAAGCGATACTGGAAGCTCATTCAACAGGATAGTCGTAAACTCAGCGATAAGCGATTTTATCGCCCTACTTTTCGTATGCACTTAACAAATAAAGAGATTCTAGACAAGCTTTTGAACTATTCAGAAGACTTGAAACACCAATACAATGTCTATCAGCTCCTGCTTTTTCACTTCCAGAATAAAGAGCCTGACAAATTTTTCGGACTCATTGAGGACAATCTTAAGCTGGTTCATCCTCTTTTTCAGACTGTCTTTAAAACCTTTCTCAAGGATAAAGAGAAGATTGTCAACGCCCTTCAATTGCCTTATTCCAACGCCAAATTAGAAGCGACCAATAATCTCATCAAACTTATCAAGCGAAATGCCTTTGGGTTTCGGAACTTTGAAAACTTCAAAAAACGGATTTTTATCGCTCTCAACATCAAAAAAGAAAGGACGAATTTCATCCTTTCTACATCTTAGCTTTTCTTCAACCCACTACAGTTGACAAAGAACATTTTTTTGGAGATAAGGGACTATTGTCCCAGCCTCTTTCGTTTATTCTTCTCTAAATCCTTGTAACTTTAAACCAGCAATCAGAGTATTTGGTTTCTTAAAGTCTTCTACACTATCCTTAAGTGATTCAAAGAAATAAGTCTTTTTAATTCTATCCATATCTGCTTTCTCAAGGTCAAGATCAATAACTATTCTCATCTTTTTATTATCGGTGATAAAATATTCAACTTTAACACCTGGCTCGTCCTTGATTTCAATATACTCTGGAGAGCTTTCCACAGCTTCGCGAAAGACTTCTTGAAATTCTTCCGGAGTAATTTCTGCAGGAATTTCCTCTCCAAATTCTCCCAACATATCCATCTTGAATTGTTTTACAACATCCGTGTAAACAAAAGTCATAGTGACATCAAATTCTTCCATCTTCCCTTTGAGAACTTTGGTCGTTTCCTTGATTTCTTCTTTCACCTGACTGGCCTGACTAGATGAATCAACCGAACTCGCTGTGCCACTTGACTCTGTTGTTGCAGTATTGGTTTGACCACAGCCAGAAAGAACAAGTAACGATGCAAAAACTAATCCTAAAACTTTCTTCATTCAAAGTCTCCTATTCCACACTGAAAAGATATGGATATACGGGTTGTTGACCTTGGTGAATCTCTACTTCAACATCTTCGAATTCTTCTGCGATTTCTTGAGCAATTTCATTGGCAAGTTCTTCGCTTCCGTCTTCTCCGACATAGAAAGTCACGATTTCACTGTCTTCGTTCAACATATGTTTCAATGTTTCTGTCAAGGTTTGATGCATGTCAGGATTTGACACGAGGATTTTCCCATCGACCATACCAAGATTATCATTTTCATGAATTGCTAATCCATCGATAGTTGTATCACGAACGGCTGTTGTTACACTACCGCTGATAACATCACCAAGGGCTGCAGTCATGCGTTCTTTGTTTTCTTCGATTGATTTGCTTGGGTCAAAGGCAAGAAGGCTGGTCAACCCTTGAGGAATTGTACGCGCTTCTACCACAACAGCAGGTTGTTCAAGCACTTCAGCCGCAGACTGAGCTGCCATAAAGATATTTTTGTTGTTTGGCAAGAAGATAATGTTGCGAGCATTGACCTGTTCAACAGCCTTGATAAAGTCTTCTGTTGAAGGGTTCATCGTCTGACCACCTTCGATGACATAATCCACACCTTGGGCACGGAAGATATCTGCTAAACCTTGACCAGCTACTACTGCGATAAGGGCATACTCTTTTGTTTCAGCAGGCTTGTTGCCTTGAGTTGCTTCTTTTTCAACTTGCGCCTCGTGTTGGTTACGCATGTTGTCCACTTTTACCTTGATCAAGCTACCATATTTGAGACCTTCTTGCATGACAAGACCTGGATCTTCTGTATGGACGTGAACTTTGACGATTTCATCATCATTGACAACAAGTAGAGAGTCGCCTAAGTCATTCAAGTAATTACGGAATTCATCGTAGTCAAAGTCCTTAGAATAAGTTGGACCTTGTTTGAGGGCTACCATGATCTCTGTACAGTAACCGAAGGTAATATCCTCAGTTGCCACATGACCTGCTACAGACTTGTGGTGCTCTGCATTGATCATTTCACTCATGTTAGCAGGAGTCGCTACAAAGTCTTCAGAAGCACTGTATTCACCAGTAAGAGCTGAAAGGAATCCTTCGTAGATGAAGACCAAACCTTGACCACCTGAGTCTACCACACCAACTTCCTTAAGGACTGGAAGCATTTCTGGTGTCTTAGCCAAAGCTGCTTTTGCGCCTTCCAAGGCTGCACGCATGACCTCAACAGCATCATCTGTCTCCTCGGCTTTTTTCTTAGCCCCAATAGCCGCTCCACGAGAAACAGTCAAAATGGTCCCTTCAACTGGTTTCATAACCGCTTTATAAGCTACTTCGACACCAGATTGGAAGGCAAGAGCCAAGTCTTGACCTGTTAATTCATCTTTTTCCTTGATAGCCTGAGAGAAGCCACGGAAGAGCTGAGAAGTGATAACCCCTGAGTTCCCACGCGCCCCCATCAAGAGACCTTTAGCAAGAATGCTCGCTACTTCTCCAACTGTAGAAGCAGGCTTGTCTGCTACTTCTTTGGCACCATTTTCAATGGTCATTCCCATGTTTGTCCCAGTATCTCCATCTGGAACTGGAAAGACGTTCAATGAATTGACATATTCTGCTTGCTTATTCAAACGAGTTGATGCAGCCTGCACCATCTCTTGGAATAAACTGGTAGTAATTTTTGACACGATTATTCTCCTACAACTTTGATATTTTGAATGTAGACATTCACAGTCTGAGCAGTAATTCCTAGTTGATTTTCTAAACTAAAACGAACACGCTCTTGAATGTTTTTTGACACTTCGCTTATCTTTACTCCGTAGCTCAATACGGTATAAACATCAACTGCAATGCTACCATCTTCGGCTGCTTTTATAACAACACCCTTAGAATAATTTTCCTTACCAAGAAGGGCTTGGAAATTGTCTTTGAGGGCATTTTTACTAGCCATACCGACCACACCAAAGATCTCAGTTGCGGCACCACCTACTACGGTTGCAATCACTTCATCAGTCAGTTCGATTTGACCATCTTTTGTATTAATTTTTACAGTCATTTTTTTTACCTCAACTAGTTGATACTCTATTTTATCATATTTCAGCCCAAGTGTAAAAGCAGAATGCTGTATCGGCGGATATTTACTCTATTTTTCAAATGATTTTATCCTTAGAGCAAAAGAAAAAGACCTAAGCGGTCTTTTCATTTTTATTAAACGCGTTCAACTTTACCTGATTTCAAAGCACGAGCTGAAGCCCAAACTTTTTTAGGTTTACCATCGATAAGAACAGTAACTTTTTGAAGGTTTGGTTTTACGGCACGTTTTGTTTGGTTCATCGCGTGTGAACGGTTGTTTCCTGATACAGTCTTACGACCTGTAAAGTAACATACTTTAGCCATTGTGTTTTCCTCCTATTAGATCTAATATAGCGGATGTGCTAGCACCACATACCGTACTATGTTATCACACTTTCTTGAATTTATCAAGGGCCTAAACTATTTTTTTATTTAACGTAAACAACTACAAGTTTACCAAAAGCGACTTCCCCACGGATAATCAAGGTTTTGCTGGTTGGTGCTAGAGGAGCGTCTGCCTTAGCTGCACCAAAGGAGGTTTCTACTTTCAAATCGACACGCCAGTGTTGTGGAACATAGACGGTTGCATTCCCGAAGGCCACTTCAATATTTAAAGTTGCAAAATCACCTAGCATCTCTGCATTATCATAGTAGATTTTAGCATCCCCAAAAGCGACTTCCACTTGGTCATCTACGAGATCTTGATCTTGCTTATAGAAGGTCCCGCTACCAAAAGCGACTTCCTTATCGGTGACGACTGTTTTTTTTCCATTGTACCACCATTTTTTTTCATTCCAGAACTTACTTGAGTGCGTCAGATAACCAACACCTAGCACTGCTAAGATGCTAGCCCAAAACAAAGACTGGTTTGGAATAGGAAAAATGTTATAAAAATGATTCGCAATCATTAAGGCTACTAGAGCGGTAAAAACTGCTGATGTTAGATGACGACGAAGCAAAGCTTCAACTGATTGGTAAGCAAAAAAGGCGATACCAATCAAAGGCCATATTTTACCATCCAAAGAAGGAATTCCAAAATTCCCTTGCAGCAAGATCCAAGCTGCTAAAACCAATAAAACAATACCAAATGCTTTCTTTTTCATGTCTGTTACCTCATATTTCTTAGATTTTCTTTTAGGAGGGATTGGTAATGTCGTGAGACATGAACCTCCTTGTGCGTCTGATAAAAGGAAATGGTGCCCGTTCCTGAAAAGGACTTGTCCACTGAGTAAATCTGACGGATGTTTGCGATCGTTGACTTGGAAACTCGACTAAAATAGCGAGGCAAGATAGACTCCAACTCATAAAGTTTGAGACGAACTTCATAGGCTTCCTTCTGGTTATGAGCGTAGATCTTGCTCCCTTCAGTTTCAAAGAAGAGAATTTCTGACAGGTCTAGATAATATTCACCTGTCCCCTTGTAAAAAGTCAACCTCGGAGCCTTTGACTCTTGCAAAAGTCGTTGCAAGTCTGCAATTTCATCTGTCAAACCAGGGGTCTTGATGACAATTTCAGTTTCTTCTAAATCGCCGTCAATCTCAATTCGTAACTTCATCACATCTCCTTTCTGACTCTACTATATCAAAGCTAAGTTAGGAATACAAGGGCAAAAAAGCAAGTGGTCAATTTGAAGCAGTAAGTGGTTGTAGGACTAGCTTAACTTACATGTCAGAATAGGAAGAAAAGGAATCCCCACACCAGACCACAAGCATAGCCAACCAAGACATCCTTGGGATAATGAACACCCCCTAAAACCCTCACCAAGCCCAGCAAAGCTGAAAAGAGCAAACATACTAAACCAACAGGTAGACTAGCATGCAGACAAGCCATGGAGATGATAGTTGCCGAAAAGACATGGCGACTGGGCATAGACTGTCCCGAACTATCCTTGTCAAGCAGGGGACTGATGTCACAAGTTTCGTAGGGGCGTGGGTGATTGATTTTCTTACGAAACAGAGACAAAATCACAAAACCTGATGCAGGGATAAGCACATAAACCCCAACTTGCTGACCCAGTCCTAGTTTCAGATAAGTAGTGACTAGCAAGGCCAGGTAGACCAGAGGCATAGCGACTGTCATCAAACGATTGAAACTGCGTAACAGAAATAAAAGAGCGGGATGGCTGGTGAGTCTGGAGCTGATATTTTGATACCATTCTTGATAATTTTTCATTAAATTTCTCATTCATTACCTTGTTTTTGTCTACTGGTGAGACGTTTGTCTTCTAGTATAGTCCAGAAAAAGAAGGCCGTCAAGCCTTCTTTTGTTTTATTCTTCTGCTTCGTCTTCTGTAAATTGGCTATTATACAAGTCAGCGTAGAAGCCACCTTGCGCCATCAGCTCCTCATGGTTTCCTTGTTCAATGATATTGCCATCTTTCATGACAAGAATCAAATCGGCATTACGAATAGTTGACAAGCGGTGGGCGATGACAAAGGAAGTTCTACCCTCCATCAAACGGTCCATGGCTTTTTGAATCAACTCCTCTGTACGTGTGTCGACTGAAGATGTCGCTTCATCCAAAATCAAGAGCGGTGCATCCTTAAGAAGTGCACGAGCAATGGTCAAGAGTTGTTTTTGCCCAACAGACAAGGTCACAGTGTCATCCAAAACAGTGTCGTAGCCATCTGGCAAAGTCATGATAAAGTGGTGGATTCCCACAGCCTTGCTGGCTTCCATCATTCGTTCATCACTGATGTCTGTCTGATTATAGATCAGGTTCTCTCGAATGGTTCCTTCAAAGAGCCAAGTGTCCTGCAAGACCATTGAAAAGGCATCGTGTACTTCTGAGCGCTTCATATCCTTGGTATCCACACCATCAATGCGGATACTTCCCTTATCTATCTCATAGAATTTCATCAAGAGGTTGACAATGGTAGTCTTCCCAGCTCCAGTTGGTCCAACGATTGCGACCTTTTGACCTGCATGAGCTGTCGCAGAAAAGTCATGGATGATGGTGCGCTCTGGTGTATAGCCAAAGGACACATGATTAAAGACTACTTCCCCTTTCATGTTGCTCAATTGTCTTTCCTTATGAGATTCATCTTGCATCTCTGCTTCAGCCAAAAATTCTAATACACGAGTCATGGCTGCACTCGCTTGCTGCAAGCTCGTAATCCCTTGGGCAATCTGTGACAGAGGTTGAGAGAAGGTCCGTACGTAAACCATAAAGGCCACAATAATCCCTATAGTGATATGCCCTTCTAACGCCAGCGCGGCCCCAACGATGATGACTAAGACATAACTAAAGTTCCCAACAAAGAACATGGCTGGCATCATGATACCAGATATAAACTGAGATTTCCAGATACTATCATGCAAGTCTTGATTTAAACCTGCGAATTTTGCTTTGGAGGTGTCCACTGCGTTGTAGCTGGTCACTACATTATGACCAGAGTACATCTCTTCCACATAACCATTGACGGCTGCTAGATTATTTTGTTGGGCTTTGAAATACCCCTGTGACTTGGCCATGATTACGGAAACCGCCGCAAAACCAACAAGGGTTGATACAACTGTTACCAATGCCAAAATCCAGTTCATCCCAAACATGGTCACCAAGACAGCAATCAACAAGAAACTAGCTGAAAGAACTGTCCCTAGACTTTGGTTGAGAGATTGCGCTGCTGTATCCACATCATTGGTCACACGCGAAAGGGTATCTCCTTGTGAATGACGGTCAAAATAGCCAAGTGGCAAACGATTAATCTTTTCAGCGATAGCCGTCCGCAAGCGTTTTGAAAAATGCTGAATGCTCGTTGAAAAGATATAGGCCTGTGTATAATTAAGGACAGCTCCAAATACATACAGAACAACCAAAAATCCAGCAATGTTTGACACAGCTACCAAGTCGATTTCTGTAGCCAAACCATCTGAAATCAAGTTAGTAATTTCCTTAATCTTAGTTGGACCATAAACGGTGATGATGCTTGAAATGACTGCAGCCACAACTGCTATTAGGAGAGGGAGTTGGAGGCCTGCCATATAAGGTTTGCACTGTTTCCAGACCGAAACTTTTTTATTTTCCATGTTCCAATTCCTCCTTCGATAGTTGTGAGTAGGCAATTTCTTGGTAGACTTCGTTGGTTGCAAGAAGTTCCTTGTGGGTGCCTTGTCCCACGATTTTACCTTGATCCAAAACTAAGATCAGGTCGGCGTCCATAATGGTAGAAATCCGTTGCGCTACGATGAGCTTGGTCATGGATTTTGTTTTCTCTGCTAGCTCTTGGCGTAGGACACGATCTGTCTTGTAGTCCAAGGCTGAGAAAGAGTCATCAAAGATGAGAATCTCTGGTTTACGAGCCCAAGCACGCGCAATGGCCAAACGCTGTCTTTGACCTCCTGAGAAGTTGGTTCCACCTTGGGCTACTTCTGATGCAAGACCTGCTTCCTTGTCCTCGATAAATGCTTTAGACTGGGCCAATTCAAGAGCTTGCCACATAGCAGCCTCGCTTAGAGGAGTTTCTTTGCTCTTACCAAAGTCCAAGTTCCCCTTGACATCTCCAGAAAAAAGTACAGCTTTTTGTGGAATATAGCCGACCTTATTGCGCAAATCTTCCAAATTGTAATCTTGTACATTGACACCATCCACTAGGATTTGTCCATCTGAAACGTCGTAAAAACGTGGCAAGAGGTTGACAAGCGTAGACTTACCTGATCCAGTCGATCCGATGAAGGCTACGGTTTGACCCGCTTCAGCTTTGAAAGTGACATGTTCCACGACTGCTTCTGAGTTTTTAGAGTAGCGGAAAGTCACATCACGGAATTCCACTTGTCCTTGAACTGAAGGATCCGCTGTCTGTGTATGACTAGGATTTTCAATAGAAGAATGCAGATCCAATACTTGATTGATACGTCCTGCCGAAACCAAGGTACGAGGAAGAACGATAAAGAGTGCTCCCATGAGAAGGAAGCCCATCACGACCTGCATAGCATAGGACATGAAGACCACCATATCACTAAAGAGTGGCAGACGTTCTGTCAAACTTGCATCGTTGATGATATAGGCACCAATCCAGTAAATGGCTAAACTTAATCCACTGGAAATCGCCATCATGATCGGGTTTATAATGGCCATCAATCGATTGACAAAGAGATTGAGACGTGTTACCTCATCGTTGGCTGCTTCAAATTTCTTATCTTGGTAATCTTCCGCATTGTATGCACGAACAACTCGAATCCCAGTCAAACTTTCACGAGTGATGCTATTGAGTTTATCTGTCAATTTTTGGATGACAGATTGTTTTGGAAAGGCCAGAGTCATAAGAACAGTGGTCATCAAGACATTCACAATAACAGCCACAACGACCGCCCAGAGCCAGTATTCCGATTTCCCAAGGATTTTTCCAATGGCCCAGATAGCCATAATCGGCCCACGAGTAACCACTTGCAAGCCCATGGTAAAGAGCATCTGTACCTGGGTAATATCATTGGTCGTCCGAGTCAAAAGACTTGGGATTGAAAAGCGCTTGATCTCTGTCTGCGAAAAATCTAAAACACGATGAAATACGTCAGTGCGTAGATGGGTTGTATAGGATGCTGCAACACGAGCGGCAAAGAAACCAACCATAACAGATGAAAAGAAAGCCAATAAAGACAAACCAATCATCTTCGCAGCTGGTGACCAGAGTTCACCCAACTGCGTTCCAGACGTTCCCAGTAATTCTGTAATTTGCGAAATATAAGTCGGCACCTCTAACTCGAGATAGACCGAGAAACAAGTGAACAGAATCGTAAGGACGATCATTCCCCACTCTTTTCCTGTAATACGTTTAGCGAGTTTCTTCATTCTCTCCTCCTATCTTCTCAACATTTGCTTGCAATTGCCCGAGTACCTTTTCAAAGATTGCTAAGTCTGACTTTGAAACCCCCTCTAGCAGACTCTGATCAATCCGATCAAAAAAAGCTTTAACTTTTTGCATCTGCGAACGCGATTTCTCCGTCAGGCGAACAAATTTTGCCCGCTTATCGCTGGGGCTCGCCTCTAACTCGACCAAACCATTTTGTACCATGCGCTTTACTAGATTACTCGCCACAGATTTGGTAATATTGAGTTCCTGCTCGATATCCTTAATCAAGACTAGTTCCTCTTTTTGTTCACAATGATCTAAAAAACGCAGAACCTGCCCTTGCGGTCCACCCATAAATTCAATGCCACATCGCTTAGCTTCTTTCTGTACCATCAGATGAACCTGGTGTCCAAAACGTTTGAACATTAACATCGGCTTGTCCATGATTGCTCCTTTCTTACGATAAATATAGTTCTCACAAGAACTATATTAGTTTCCATGAGAACTATTTTATCATTTTCAGAAAAGATGTCAAGAAAAAAAGTTTCCAAGAGAACTATTTTAGTTTAAATTGACATTAGGCAATATTTTTTCTATAATAAGCACTAACTACAGTGGATAGAAATCCATTCACTCGATGAAGGGAGAAAACGTTCAAATGAAACCAGAAGAACAAAGAGTTTTAGGAATCTTAGCAACCATTTTTGGAGCCATCGCACTTTTAGGATCCTGGATCCCGTTTATTAACTATCTATCATTTTTCATCGCCATTGTCGCATTTATCTTGGGGATTATCGGCCTTATCGTCAACCTCAAAAAACGAAAAACAATGGCCATTATCGGAACATCCCTGGCAGTTGCCTCTGTTGTACTTTTCTTTACGACCCAAGTACTGTACGCTAATGTCTACAAAGAGTTTATCAGGGAGTTTAACCGTTCCTACAGCGAGGCAAGTGCCTCAATGGAGCGCGAAGAAGAAAGCGACTTGACAGATGATAGCGCCTATTCCATCCCAGAGGAGGAAGAAGACGATACCTTCACCTGGACCCAAAAAGAGTTTGACGCCTTAATCGAAGGTGACCTTGATAACAAAGGAAAAGGTGGTACCAACTACAAGGATATTATCAAAAAACACGGACTACCAGACTCCGAATTTGACTCCACTATCGGAGGGTACGATACGAGAAAAATCACCTATATCTCCATTGGAGACAAGTTCAAGACCGTTACCTTAACTTTTGCAAAACAGAACAATGGACAGCTCTTGCTCGTCCAAAAACATGCAGTCGGTCTAGGTCTAGAAAAAAGCAAGAAACAAAACGATTCTGAAACCAGAGTCTAAGTTCAAATATCAAAAAAACGAACAGCTAGTAAAACTGTTCGTTTTTCTATTAGAATCCATCTACGTTTGTGTAGATCTTTTGTACGTCTTCATCGTCCTCAAGAACGCTGTAAAGTTTTTCAAAGGTTTCAAGGTCTTCGCCTGACAATTCCACTTCAGACTGAGGAATCATTTCCAATTCAGTCACTTGGAATTCTTCGATGCCAGACTCACGAAGGGCAACGATAGCCTTGTGAAGGTCTGTTGGAGCTGTATAAACAGTGATTGTTCCTTCTTCAGCTTCGACATCGTCCACATCCACATCTGCTTCAAGCAATTGCTCAAAGACTGCATCAGCGTCCTCACCCGCAAATACGATCACACCCTTGTTGTCGAAGAGGTATGAAACCGAACCTGAAGCACCCATGTTCCCGCCGTTTTTACCAAAGGCAGCACGGACATTAGCTGCCGTACGGTTGACGTTAGAAGTCAAAGTATCAACGATCAGCATAGAACCATTTGGTCCAAAACCTTCGTAACGTCCTTCTGTAAAGGTTTCGTCTGTGTTTCCTTTGGCTTTATCAATCGCTTTATCGATAACGTGTTTTGGCACTTGGGCTTGTTTCGCACGGTCGATAACGAATTTCAAAGCAGTGTTTGATTCTGGGTCTGGATCACCTTTTTTAGCTGCTACATAGATTTCTACACCAAATTTTGCATATACTTTAGAGTTAGCTCCATCTTTAGCCGTTTTCTTGGCTACGATATTGGCCCATTTACGTCCCATTAGGAATCTCCTTTTTTCACATTTTAATCTTTCTTATTATAACACAAGTTTTTTCGATTTTCACTAGAGGAAATGGATTTTATTCAGCAAATCCAGCTAGGATTGTCCTTTGGCTGCCAAGATTGCCTTTCCTTCTTTTATCAGGGGATGGCGGAAAAGTGAAAAGTACAGTTGGGTAGTCATGGCAACCCAGATAAGGGGTTCACAAAGGATAACCCCCCTATAGCCTGCCCAAGGGATAATCAAAACCACAAAAACGATTTTCCCGATTAGTTCTATAAAGCTGGAAACTAGAGGAAGGACTTTCTGCCCCAATCCCTGCAAGCAATTCCGATAAATCAGCAAAAGGCTCAAAATCGGATAAAAGACTGAACTGATTTGCAGGTAAAGACTACCATTTTCTACCAAGTAACTATCCGTCGAACTGGCCAAGAAAGAAACCAAACTAGGACTGGCAAAAAAGAGGAAGATACAAACAAAACCTGCCCAGGACATACTCAAACGACTCCCAATACCAAGACCTTGGACTATGCGATCTGGTCGCTTGGCCCCAAGATTCTGAGAGGCAAAGGTCGTCATAGCAGAAGAAATAGCCGTCATTGGAAGGAGAGCAAAGGCCATAATCCGTCGAGCTGCTGTTTGTGCACTAATAATCACAGCTCCAAAAGTATTGACAGAAGACTGTAAAATCACACTACCAATGGACACAATCGAACTCATCAGACCCATAGCCAAACCTTGCTCCAAGAGATCCGCATACAAGGCCTTGTTCCATTTAAAATGCTTGAGTTGAGGAAGCAGTTCTGGAACACTCTTACGGATATAGTAAAAACAGAGAACCGCTGACAATCCTTGCGAAATGATGGTAGCAAGCCCCGCAGATTGAACTCCCAGATGCAATTGCGTAATAAAATACAAATCCAAAACCACATTAACTAAGGCAGAAAAAATCAGAAAGCCAAGAGCTGCTAGACTATCACCAATAGACCGCAACAAGCCTGCAAAGAGATTATAGGCGAAGCTGACACCGACACAGGTCACTATCATAGAAATATATTGATAGGATTGGGGGAGGATTTCTGCAGGGGTATCTAAATATTGCAGGAGTGGATACAGACCGACAAAGCCCATCAGCATGACCACAATGCTCAAAAGAGCACCTAAAATCCAAGTTGCTGCTACTGCTTCTTTAATTTTAGTGAAATTACGAGCCCCATAATAGCGGGCAATGACAATCCCCATGCCATTTCCAACACCAAGCGTAAAGCCTATAATCAAGTCAAAAATGGCAGTTGTCGCCCCTACTGCTGCCAAGGAATCTTGACCAAGAAATCGTCCAACAATCAAGACGTCAGCTGTATTATAAAGCTGTTGAAAGATATTAGACAGCAAGATTGGAAAGGCAAAGCTTAACAGCGCAGGAAGAATAGGACCATGTATCAAGTCCACGGATCGTTTCTTATTCATAAAGCTATTATATCAGCTTTCTAAAGGAGCGACAAGGCTCTGTCACTAAGTTTGCAATCAATTGCTTACAGAGAGACAATTTGCTATAATCAAGAAAAGGAGGTCATTTATGAGTTTGACCAGTCAATTAATTACCGATGTATTTCCCGATCTGGATAAGGTTGAGAAGCTAAACAAGGAAGCATTCCCCGAGGAAGAACGAGTTCCTCTGTCAGAGTTTTTACGCTATCAGGACCGAGAAGACGCCCACTTTTTTGCTTTTTATAACCAAGAAGAATTTGTCGGCTTTGCTTTTGCCATCTCCAACCCAAAGGCCTTCTATATCAGCTTTTTTGCCATCATGCCCCACCTGAGAAGCCACGGGTACGGAAAGGAAATTATCGAGAAGCTGACTGAGTTTTACCAGCGAACCATGTTGCTTGAAGTCGAGCGATTAGATGAAGAATGCGATAACTTGGAGCAAAGAAAGTCCCGCATGGATTTCTATCGCCAAAATGGTTTCAGAACAGCCAACGCTTTTCTAGAGTACGAGGGTTTGAGTTTTGAAATTCTCTACCGTGGCGACCATTTTGACGAAGAAGCCTATCGCGATATCTTCCAAAAGTTACAGAATGAACATTATTTTGACTTTCATATAGAGTATCGTCGTTTTAGTGACCATTAAACAGGACTTGTCCATCTGGTGAAGAACATCTCTTTTTCGATAGAAGCTACATATAAAAATGCATGTAACCACGATTACATGCATTTTTTATTTTCAACTGATCAGAATAAACTTTTATTCTCTCTATGGCTTAAGCTTCTGCATTGCCTTCTGGAAGAAGGAAGTAGAGAACAGCATAAGCTAAGATTCCAGAACCACCAAGTAGGGTGAAGATGATCCAAAGTGCACGAACAAGTGTGTGGTCCATGTTAAAGTAGTCACCGATACCTGCACAAACACCAGCAATCTTTTTGTCTTGTACGTTACGAACAAGGCGTTTTTCCATTATAGTAGTCTCCTTTTTATAGAATGATTTAATTTTATCATCAAATTAAAAAAATTGCAACAGTTTTTTTAATTTTTTTGATTAAATACTCTTTTATTACGCTTTTGAAGCTTATGGAGAGTTAATAATTAAACATAAAAAGCAGAGAAAGACTTCTCCGCTTTTATTTTTATTCTTCAATTTCGATTCCAAGATCATCGCCAAGGTCAAGTGTTACTTCTTGATTAGAAGTCGCCTCCGCTACTGGACTATGATCAGAAGCTTCTTCATCTTCAATCAACCCATATTGAACACGAACTTGATGGTCAATAGCATCAAAAATCTCTGGGTGATCCGCCAAGTATTTCTTAGCATTTTCAGATCCTTGTCCGATTTTTTCACCCTTGTAAGAGTACCATGCTCCCGCTTTTTGGATGATATCGAGATCACTTGCGATCTTCAAGAGCTCACCAGTTTTAGAAATCCCTTCTCCGTACATGATTTCAACAAAGGCTTCCTTAAATGGTGGAGCTACCTTGTTTTTCACGACCTTGATCTTGGTTTCCTTACCGACATTGGTATCTTTTTGGTCACCAGTTCCTTTGATTTGTGTGCTTCCACGAACATCCAAACGGACTGAAGCGTAGAATTTCAAAGCACGTCCACCAGGTGTTGTTTCTGGATTTCCAAACATGACCCCAACTTTTTCACGCAATTGGTTGATAAAGATGGCAATTGTTTTGGTTTTATTGATAGAAGCTCCGAGTTTACGCATGGCCTGGCTCATCATTCGAGCCTGCAAACCAACGTGACTGTCTCCAATATCCCCATCAATTTCCGCACGAGGTACAAGGGCCGCAACTGAGTCGATAACGACAAGGTCAACTGCACCTGAGTCAATCAATTTTCCAGCAATTTCAAGACCTTGTTCACCTGAGTCTGGTTGTGACAAGAGCAATTCGTCAATGTTCACACCAAGGGCTGCAGCATAGGCTGGGTCAAGAGCATGTTCCGCATCGATAAAGGCTGCAATACCACCTTCTTTCTGTGCTTGCGCAACAGCGTGAAGGGCAACCGTTGTCTTACCAGATGATTCTGGTCCATAGATTTCGATGATACGTCCTTTAGGATAACCACCTGAACCAAGGGCAATGTCAAGAGCCAATGAGCCTGAGCTCATCACTTGCACCTTTTGCTCTGCACGTTCACCCAAGCGCATGATTGAACCCTTACCAAAGTCTTTCTCAATCAATTTAAGAGCATCGTTCAATGCTTTTTCACGGTCAGCTCCAAATTTTTTCCCAATTTCATCTAATTTTTTTGTTGGTTTTTTCGCCATTTTGTTCTCCTATATTCTACTGGTCCTTCGACCTATCTTTCATTATACCAAAATTTAGTCACTTAATAAAGTCTTGCGAACTAGGTTAAAGGCATGCATAACCGCGATGTGACGTACATCTGCTCGACTCCGTCCTGCGATATTAGCCTTGATCACTTCTGTCCCTTTTGCATGTGCCAGTCCAATAAAAACCGTGCCAGCTGGATGCCCCTCTAGGCTATCTGGCCCAGCTACACCTGTCAGACTGACTCCATAATCAGACTGAGTCTTGAGCCGTGCCTGCTCTGCCATTTTTCGAGCCGTAAACTCAGAAACGACCCCGTGTTCTTTTAGCTCTTGCTCGGAAATATCCAACATCTTAGACTTTTCTTCTAAACTGTAAGTGACAAAACCGCCATTAAAGATTGCTGAAACGCCCGAAAAGTCTGCTAATGTCGCTTGAAAGAGACCTGCCGTCAAGCTTTCTGCCGCAGTAATGCTTTTCTGTCTCTTCTTTAGCTCTTCTACAACGACACTTGCGAGGCTGGTTTCTTCCCCATATCCATAACAGATATCTCGTAGAGAAATCCCCTCGAAAGTTTGACGATCCAAGATTTGATTTTCTAAGATGTCCAGTGCTTGATCAGCCTTTTCTTGACTAACTGCTTTTGTAGACAAGCGCAAGGTCACTTCTCCTGTTTTGGCATACGGTGCCAAAGTCGGATCGGTTTGATGGTCAATCAAATCCGCCAAAATGGTCACCAACTGACTCTCCCCAATTCCAAAGAAACGGAGCACTCGTGAGTACAGTTTGGTTCCTGTCATCAGCATGGGCAAGAGTTGATTTAATACCATAGGTTTCAATTCACTAGGTGGTCCTGGAAGGACCACGTAGGTTACACCATCCACTTCCAATACTCCTCCTACTGCTAAACCTGTCTCATTTGGCAGTGGAGTCGCCCCTTCTACAATTTGGGCTTGGCGCTCATTATTCGGTGTCCGAGCATAGTCAGGTCTATGAGCAAAGAAAATATCCAGTTTCTCTTGCGCTTGAGGGTCAAACACTAGATCTTTTCCTAAAAATTTTGCCAGGGTTTGTTTGGTCAAATCATCCTCAGTTGGTCCCAAGCCCCCTGTCAAAATCACAAGATTACTACGTTGACTCGCAATCTCAAGCAAGGACAAAAGACGAGCTTCATTATCTCCAACAGCAGTTTGGAAGTAGACATCTACCCCGATTTCGGCTAGTTTCTCTGATAAAAACTGAGCATTGGTATTGACAATCTGCCCTGTTAAAATTTCTGTTCCGACAGCAATAATTTCTGCTTTCATGTTTCCTCCTACTTATCTATTCGAATTTTTTTGAAAAAATCGCAGGAAATTTCCCACGATTTGATTCTTTTCTTATTCTGCTTCTTCGTTTGAAGCGTTAGTACTGGTTGAAGGTGCTGTCCGACCAAAGGCTGTTTCGTACAGTACCGCATTGGTTTCCAATTCTGTCACTGGCTCTTTACCTAGTGAACGACGCAAGAGATTTTGCATCTCGAGCATATGTTCTGAAGTGACGATTTGATAAGAAATTCCCTGTAGCTCAGCATCTTCCCCACGCAATTGATGCGTTTCGATATTCTTGAAAGAATCTTGATAGCCAAGCAATTGTGGAATGCTCTTAGCTGACAAGTCCACATTGGTCTGCATGTTATCACTCAAAGCTTTGAGGATACCTTGATAATGACTCACACTGTTTAGGCTCAAAACCTTCTCAACGATTTTTTGAATGACTTCACGTTGACGTTTTTGACGACCATAGTCTCCCTCTGGGTCTTGGTAACGCATCCGTGAATACACCAAGGCTTCCTCCCCATTCAAAGTTTGTTCTCCAACACCGATGGAAATCTTATTGAACTCTTCTTGGTCAGCAATCGAAATTGGGAAACCGAGTGTATTGTTGACGGTGATCCCACCAACTGCATCCACCAATTGTTGAAGCCCCTGCATGTTAACCATCACATAGCGGTCAATGTGGATATTCATCATCTTTTGAATAGTAGAAATTGCAAGTTCCGCACCACCATTAGCATAGGCCGCATTGAGTTTGGCTTCCTGAACTTGACCGTTTCCAGTCTCAATCTTGGTCAAAATATCCCGTTCCAAACTCATCATAGTGGTTTTCTTTGTTTTGGGATTAACCGTCAGGAGAATCATGGAATCACTATTTCCCGCCCACGGGTCTGTACGTTCCACATTTCCCGTATCTACCCCCATCAAGAGGATGGTCAGAGGCTCCGTCGCTTCGATAACGTTGGTTTCTTCCCCGATTTTTTTGTAAGTCTTTTTACTTAGGGTTTCTGTTCCCTGTTGGTAGATGGTATAGCCATAAACCGCTACACCTAAAACTGTTACTGCTAGGAAACCTAGCACCATTCCAATTAATTTTTTAATCATCTCGTTATTTATTTATCAGCTTGCCCATAAGACAAACATCTAAAAATATCCCTTCTGCTAAATAGGCTCCTCTTTCTTGTAAGCCTTCTGTGATAAATCCCATTTTTGAATAGAGGTGGACTGCAGCCTCGTTTCGTTTTTGTACACTAAGTTGCAAACGGCGCAAGACGCCACTGACTTTAGCCCACTCGATGCCTTCTTCTAGAAGTATAGTCGCCAAGCCTTGGTTCCAAAATTTCTTGCGAACTGCTAAAAAAACATCACCGATATGTCGAACTCTTAAATGTTGGTCCGCTGTGATATTTAAAACTCCTGCAATCTCATCATTCAGTAAGGCGAGGAGAGTAATTTGATTCTCTGATACAGCTTGTTTTTCGATAAAAAGAGCCATTTCAGAAGCTGTCATCATGATACCATTTTCATCCAAACTGGTAAAATCTGTCTCTTGACCGACACAATCTAAAAATGCAATTAAGGCTGTAGCATCTGATGTCTCTGCCTCACGAATACACAACTCATACTCCATCTTGAAGCTCCTTGATGAGTTGTCCAGCCCGAGAGCCATGAGCCGTAAAATGAAGACAACGACCCTCAGCTTCTTTCAAAATTTCCAATTCCAAGTAAGAATCTGGTAAATCTTCACCCAAAAGATGCCCCCACTCAATAACAGTCACACCACCTCCAAAGAGAAACTCATCCAAGTCAATAGAATCAGCATCACCTTCGATACGGTAGACATCCAAGTGGTAAAGTGGCAAACGCCCTTCGTACTCTCTGACAATGGTATAGGTTGGACTTTTAATCATCTGATGGATATCCAAGCCCTTAGCAAGGCCCTTTGTAAAGGTTGTTTTACCCGCACCCAACTCTCCAGTCAAGATCAGAACATCGTCTTTTTGAAGCAAATGACCTAATCTTTCTCCGAGAGCTAGAAGCTCTTCTTCATTTTTTGTGTGCATGCTACTATTATACCAAAAAGTTTTCTTTTGTGTGAATTTTCTTTATGAACTTACTATAACAATTTTGAAAAATTCTCCTCTACTTAAAAGAATACAACTATTGAAAAAACAAACAGGATATCCCGAATCAGGTGTCCATAAAAGGAGATTTCCCTTTGGATACATTTTGGAAAAAGGAAACGTGCGCATAGAAAACCAACACTGATATAAAGAAGAATCGAGGAAATCACTATGGGGTTCCTCAAGAAAACTATCGTAGCTAGAACGGAAATGACGACTGTTTTCTTTTTATTTAGGTGATTTTCTATATCGCGAAAAATTTTATCAAAAGGTAAGAAAATCAATAGATCTACTCCTAGCAAGAAAAAGAAGGAGGGTAAAAAGAGGTCAACCAGTTCCTGCTGCAGTCTGCTAGTGGTTTGGATGCTTTCTGAGAGAAGCAGACAGGTTGCCAAAAGATTGACTACTAAAAGGAGGCCATAAATAAGACTCACTTTCTTTTGAACATGTAAAATACTGTGCTTTGACTGGCCTGCTGTATGAAAATAATTTATCCCAGCACAAAAAACAGAAATTCCTACTATCAAAATCAAAAAATAAGCATTGGTCTGCTTCAACGATAAAAAGGATTCTTTCCATAATAGACAACTACTAAAACTAATCTGGACGACTGCAATCAGTAACAATAGGCGAATTGATTTTACCATTTCTTTTCCCTCCCTATATGGGATTATACCTTGTGAGGAGTTTGAAATGATAGCTTCCGCCTCAAGTGTCCATTTTTTGTGCTCAACTGACCAAAAAACAGCTCTGTTGTGCACAGAACTGTTCTTTTACCAGTCTAATCCTTAAACCAGAGAGCAATTTCACGTTTTGCAGAAGCTTCCGAATCGGAGCCGTGAACTACATTTTGAATGGCTTGATTGTCTCCTGCAGCCTTGGCAAAATCTCCTCGGATAGTTCCTGGCAGAGCTTCTTCTGGACGAGTAGCCCCCATCATGGTCCGCCAAGTTTCAATCACTTTCGGACCTGATAGAATGCCCACCACTACTGGTCCTGAAGTCATAAACTGACGGATAGGAGGATAAAAACTTTTTTCAACCAAGTCTTGATAGTGTTGGTCAATCAAAGCTTCTGAAACTGCTGAACGTAACTCTAATTTTTCGAGTTTGAAACCACGTTGTTCCATTCTTTGCAGAATTTCGCCAACCAGCCCTCTTTTCACACCATCTGGCTTAATGATAAAGAATGTTTGTTCCATACGGACACCTCCTTGGCATTTTAGTTCTTCTATTCTACCATACTTTATGAAAAAGTGGGAAAATTTTTCTGAAATAAAACAAGAGAACCCAAAGGTTCTCTTGTTTGCTTTTATTCTACTGTTTCTTCAACTTGGATTTCCACAACTTCCTCTACAGGAGCAAGTTCTGCCTCTTCTTGTTCTGGAGCCAGATATTCTGCTTCATTGATGGCTTGTGGTTCAAGGTTACGGTAGCGAGCCATACCAGTACCAGCTGGGATGATCTTACCGATGATAACATTTTCCTTGAGTCCAAGGAGATGGTCTTTCTTACCACGGATGGCCGCATCAGTAAGGACACGGGTTGTTTCCTGGAAGGAAGCCGCTGACAAGAAACTATTTGTTTCAAGTGAGGCTTTGGTGATTCCCATAAGAACTGGGCGACCAGTCGCTGGAACTCCACCTGCGATAAGAACATCCTTGTTAGCATCTGTAAAGTCGTTGATGTCCATGAGGGTACCCATAAGAAGGTCTGTGTCACCTGGATCCATGACACGAACTTTACGGATCATTTGACGAACCATTACCTCGATGTGTTTGTCACCGATTTCTACCCCTTGGCTGCGGTAAACTTTTTGTACTTCACCGAGAAGGTAGGTTTCAACTGATAAGACATCACGAACAGCGAGGAGACGTTTCGGTTGGATAGAACCTTCTGTCAATGCTGCACCACGAGAGACTTGGTCTCCAACTTCGACACGCATACGTGCTGTAAACGGAACCACGTACTCACCTTCGCCAGTTTCACCCTTAACGAAGACTTTCTTGGTACGAGTTGACGCGTCTTCTTCGATAGCTGTAACTTGTCCTTTGACCTCTGTGATGACCGCTTCCCCTTTAGGATTGCGGGCTTCAAAGATTTCTTGGACACGAGGAAGACCCTGAGTGATATCGGTATTTGAGGCAACCCCACCCGTGTGGAAGGTACGCATTGTAAGCTGTGTACCAGGTTCCCCGATAGATTGGGCAGCGATTGTACCAACTGCTTCACCAACTTCAACCGCATCACCAGTCGCCAAGTTGATACCGTAACAGTGACGGCAGACACCATGACGAGTGTTACATGTAAATACAGAGCGGATAGTAACTTCTTCCACACCAGCATTGACAATTTCACGCGCCTTGTCTTCTGTAATCAACTCATTTGGACCGATGATCACTGCACCAGTTTCTGGATGTTTAACAGTTTTCTTAGTATAACGACCATTGAGACGTTCTTCGAGAGACTCGATCATCTCTTTTCCTTCTGCGATAGAACGGATCAAGAGACCACGGTCTGTTCCACAGTCGTCCTCACGGATGATAACGTCTTGGGCAACGTCAACCAAACGACGAGTCAAGTAACCTGAGTCGGCTGTCTTAAGGGCCGTATCGGTCATACCTTTACGGGCACCGTGAGTTGAGAAGAACATTTCGAGTACTGACAAACCTTCGCGGAAGTTTGAAAGGATTGGCAATTCCATGATACGTCCGTTCGGAGCGGCCATCAGACCACGCATACCGGCAAGCTGTGAGAAGTTTGAGATGTTACCACGGGCTCCAGAGTCCATCATCATAACGATTGGGTTCTTAGGATCTTGGTTGGCAACCAAACGTTTCTCCAATTTTTCACGAGCAGCACGCCATTCAGCTGTAACAGCGTTGTAGCGCTCATCGTCCGTGATCATACCACGACGGAATTGTTTGGTGATTTGTTCTACACGTTTGTGTGATTCTTCGATGATTTCAGCCTTGTCTTCAACGACTGGGATATCGGCAATACCCACTGTCAAACCTGCAAGAGTTGAGTGGTGGTAACCGAGGTTCTTCATGCGGTCAAGTAGGGCAGAAGTTTCTGTCGTACGGAAACGTTTGAAGATTTCGGCGATGATATTCCCAAGGTTTTTCTTCTTGAATGGAGGGTTGAGTTCAAGATTGCTGATTGCTTCCTTGATATCTCCACCTAGTGGCAAGAAGTACTCAGCTGGAACACCTTCTGTTAAGTTAGCATTTGTTGGTTCTTGCAAGTAAGGCAGACCCTCTGGCATGATGTCATTGAAGAGGATTTTACCAACTGTTGTCAGCAAGACCTTGTGTTTTTGCTCTTCTGTCCAAGGTTTGTTGAGGCTGTCTGTTGCAATACCAACACGTGAGTGGAGGTGAACATAACCATTGCGGTAAGCCATCACAGCTTCGTCACGGTCTTTGAAGACCATTCCTTCACCTTCACGACCAGCTTCTTCCATGGTCAAGTAGTAGTTACCCAAAACCATGTCCTGAGATGGAGTAACAACTGGTTTACCATCTTTCGGGTTCAAGATGTGCTCAGCAGCCAACATCAAGATACGAGCTTCTGCTTGAGCTTCTTCTGAAAGCGGTACGTGGATGGCCATTTGGTCACCGTCAAAGTCGGCATTATAGGCTTCACAGACAAGCGGGTGCAAGCGAAGGGCCTTACCGTCAATCAAGACCGGCTCGAAGGCTTGGATACCCAAACGGTGAAGAGTAGGTGCGCGGTTCAAAAGTACTGGGTGTTCTTTGATTACTTCTTCGAGGATATCCCAGATCCGCTCATCTCCGCGTTCCACTAAACGTTTAGCTGCCTTGACGTTTTGCACGATGTCGCGGGCAACGATTTCACGCATAACGAATGGTTTAAAGAGTTCGATCGCCATTTCACGTGGCACACCACATTGGTACATCTTAAGAGTTGGACCAACGGCGATAACGGAACGTCCTGAGAAGTCAACACGTTTACCGAGCAAGTTTTGACGGAAGCGTCCTTGTTTACCTTTAAGCATGTGGCTCAATGATTTCAGTGGACGGCTACCTGGTCCTGTAATCGGACGACCACGACGGCCATTATCAATCAAAGCGTCAACCGCTTCTTGAAGCATACGCTTCTCATTTTGAACGATGATACCTGGTGCGTTCAACTCAAGCAAACGAGCCAAACGGTTGTTACGGTTGATAACACGGCGGTAAAGGTCGTTCAAGTCAGATGAGGCAAAACGGCCACCATCCAACTGCAACATTGGACGAAGATCTGGTGGAATAACTGGAAGGATGTTGAGAATCATCCATTCAGGTTTGTTACCAGACTTGTAAAAGGCATCCAAAACATCCAAACGACGGATAGCTTTGACACGTTTTTGTCCAGTAGCTGTTTTCAACTCTTCTTTGAGTTCAGCAATTTCTTTTTCAAGATCTACTTGTTTCAAAAGGTCTTGGATGGCTTCGGCACCCATTTTGGCAACGAATGAACCATAACCATACTCACGCAAGCGCTCACGGTATTCGCGCTCTGTCATGATAGACTTGTGCTCAAGTGGTGTATCCTTCGGATCAATCACCACATAAGCCGCAAAGTAGATAACTTCCTCGAGGGCACGAGGACTCATATCAAGGGTCAAGCCCATACGGCTTGGAATCCCCTTGAAATACCAGATGTGAGATACAGGAGCCTTCAACTCGATGTGCCCCATACGCTCACGACGAACTTTCGTACGCGTTACTTCAACCCCACAGCGGTCACAAACAATCCCTCTGTAACGAATGCGTTTGTACTTCCCACAAGCACATTCCCAGTCTTTTGTAGGACCAAAGATGACTTCGTCAAAGAGTCCTTCACGTTCTGGTTTCAACGTACGGTAATTGATTGTTTCAGGTTTTTTGACTTCTCCATAAGACCATGAACGGACTTTGCTTGGAGAAGCTAGGGTGATTTGCATACTTTTAAAACGATTTACATCAACCACTATTTCTTCCCTTTCTATTCTAAGTGAACTGCTTATTCTTCAGCAGCTTCTTCTGTTGCTTCCGCTTTTGTTGCTTTCTCAGCTTCTTCTGCTTCAAAGGCTGCTTTAGCCTCTTGGGCTGCTTTTTCGCGGGCTTTTTCAAGGTCATCTACGTGGATGACATCTTCGTCCATTCCTTCATCCAAGTCGCGAAGTTCCACTTCTTGGTCATCTTCGTCAAGGACACGCATGTCAAGACCAAGAGATTGCAATTCTTTGACAAGAACTCGGAAGGATTCTGGAACACCTGGTTTTGGAATTGGTTTTCCTTTTGTAATGGCTTCATAAGCTTTCAAACGTCCGTTGATATCGTCAGACTTGTAAGTCAAGATTTCTTGGAGAACATTTGACGCACCGTAGGCTTCAAGAGCCCAAACCTCCATCTCACCGAAACGTTGTCCACCAAACTGAGCTTTACCTCCGAGTGGTTGTTGGGTAACGGTTGAGTATGGTCCGACTGAACGCGCGTGCAATTTATCATCAACCATGTGGTGGAGTTTGATCATGTACATGACACCAACTGATACACGGTTGTCAAACGGCTCACCTGTACGTCCGTCGTAAAGGATTGTCTTAGCATCGCTATCCATACCTGCTTCTTTAACAGTGTCCCAAAGGTCTTCAGAACTTGCTCCGTCAAAGACTGGTGTTGCGATGTGGATACCAAGAGTACGGGCTGCCATACCAAGGTGGAGCTCCATAACCTGACCGATATTCATACGTGATGGCACCCCAAGTGGGTTCAACATGATATCGACTGGAGTTCCGTCTGGAAGGTAAGGCATGTCTTCTACAGGAACGATACGAGAGACAACCCCTTTGTTTCCGTGACGTCCGGCCATCTTATCTCCGACCTTGATCTTACGTTTTTGAGCGATGTAGACGCGAACCAGCATGTTAACACCTGATTGCAACTCATCTCCATTTGCACGTGTAAAGATCTTAACATCACGAACGACACCATCAGCACCGTGAGGTACACGGAGAGAAGTGTCACGCACTTCACGAGACTTGTCTCCGAAGATAGCGTGCAAGAGACGTTCTTCAGCTGAAAGGTCTTTTTCACCCTTAGGTGTTACTTTACCTACAAGAATATCGCCTTCTTTAACCTCAGCACCGATACGGATAATACCCATCTCGTCAAGGTCTTTAAGGGCATCTTCACCAACGTTTGGAATTTCACGAGTAATTTCTTCAGGCCCAAGCTTTGTATCGCGCGTTTCTGATTCATATTCTTCGAGGTGGACAGATGTATAGACATCGTCTTTGACCAAGCGTTCGCTCATGATAACGGCATCCTCGAAGTTGTAACCTTCCCATGTCATGTAGGCAACGATTGGGTTTTGTCCAAGCGCCATTTCCCCTTTTTCCATAGAAGGTCCGTCAGCGATAAAGTCGCCTTTTTCAACGACATCGCCAACTTTAACAAGAGTGCGTTGGTTGTAAGCAGTACCTGAGTTTGAACGACGGAATTTTTGGATGTGGTAAACGTCCAATGAACCATCTTCACGGCGTACTTCTACCTTGTCAGCATCTGCGTATGTAACTTTACCATCATACTGGGCAATAACAGCCGCTCCAGAATCATGAGCTGCTTGGTATTCCATACCAGTACCAACGTAAGGTGCTTTTGGATCAATCAAAGGCACAGCCTGACGTTGCATGTTGGCACCCATGAGGGCACGGTTGGAGTCATCGTTTTCCAAGAAAGGAATACATGCTGTCGCAACGGCAACTACCTGTTTTGGTGACACATCCATGTAATCAACCACTTCTGCTGGATACTCTTGGTTGACCCCTTGGTGACGTCCCATGACAACTTTCTCAGCAAAAGTACCGTCTTCGTTGAGGCGAGAGTTAGCCTGCGCTACAGTAAATTCATCTTCTTCATCGGCTGTCAACCAAACGATTTCGTTTGTGACTACACCAGTTTCACGGTCAACCTTACGGTATGGTGTTTGAACAAAACCATACTTGTTCAAGTGCCCGTAAGATGACAAGTTATTGATCAAACCGATGTTAGGTCCTTCAGGTGTCTCGATTGGACACATACGACCATAGTGAGTGTAGTGCACGTCACGAACTTCATATCCAGCACGGTCACGTGTCAAACCACCAGGTCCTAAGGCTGACAAACGACGTTTGTGAGACAACTCAGAAAGCGGGTTGTGTTGGTCCATGAACTGTGACAACTGTGATGAACCAAAGAATTCTTTAACCGCAGCTGTTACTGGACGGATGTTGATGATTTGTTGCGGTGTCAAAACTTCATTATCCTGAACAGACATACGTTCACGGACATTACGTTCCATACGAGAAAGTCCAAGACGTACTTGGTTGGCAAGCAATTCACCAACTGCACGGATACGACGGTTCCCAAGGTGGTCGATATCATCCACACGTCCGATACCTTCTGCCAAGTTAAGGAAGTAGCTCATCTCTGCAAGGATATCCGCAGGAGTTACAACACGAACCTTGTCGTCTGGATTGGCATTTCCGATGATGGTTACAACACGGTCTGGGTCCGTTGGGGCAACAACCTTGAATTTTTGAAGGACAACTGGTTCTGTCAGAACAGCTGCATCGTTTGGAATATAAACGATCTTGTTCAAGTCGCCATCCAAGTAACTCTCGATACTTTCAATCACGCTACGAGTCATAACGGTACCAGCTTCTACCAAGATTTCACCAGTTTCAGGGTCTACCAATGGCTCCGCAATGGTTTGGTTGAGCAAGCGTGTTTTAACGTTGAGTTTTTTATTGATCTTGTAACGACCAACAGCTGCCAAATCGTAGCGGCGTGGGTCAAAGAAACGTGCTACAAGCAAGCTACGTGAGCTTTCAGCAGTCTTAGGCTCACCTGGACGAAGGCGTTCGTAGATTTCTTTCAAGGCTTCGTCTGTACGAGAGTCCATTGGATTCTTGTGGATATCTTTTTCAATAGTGTTGCGAACCAATTCGCTGTCACCAAAGATATCAAAGATTTCATCATCACCAGAGAAACCAAGCGCACGAACCAAGGTCGTAAATGGAATCTTACGAGTACGGTCGATACGAGTATAAGCGATGTCTTTTGAGTCGCTTTCAAGTTCCAACCAAGCTCCACGGTTAGGAATAACAGTAGAACCGTAGCCCACTTTACCGTTCTTGTCTACTTTGTCATTAAAGTAAACACCTGGTGAGCGGACCAACTGAGAAACGATAATACGTTCACCACCATTGATGATGAAAGTACCCATTTCGGTCATGATTGGGAAATCACCAAAGAAGACTTCTTGGGTCTTGATTTCGCCTGTTTCTTTATTGATCAAGCGGAAGGTTACAAAAATTGGTGCTGAGTAGCTAGCATCGTGGATACGAGCTTCTTCGAGCGTGTATTTTGGTTCCTTGATTTCATAGCCAACAAATTCCAACTCCATTGTGTCTGTGAAGTTTGAAATTGGCAATACATCTTCAAATACTTCCTTAAGACCGTGATCTAGGAAATCTTTGAATGAATCCGTTTGAATTTCAATCAAATTTGGTAAGTCAAGAACTTCTTTGATTCTTGAAAAACTACGACGGGTACGATGTTTCCCGTATTGAACGTCATGTCCTGCCAAGATGATTCTCCTTTGTAAATAAATTCCAAGCCTTGTCAATCAGGCTTTTCTAATCGTCATATGGTTTTTAAAACCCCTATCACCGTGTCCCTTTGATGAATTTTCAGAATCTTTAAATCTTTGTTACAAGTACTCAAAAACCTGAAAAAAAGCACAAAAAGAGCAGCTAAATCTGACTTTTTCAGAAGATTTAACTGCTGTGAGCCTTGTCTGGACAATATTTCAGACAAAACCTACGACAAATGATTATTCACATTATACCTTATTTAGCTAGATTTTTCAAGGTTTTTTACTATTTTTTAAACAATCTTCTCCTATATATTATTTTAAAATTTCAAGAGAATGAAGCATTCTATTTTCTCTCAAAAATTAGGAAAACGCTTGCACTAATGTTTACCTCGTGCTATACTGATAGGGAACAACTACACAAGGAGAATTGTGATAAAAAAATCCTATCTCAAACTGAGAAAAAATGATTTACGGTATTCGTTCCTTAAAAAATGGAACAGGATCTGTCCTTATCGGTGCTAGCGTTGTCCTGCTTTCAGCTACAATGCCAACCATTTCGGCTAACGGAAACCTCCCTCAAGTTCAGGAAAATACTAGCGCTGTGGCCAAGGCCCCTACTGAAACTGAAACGAGTCAAACTCAAACGGAAACGCCTATTTCTGAACAAAAGAATGCAAACGCTTCCCTTGATTCTAAAAAAGAAGCTCCAGCTGGGGAAACTACTACAGCGCCAGAAACACCCAAAACAGAAGATGCTAGCACAAGCCAGGCTAACAGCAAGGAAGAGAAAGTAGATGCTAGCACTGCAACGCCAACTTCAGAACAAAAACCACAAGCTGACACATCCTCTGAAGAACCCATCGCAGACAACCACTTCCGTATCCATGTAAAAAAACTCCCTGAAGAGAACAAAGATTCTCAAGGTCTTTGGACTTGGGACGATGTTGAGAAGCCGTCTGAAAACTGGCCCACTGGAACCAAGTCCTTCAAGGATGCCAAGCAAGATGACTACGGCTATTATCTAGATGTCAAACTCAAAAATGAGCAAGCCAAGAAAGTCAGCTTCCTCATCAACAATACCAAGGGGGATAACCTGACTGGAGACCGTTCTGTAGAGCGCCTCTCTCCAAAAATGAATGAGGCCTGGCTAGATGAAAACTACAAGGTATACAACTACCGCCCTCAACCAGCAGGAACTATTCGTGTCAACTACTACCGCACCGATGGAAACTATGACAAAAAATCTCTTTGGTATTGGGGCGATGTCAAGAACCCAAGTAGTGGAGAATGGCCTGACGGTACTGACTTTATAGCAACTGGAAAATATGGCCGTTACATTGATATCCCACTCAATGAAGCTGCAAGAGAATTTGGATTTTTATTACTAGACGAAAGCAAGAAAGGCGATGATGTGAAAATCAGAAAAGAAGATTATAAATTCACTGATCTAAAAAATCACAGTCAGATTTTCCTCAAAGATGATGACGAAACCATCTACACCAACCCCTACTACGTTCACGATATCCGTATGACTGGTGCCCAACACGTGGCTAAATCTCGTATCGAAAGCAGTTTTTCTACCCTCGTTGGAGCTAAGAAAGACGATATCCTCAAACACTCCAGCATCACTGATTACCAAGGGAATAAAGTAGCTATCACAGACGTGGAAGTGGATGAGGCAGGTAAAAAAGTGACCTACATCGGCGACTTCTCTGACACTCAACACCCTTACACTGTCAGCTACAATTCAGACCGCTTTACCACACGTTCAAGCTGGCGCCTCAAGGATGAGTCCTACAGTTACGATGGTCCACTCGGCGCAACTCTAAAAGAAGATGGCAAGCGTGTTGACCTCACCCTCTGGTCTCCAAGTGCTGATAAGGTTTCCGTTGTTGTCTATGACAAGAAAGACCCTGAAAAGGTAGTTGGAACTGTCGCCCTTGAAAAAGGAGAAAAAGGAACCTGGAAACAAACTCTAGATGCAAACTCTGGTCTCGGTATCAGCAACTACACTGGCTATTACTACCACTACCAGATCGAGCGCCAAGGTAAAACTGTCCTCGTTCTTGACCCTTATGCCAAATCATTAGCGGCTTGGAATAGTGACCTAGCAAAAACAGATGCCGCTCATAAGGTCGCTAAAGCTGCCTTTGTCGATCCAGCGAAGTTAGGTCCGCAAGACTTGACCTATGGAAAGATTCGTAACTTCAAATCACGTGAAGATGTCGTTATCTATGAGGCTCATGTGCGTGACTTCACTTCGGATCCTGCCATCGCAAAAGACTTGACCAAGCCATTTGGTACCTTTGAAGCCTTTATCGAAAAACTGGACTATCTCAAAGACTTGGGTGTGACCCACATCCAGCTCCTTCCAGTCTTGTCTTACTACTTTGTCAACGAATTGAAAAACCATGAACGTTTGTCTGCCTACGCTTCAAGCAACAGCAACTACAACTGGGGATATGACCCTCAAAACTACTTCTCCTTGACTGGTATGTACTCAAGCGATCCTAAGGATCCAGAAAAACGTATCGCAGAATTCAAAAACCTCATCAACGAAATCCACAAACGTGGCATGGGGGCTATCCTGGACGTGGTCTACAACCATACTGCAAATGTTGATATTTTTGAAGATATTGAGCCAAACTACTATCACTTTATGGATGCAGACGGAACTCCACGTACTAGCTTCGGTGGCGGTCGTTTGGGAACAACCCACTACATGTCTAAGCGTGTCTTGGTAGACTCTATCAAGTATCTAGTTGAAACCTACAAAGTGGATGGTTTCCGTTTCGATATGATGGGTGATCACGATGCGGCTTCAATTGAAGAAGCTTACAAAGCTGCACGCGCCCTTAACCCAAATCTAATCATGCTAGGCGAAGGTTGGAGAACCTATGCTGGTGACGAAAACATGCCTACTAAGCCTGCTGACCAAGATTGGATGAAACATACCGATACTGTCGCTGTCTTTTCAGATGATCTCCGTAACAACCTCAAGTCTGGTTATCCAAACGAAGGCCAACCTGCCTTTATCACAGGTGGAAAACGCGATATCAATACCATCTTTAAAAATCTCATTGCTCAACCAACTAACTTTGAAGCAGACAGTCCTGGAGATGTTATCCAGTATATCGCAGCCCATGATAACTTGACCCTCTTTGACATTATTGCTCAGTCTATCAAAAAAGACCCAAGCAAGGCTGAAAACTACGCTGAGATCCATCGTCGTTTGCGACTTGGAAACCTCATGGTCTTGACTGCTCAAGGAACTCCGTTTATCCACTCTGGGCAGGAATATGGACGTACCAAACAATTCCTTGATCCAGCCTATAAGACTCCTGTTCCTGAAGATAAGGTTCCAAACAAGTCTCACTTGTTGCGTGACAAAGACGGCAAGCCATTTGTCTATCCTTACTTTATCCATGACTCTTACGACTCTAGTGATGCCGTCAATAAGTTTGATTGGACCAAGGCTACCGATAGCAAAGCATATCCTGAAAATGTCAAGAGTCGTGACTACATGAAAGGTCTGATTGCTCTTCGTCAATCTACGGACGCTTTCCGACTCAAGAGTCTACAAGATATCAAAGAGCGCGTCCAACTCATTACTGTCCCAGGACAAAATGGTGTTGAAAAAGAAGATGTAGTCATCGGCTACCAAATTACTGCTCCAAACGGTGATGTCTACGCTGTCTTTGTCAATGCGGATGATAAGGCTCGTGAATTTACTCTAGGAACTGCCTTTGCTCACTTGAGAAAGGCTGAAGTCCTCGCAGATGAAAATCAAGCCGGACCAGTAGGAATCGTTAAACCTCAAGGTCTCGAATGGACTGAAAAAGGCTTGAAATTGAACGCTCTCACTGCCGTTGTTCTCCGCTTGTCTCAAGGTGGTGCCATTGTCGCTCCAGCTGTGGAAGAAAAACCAGAATTTGACCTTTCTAGCTTGGAAGTCGAACAAGAACAAGGTCAAGCTCAAAACCTAGTAGCCAATCCTGAAACTCAAGAAACTGCTGCAGAGGCTAACTCTCAAAACCTCCTTCCAAACACAGGTACTGAGAACAAATCCCTTCTTGCCCTTGCTGGATTCAGCATCCTTGCCCTTCTCGGACTTGGATGGTTGATAAAAAACAAGAAAAAGAAATAACACTCAATGAAAATCAAAGGGTAAACTAGGAAGCTAGCCGCAGGCTGCTCAAAGCACAGCTTTGAACTTGTAGATAAGGCGAAGCTGACGAGGTTTAAAGAGATTTTCGAAGAGTATAACCAAGCCCTCCTATAGAGAAAACACCCCATGGTCAGAAGAATCTTCTAGTCATGGGGTGTTGTTTTTATTTTTTATCTATAAAATCAATCATTCGGTACAAACCACAAGCCCTTATTATTTTTTTCTAAATAGTCTTTAAATTCTTTTGAATGGTAAGCATCTCTGATTGCCTTTGCCCAGTCACTATCTTTATTTTTCTCTTTAACGACCACTTGTAAAATCAAATGTTCCAAGATATCCTCTTGCAACAAAGCTGTTGAAGCATCAATTCCTGCACTGTAAACAATACTTCCTGTTATAACTGCGAAATCAAAGTCATCCAAAGATCTAGGGATATTAGCTGAATCCATTTCCGTAATCTCAAGTTGATAAGGGTTTTCAACAATGTCGTCTTTCGTCAATTTCGAAACAGATGCATTTGGATCTAGTTTTAGCCAACCTGCTTTTTCAAGTAACTTGTAAGCACGAGCTGTATTTGAAGCATCGCTTGGAATGGCAATTTTTGCTCCTTTAGCGATAGCTTTTAAATCTTTATTCTTAGATGAGAAAATACCTGCTGGAATTGTTGGAATTTTACTAATAGCAACAAGATCTCCATTTTGCGTTTTATTGAAATTTTCCATATAAGCAGTATGTTGTTCAACATTGACATCAATCTCACCTTCATTTAGAGCTGTATCATTCTGTAGTAAGTCTGAAAATTCCACTACCTTAAATTGATACCCTTCCTTTTCTAAGATGGGAATAATAGCATCTTCAAATAAAACTGTATAAGGACCTGCAGCCTTCCCATACTTGATAACTTTCTTATCAGAGGATTGTTCTTTTGCAGATTCTGTACTTCCACCATTTGTTGAACAGGCTACTAAAAACAGTAGTCCTACTAAAAATAGAATCACACTTGTTAGTTTTTTCATTGATTTTTTCTTTCCTTCTATCTAAATTTATGAGATAAATAATTTCCAATTGCTTGAATCAGTTGAACAATCACAATTAAAATCACGACAGTAGCAAACATCAGGGATGTATTAAAGCGTTGGTAACCGTAAGTTAAGGCCAAATCTCCAACTCCCCCTCCTCCAATCGTACCTGCCATAGCCGTCGCGCCAAGCAAACCTATTGTTCCTGTTGTCAAAGCTAAAATAAGCGAAGCTTTTGCCTCTGGTAATAGAAAATGCCAGATAATCTGCAATGTACTGGCTCCCATTGCCTGAGCTGCCTCCAATACACTAGATTTCACTTCCAATAAAGAAGCCTCTATTAAGCGAGCTAAGTAGGGTGCAATATACAAAACCAAGGGAACAATAGCTGCAGTAGTTCCAATCCGAGTCCCCACAACAATTTTTGTTATTGGTGCTATAAACACCAATAGAATAACAAATGGAACTGAACGAACAATATTTACAATACCATTGATAATCCAAAATACAACTAAATTTTCCTTTAGGCCACCTTTTCTGCATAAAGTCATTGCTAATCCCAAGGGAATCGCCAGTAACATTCCAAAAAATAAGGACCAACCAATCATATATATGGTCTGATTCGCTGATTCAACTAATTTATCACTACTAATTTGTAACCAATCCTTCACCATACTCAACCCTCTCTATTGAAACTTGATTTTTACGAACATACTCCTCAACCTCTTTGAGTAAATTTTCTTCTCCTTCAATTTGGATAAACAAAATTCCTAAAACAGTTTCCCCTACTTCATTTACAGAAGCAGATAAAATCCGAGTCGAAACCTTATATTCTTTATTGATTCTTGATAGAAGATCCTGTTCTGAATTCTCACCTAAAAAAGTCAATCTATAGATAGGAAATCGTTGATCAAGTCTTTTTAAAATACTTCGTGGAATATTGTGATTCACAATGGTATGAATAAAACTTCTTGTCAAGTCATTTTTTGGAGAAGTAAACAAATCTACAACACTACCTTGTTCTACGATTTCCCCATGTTCCATGACAGCCATTTTATTGCAAATTTCCTTTACAACTTCCATTTCATGAGTAATCAACAAGATCGTAATCCCAAAGTTTTGATTGATTTTTTTTAATAATTTCAAGATAGATTGTGTTGTTTTGGGATCTAAAGCGCTTGTCGCCTCATCACAGAGTAGAATCTCTGGATTTGTGGCTAAAGCCCTAGCGATACCTACACGTTGTTTTTGTCCTCCTGACAATTTATTTACTGGAACATCCTTTTTATCCTTTAAGTCCACAAAATCAAGTAGTTTTTCTACTCTTTGATCGATATCACTCTTATTCTTTCTTAACAATACCAAAGGAAGTGCAATATTTTGAAATACTGTTCTTGTTTCTAACAAACTAAACTGTTGAAACACCATTCCAATTTTTTTCCGAAGTTGATTGAGTTCATTTTCTGTCAAATCTTTGATTAACTTACCTGCGACAATAACATCGCCCTCATTCGGCTTCTCTAATCCATTTACCATTCTTAGCAATGTCGACTTCCCAGCACCTGAATAACCAATAATTCCAAAGATATCACCCTTTTCAATTTTTAGGGAAACTTTATCTAAGGCAGTAACCGTGTGCTGTTTGGTTTGAAACTGTTTCGTAACGTCTCTTAATTCAATCATTTACTCCCCTTTCTCAACAAGTTTCTCTAAATATTCTTTCCCAATTCTTGCTAGCAAGTTCGAAGTGGCAAGAAGAGCTCCTGGATTCACTTGAAACTCTGGATGATGTAAAGGATAAGATTCGCCTGTTCCTACCAGAATAAACATTCCTTTAATCTTTTGTTGATAGAAGGCAAAATCCTCTCCACCTAAACTATCTGCTGGCTGGACAACTTCCAATCCACTTTTTTGAGCAATTTCTGTGGCAAACTCAGCTAATTTTCCGTCATTCTTGGTTGCCGGAGGTCCTGCAATCCAATTAATCTCCGATTTTAGATTAAAGGCTTGTGCAATATTTTCTGTTAGTTCATAAATCCTCTTTTTAATAAATTGCCTATCCACCATATCTAAAGTCCTTACAGTCCCTTCAACAAAAGTATCTTCTGGTATCACATTCCAAGTTGCTCCAGCTTTTATATGAGTTACACTAATTAAGTTTGTTGAAAAAGGATTGACATTTCTACTGATGATTGACTGTAGAGCTGTCACTAATTGGGTTGTCCCAATGATGGGATCAATTCCCTGATCCGGGTGAGCTGCATGAGTTCCCACTCCTCGTAGAGTGATTTGAAAACGATCCACGGCTGCTGTAACACTACCTGCTTTAATAGCAACAGTTCCTACAGGCAAAGAGGGATTGACATGTAAACCAAATATAGCATCGACATCATCCAAAACGCCCGCTTCCATCACATAAACAGCTCCTGAAAAAATTTCCTCAGCTGGTTGAAAAATAATTTTTATAGTACCTTTTAAGTCTTTTCTTAGCGCATGCAACTGGAGTGTTGCTCCATATACAGAAGTTAGATGAAAATCATGACCACATGCATGCATCACATTTGAATGGGTAGAACGATAGTCTAGAGATGTGTTTTCTTGGATAGGAAGGGCATCAATATCTGTTCTGATGGCAATTGTTGGCCCACTCTTATTACCTCTAATAATTGCTACTAGGCCCGTTCTTAAGGGTAAATCTAGAATCTCAATGCCAGTTTTTTCTAATAACTGTCTTACTCGTTTCGTTGTCTCGAATTCTTCAAATGACAATTCAGGGTGACTATGAAACCATTTAAATTCTTCTTCTAAATGAGATTGACTAATACTCATTTTAATCTCCTCCATTCCTTCCATCTGGAATGAAACCATCTTACCACTCCTTTTCCCCTTTTCCCAATATATATTGACTATCAACTCGATTGGAAATTTTTATATCTGTAAAGAAAAAAATCCCTGAAAAGCTTGATGTTACTAGCCTTTCAAAGATTCACTTTATTTTCATCTATTTTTCAAAAAGGAGTTGATATAGATTTTCTATCAAGCCGATTGAATTTTTTTATAACCCCTCTTTCATGGCAAAGTAAGCACGTATTTTCGGCGCCACTTGTGTGCCGAAGAGTTCAATGGCTCTCAAAACTTGATCATGTGGCATAGAACCAAGCGGTAGATGGAGCATGAAACGGTCCAAGTCTAAATCCTCAATCATGCGAATCAATTTTTCTGCGACCTGATCTGGATTTCCCACAAACATGGCACCATTTGGACCAACTTGCTCCAAATATTGCTCATAGGTCAACTCCTGCCAGTGTGGACGGTCCTTGGAAATCGCGTCCACCACTTGCTTGGTTGGATGAAAATAATCTTTCACCGCCTGCTCGCCATACTCAGCAATCCAGCCCCAAGAATGAGCCCCCACTTTTAGGTCTTTATTCGCATGACCGGCATCCCTTCCAATCTCACGATAAGCTTGAATCAGCTTTTTAAAATAACGCGGATTACCACCAATAATGGCATAGACAATCGGCAGCCCTGCCCGAGCAATCTTCACTGTTGATTCGACATGGCCACCTGTCGCCACCCACAATGGCAGTTTGTCCTGAACTGGACGGGGATAGACTTCTTTTCCAGCAATGCTTTGGGTCAATTGACCTTGCCAGTCTATCTTGGTCTTTTCATTGACTAACTGGAGCATGTCTAATTTCTCATCAAAGAGGGCTTCATAGTCTTTCAAGTCATAGCCAAACAGTGGGAAAGACTCGGTAAATGAACCACGCCCAGCCATAATCTCTGCCCGTCCATTTGACAAGGCATCGATGGTAGCATATTGTTGGAACAAGCGAATCGGATCCATACTCGAGAGAATGCTGACCGCACTAGTCAAACGAATCTTCTTGGTATTGACTGCCCCAGCTGCAAGAATAATCTCTGGCGCCGATACCGCAAAGTCCTCCCGATGATGCTCCCCAATCCCGAACACATCCAAACCAACCTTATCAGCCAGCTCAATTTCTGCCACCAACTGACGAATGCGTTCATCATGACTGTAAATCTGCCCAGTCGCTTCCAGAGCGGTTGTTTCACCAAATGTTGAAATTCCTAATTCTACCATCCTGTTTCCTCGCTATCTCTTTTAGTTTTTAGAGTATTTTATCACTAATTAGTTTTACTTTCAATGGATTTGCTCATTAGAAAAAGCCTAGATGAACTAGGCTTTCTTAGTTTATTCTACCTGTAGTTTATTGTCTTTCAAAGTCAACTTCGAGTTTTCTGTCAATTCTGTTTGTTCAAAAGTGTAAATCGTCTCACCCTTTGTATCAATCATGTACCAAACTTGGTCTTTACGGACAACCAGGGCAAGCTCCGTACTATTTGTGTCCTCATTTTTGACAGACAATGGAAAGGCCTTGTCCACACCTTCCAGAGCTACTTTATTCCCTGTTTTTAATTCTACTAGGTAGTACACGCCATCCTTGGTACCAAAACTGTAGTCTCCATTAATCGGTGTGTGGCTATCATAGTTTTTCATTAGAATGGAAGTTTTATCCATACCTTCAAATGCCTTTTTAAAGTGTTCTTTCTGCTCTTCAGCTTTCTTTTGATCTTGAGACTGAACCGTCTCTTGCACCGCAGCAATCCGTTCCAGGTTTTGCTTTTTCGCTTGTCTCGCCTGATGGATCAAGACCGTACGTATCAAGAAAGAACTAGACAAGACGATACCAACCAGCATAGCAATAATACTTTTTTTCTTCTTCATTTTCTTCTCCTTATAAAAAATTAAAGGCGAGCAAAAATACTCCTCACTCAAGTATACCAAGAGAGAGCAAAAAAGTCTAGATGAACTAGACTTTCTTAGCTTATTCTACTGTTACTGACTTAGCAAGGTTACGTGGTTTGTCCACGTCAAGACCACGGTGGAGGGTTGCAAAGTAAGCGACCAATTGCGTTGGTACGACCATTGAGATTGGTGAGAGGTAAGGGTGGACAGTCGTAAGAACGATATCGTCTGTCTCTTTAGCAACATTTTCTTCTGCGATAGTGAGAACCTTAGCACCACGGGCTGCGACCTCTTGGATATTTCCACGAGTGTGGTTAGCAAGGACTGGATCTGACAAGAGGGCCAAGACAGGCGTTCCTTCTTCAATCAAGGCAATGGTTCCGTGCTTGAGTTCTCCTGCCGCAAAGCCTTCACATTGGATGTAAGAAATCTCTTTGAGTTTGAGACTGGCTTCCATGGCTACATAGTAGTCTTGACCACGTCCAATGTAAAAAGCGTTGCGAGTTGTTTCAAGAAGCTCTCGAACCTTTGCATCAATGGTTTCTTTTTCTGAAAGGGTTGATTCGATAGACTGAGCTACGATTGACAACTCATGAACCAGGTCAAAGGCTTGCGCTTTGGCATTCCCGTTTGCTTCTCCGACTGCTTTTGCAAGGAAGGCAAGGGCTGCGATTTGTGCTGTGTAGGCCTTGGTTGATGCCACGGCAATTTCAGGACCTGCGTGAAGGAGCATAGTATGGTTGGCTTCACGTGAAAGAGTTGAACCTGGCACGTTTGTCACTGTCAAGCTTGGAATGCCCATTTCATTGGCCTTAACCAAAACCTGACGGCTATCCGCTGTTTCACCAGACTGGCTGATAAAGATGAAGAGTGGTTTTTTGCTGAGAAGTGGCATACCGTAGCCCCACTCAGATGAAATTCCAAGTTCAACAGGTGTATCTGTCAATTCTTCCAGCATTTTCTTAGAAGCAAATCCTGCGTGGTACGATGTTCCAGCAGCGAGAATGTAGATGCGGTCTGCATCTTGAACAGCCTTGATGATAGCTGGGTCAACCACTACTTGACCGGCCTCATCTGTGTAGGCTTGGATGAGTTTGCGCATCACTGTTGGCTGCTCATCAATTTCCTTGAGCATGTAGTAAGGGTAAGTTCCCTTACCGATATCTGACAAGTCTAGCTCCGCAGTATAGCTAGCACGTTCACGGCGATTGCCATCATAGTCTTGAACTTCGACACTATCAGCCTTGACGATTACCAACTCTTGGTCATGAATTTCCATGTATTGGTTGGTCTCACGAATCATGGCCATAGCATCGGAGCAGACCATGTTATAGCCTTCTCCAAGACCAATCAAAAGTGGAGATTTGTTCTTAGCGACATAGATGATATCTGGATTTTCAGAGTCAATCAAGGCAAAGGCATAAGAACCACGGATGATGTGAAGAGCTTTTTTGAAGGCTTCAAGAACTGAGAGACCTTCTTCTGCAAATTTCCCAATCAAGTGAACAGCGATTTCCGTATCGGTTTGCCCCTTGAAGTGGTGACCTGCAAGGTATTCTTCCTTGATTTCGAGATAGTTTTCAATCACCCCATTGTGCACCAAGACAAAACGTCCTGTCTCAGAGCGGTGTGGGTGAGCATTGTCCTCAGTTGGTTTTCCGTGAGTCGCCCAACGCGTATGTCCGATACCAGTTGTCCCCTCAACACCAGCTGTCTTAGCAGATAATTCTGCGATACGACCGACAGCCTTAACTAGATGATTTTCAGCACCACCTAGGACAAAAATCCCCGCAGAATCATAGCCACGGTATTCGAGCTTTTCAAGCCCTTGAATCAAAATATCAGTTGCATTTGTGTTTCCAACAACACCAACAATTCCACACATAGTATATACGACACAGACCAGCTGTGCTTTCTCCTTAAATTGGTATAGTCTGATTTCCCTTTTACAGAATCAGCAAAAACAGTATATACTTGTTTTTCTCACTTGTCAAGAATAAAAATTGGTATAGTTTTTCTATCTGGTATTTTATCAAGATTTCACTTGATACCTGACAAGTCAGCATCAATTACTTATAATAAGGGGAGGAGGTATTGGCCATGTGGTTTTTCTTCGCACTTTTATCTGCTATCTTTGCAGCCTTAACGTCAATTTTAGCCAAGATTGGGATTGAGGGAGTTCCATCCAATCTAGCAACCGCTATTCGTACGGTCGTTGTCATTCTTATGGCCTGGGCCATGGTTTTCTTGACCAATAGTCAGACCGAAATTGTCAACATCAGTAGAAAAAGTTGGCTCTTTCTCATCTTATCTGGCTTGGCCACTGGCGCCTCCTGGCTCTGCTACTACAAGGCACTACAGATGGGCAATGCGACTGAGGTATCTGCTGTCGATAAATTCAGTCTCGTCATTACCCTCATTCTAGCCTTTTTCTTCCTACAGGATGTCCTGACGTTTAAAACAATTATTGGCTGTATCTTGATTACGATTGGGACCTTGGTGATGATATTGTAATAAAAAGTGAGATGAACACCATCTCACTTTTTTATTCTTAAAATCCATTATGGTCGCTGAGTTCCTTGAACCAGTGGCCTGATTTCTTCAGGCGACGTTCCTGTGTTTCCAAGTCAAGCTCAACCAGACCGTAGCGATTTTTATAACTATTGAGCCATGACCAGCAGTCGATAAAGGTCCAGATTAAGTAACCCTTACAATTAGCTCCGTCTTCAATGGCACGGTGAAGTTCACGCAGATGTCCTTTGACAAAGTCGATACGATAGTCGTCCTGAATCATGCCATTCACACGGAATTTATCTTCCCCTTCAACACCCATGCCGTTTTCGGTCAGCATCCACTCAATATTAGCATAATTTTCCTTGATATTTTGAGCAATATCATAAATCCCCTGCTCGTAGATTTCCCAACCGCGGTGAGGATTGATTTTACGGCCCGGCATGATATAAGGCTCATAGAAATGTTCTGGCAAGAGTGGACTATCCGGGTGCTTGGCAAAACGTGGCGCCATAACGCGCAAAGGCTGATAGTAGTTGACTCCAAGGAAATCAACTGTATTCTCGCGAATGAGTTCTAACTCTTCAACAGTGTACTCTGGCAGCAAATCATGCTCAGACAAGATTTCTACTAATTCCTCTGGATAAGCTCCCAAGACAGATGGGTCTAGGAAAGATTGAGCTTGGAAGAGATCGGCAATGCGAGCGGCCTTGACATCTGCGGGGTGCTGACTACGTGGATAGGCTGGTGTCAAGTTGAGGACAATCCCAATCTTAGAATCAGGCAAAATCTCATGACAGGCCTTAACCGCAAGACTGCTAGCCAATTGCGTATGATAAGCAACCTTAACCGCCGCCTTAGCATCTACCTTGTGAGGATAATGGGCATCATAAAAATAACCAAATTCTACGGGGACGATGGGTTCATTGAAGGTAATCCATTGGTCCACCAAGTCACCGTAAGTCTCAAAACAAAAACGAGCATAGTCTTCATAGGCCCTGACGGTTGCCTTATTTTCCCATCCATCCCCATCTTCTTGCAGGGCAAATGGCAGGTCAAAGTGGTAGAGATTGACTAAAAGACGAATCCCCTTGACCTTAATAGCTTCAAAGACCTGACGGTAGAAAGTCACCCCTTGTGGATTGACCTCTCCACGGCCTTGTGGGAAAATGCGAGACCACTGGATAGAAGTACGAAAGGCTGTATGCCCAGTCTCTACCAAAAGCTCAATATCCTTTTCCCAGTTTTCATAGAAGGTCGATGTTTTATCAGGTCCAATCCCATTGTAGTAGCGATTGGGTTCCACCTGATACCAATAATCCCAGAGATTGTCCCCCTTGCCGTCACCAGGCACGTGCCCTTCAGTTTGTGGTCCAGAAGTGGAGGAACCCCAGACAAAATCCTTTGGAAATTTTAGCATAGCTTTACCTCTTCGTTTACTCATTTTTCCCATTATATAGAAAAAACAAGGTAAAAACTAGTTACATTTTTTCCTTGTTTTTCTTCTGATTATAGTTTTTATTTCTTGCTGAGGATTTCAAACGTTTCAAGCAAGTTGTCTGCGTGAACTTCGATGGTGTCACCAGTTGCCTTGATTTTAACTTCTACAATACCATCAGTTGCTTTCTTCCCAACAGTGATACGGATTGGCAGACCAATCAAGTCGCTATCGCTGAATTTAACCCCGACACGTTCGTTACGGTCATCTGTCAAGACTTCGTAACCAGCATCCATCAAGTTAGCTTCAAGTTTATCTGTCAAGGCTTGTGCTTCTTCGTCTTTGACATTGACAGTGATCAGGTGCACATCAAATGGTGCCAATTCTTTAGGGAAGTTAACTCCCCAAGCATAACGGTATTCCCCTTTAGGTGTTTTGTTAACAAAGAGGCGAGCGTGTTGTTCCATAACTGCCGAGAGAAGACGGCTAACACCGATACCGTAACATCCCATGATGATTGGCGCAGCACGGCCATTTTCGTCCAAAACATCTGCACCCATGCTTGCTGAGTAGCGAGTTCCGAGTTTGAAAATATGACCGATCTCGATACCACGAGCGAAGTTTAGGACACCTTGTCCGTCTGGGGAAATTTCACCCTCACGAACTTCGCGAATATCTACGTATTCTGCAGTAAAATCACGACCTGGGTTCACACCCGTCAAGTGGTATCCATCTTCGTTAGCCCCCACAACAGCATTGCGAACATCTTGTACCTTACGGTCTGCAATGATTTTCACATTTTCTGGCAAACCAACTGGGCCAAGCGAACCAAAGCCAGCTGAGATAACATTTGCTACTTCTTCCTCGCTCGCAACATCAAAGAAATCTGCACCCAAGTGGTTTTTCAACTTGACTTCATTGAGTTGGTCATTTCCAACTAGAAGGGCTGCAACAAGCTCACCATCTGCCATGTAGAAGAGGGTTTTGATTGTTTGTTCTTCTGGGACATTTAGGAAGGCTGCCACCTCATCGATGGATTTAACGTCTGGAGTTTCGACGCGAGTCACTTCTTCTTCCGCAACGACACGGTTACTTGGTTTGTACTCGTTTGTTGCCATTTCTAAGTTAGCCGCATAGCTAGATTCACTTGAGTAGGCGATGGTGTCTTCACCAGAAACCATCCATTTAAGCAATTCTGCCTTGATTTCTTCTTGCACTTCTGCAGGAATTTCATCAAATGAGGCAACTGACTTGTCCAAGACAACCCAGCGGTCAAGGTCTGTACGGGCTGGTGTAATGGCCATAAATTCTTGGCTATCCTTACCACCCATGGCGCCACCATCACCGATGATAGCCTTGAAGTCCAAGCCACTACGAGTGAAAATACGTTCGTAGGCCGCCTTGTACTCGTCATAAGTCACGTCCAAACTATCGTAATTAGCATGGAAACTATATCCGTCTTTCATGATAAACTCACGCGTACGGAGAAGTCCGTTACGTGGACGTTTTTCATCACGGTACTTAGGTTGAATTTGGTAAAGGTTGAGCGGCAATTGCTTGTAAGACTTGACAGAGTCACGAACAATAGCTGTAAAAGTTTCTTCGTGTGTTGGACCTAGGATAAAGTCTGACTTTTCACGATTTTTCAGTTTATAAAGGTCTTCACCATAGGTTTCATAACGACCTGATTCACGCCAAAGATCGGCACTGAGAAGGGCAGGAGCCAACATCTCCACCGCACCAATCTTATCAAACTCTTGGCGCATGATATTCTTAGCCTTTTCAATCACACGGTTAGCGAGTGGTAGGTAAGAATAAACACCGGCAGAAACTTGACGAACATAACCGGCACGCAACATAAGGGCGTGGCTGATAACTTGAGCATCGCTTGGCATTTCGCGAAGCGTAGGAATTAGCATTTTACTTTGTTTCATAATTACTCCTTTAATGTTTAAAAGAAGGTTCGCATGATGTCATTCCAAGTCACGGCGAGCATCAAGACGACCATAATGACAACCCCAACTAGAGTGACATAGGTTTCAATTTCTTGTTTAAGGGGTTTACGGCGGATAGCCTCTAGGATATTGAGCACAATCTTTCCACCATCCAAAGCCGGGATCGGAATCAAGTTAAAAATCCCGATATTGATGGAAATCATAGCTAGGAAATAGAGAACATTCTCAATTCCATTTTTAGCAGCATCGCTACTTGCCTTAAAAATGGCAACAGGACCACCGAGTTTGTTCAAATCTGGATGGAAAATCAAGTTTTTCAGAGCCGAAAGGATGCGAAGTCCTGAGTCAGAAGCTGTCGTAAATCCACCAACAAACGTGGATAAAAAGTCCGACTTGACCCCCGGTTGAACCCCGAGAATGTAGCGTCCTTGATTCTCTTCTGGAGTCACAGTAACTTGTTTTTCGCTACCATTTTCAGAAATGGTCACATCCAAGGTCGGGGCAGTCTTGTCCTTGGTATCAGCTTCCACAGCCTGGATCAAGTCTTGCCAATTTTTAACTTCATGCGAGCCGACCTTGGTAATTTGAGCGGTCTCAGCTACGCTGACCTTAGCCAAAGCTCCCTCTGGCATGACATGAAAGAAATTTGTCTGAGTATCTCTAACACCGCCTTGTAAAAAGATTAGGATCCAAAAAACAACAACACCTAAGATAAAGTTATTCATGGGACCTGCAAAGTTGGTGATGAGCTTGCCCCAGATAGAAGCATTTTGATACTGTACATCCAGAGGAGCGATGCGTACTTCGGTTCCGTCTGCTTCAACAACCGTTGCATCATGATCCACAGCAAGAGTCTTTTCTTCTTCCAAGACCAAGCCTTTAATGAAGAGCTTATCTTCGAAATCAAACTGAGTTACCTGCATAGGGAAAGCTGTTTGATCCAGTTTCTTCCCTGAGAGGTTGATCCGTTTGACCTTACCATCATCGGCAAGTGTCAAACTGACTGGGGTTCCAGTCTTGATTTCTGTCGCATCATCACCCCAGCCTGCCATACGAACATAGCCTCCAAGAGGAAGGATCCGAATGGTATAAGCAGTGCCATCCTTACCGATATGGGAAAAAATCTTGGGCCCCATACCAATGGCAAATTCACGAACTAGAATGCCTGATTTCTTGGCAAAATAAAAATGTCCAAACTCATGCACCACCACAATAATCCCAAAAACGAGGATAAAGGTTAGCAATCCAATCATTCAATATTCCTTTCTTTAAAACAGGCCAAATAAGTGCATCATTGGAAACACAATCAGCATGCTGTCAAAGCGATCCAACACACCGCCATGTCCAGGGATAAATCTTCCAGAATCCTTAACACCGAAATGGCGTTTCGTAGCACTCTCAATCAAGTCACCAAACTGACCTGCCACACTGAAGAAGGCAGCAAAGAGACTCATTCTATAAATCCCATAAGGAAGAGCAACTGTGCTGTCCACTAACATGAAAATCACTGTTATCAGTACCGCACCTAGAATACCACCGACAAAGCCCTCAATACTCTTATTAGGAGAAACTCTTGGTGCCAACTTATGTTTACCAAAATTCATCCCTGTCAGGTAGGCTGCGCTATCTGTCGCCCAAACGATAAAAAGGGCCAAAAGTACCTTATCAAAACCTGCCACCCGAGCATCTAGCAAGGCATTGAAGCCAAAACCAACATAAAAGCTCACAGCAATTGGAAAAGCGGCATCTTCAATCGTATAGTTTTTACTGAAGACAGTTGTCCCTAGCATTATGGTAATCAAAACACTGTAGGCAACCACATTCCCATCAACAGGCAAAAAAGTTAGGTAATTTTCTAAAGGGACTGTGAGGGCGAAGGTCGCAAAAAGAGTCAAAGCGCCCTCAATGGTCATAGTCTTTAGCCCCTTCATGTGCAAGAGTTCATGGACGCCTAGCATGGCTAACAAGCCAATCCCTATCTGCAACAAGAGCCCTCCTGCAAACAAGACTGGAAGGAAAATTGCCAGGGCCAATACCGCAAACAATGTTCTCTTTTGTAAATCCTTGGTCATATCTTCTCCTAAACTCCTCCAAAACGGCGATTGCGATGGTTAAAAGCAGCAATAGCTTCCTGCAAGGCGGCTTCATCAAAATCAGGCCACAAGGTATCCGTAAAGTAAAGTTCGCTATAGGCTGCTTGCCATGGCAAGAAATTACTCAAACGCAACTCACCACTCGTGCGGATAATCAAGTCCGGATCTCGCAAATCCTTTGGCAGGTGTTGCGTGAAAAGATAGTCCCCAATCATATCTTCTGTGATGTCACCAGGGTTGATTTTAGCATCTAGAACATCTTGAGCCAAGCCCTTAAGAGCCTGCGTAATTTCAGCACGACCACCATAGTTAAGCGCAAAATTGAGAATCAAGCCCGTATTGTTCTTGGTCAACTCCTCTGCTTTTTTCAAAGCTTCAAAAGTCGGCTTAGGCAAACGGTCTGTCTCCCCAATCATCTGAATCTTAACGTTATTTGCGTGCAATTCAGGGACGTAGTTGTCATAAAACTCAACGGGCAAGTTCATGATAAACTTGACTTCTTGATCTGGGCGCGTCCAATTTTCCGTTGAAAAGGCATAAACCGTGATGACCTTGACTCCCATCTTGTTAGCTGCCTTGGTCACCTTTTGGAGGGCTTCCATTCCTGCCTTATGACCAAAAACCCGTGGTTGCATCCGTTTTTTAGCCCAACGACCATTCCCATCCATGATGATGCCAATATGAGCAGGAACCTGTGTTGGAACCTCGACTTCTACAGCTTTATCTTTCTTAAAAAATCCAAACATGTTCTTATTCCTATTCAAAAATCTATCGTTTCATTATACCATATTTCCCTATTTTCTTCTATTGCTAAGTTATTAGCTCTCCGTAAAGACAAAAAATAAGCCGCCTAATTGGGCGACTTAGTTTTATAGGGAGATTATTATGAAAAAGTTTTAGGAGTTTAAGTTAAGTTCCTCTTAACTTATGAACCTAGTATACCGTCCCTAACTTAAATTTTTCTTAAGTTTTTTGAGAAAGTCAGATTTTCCCATTTTTCTTTCCAATTTTTCTTGGACAAGCGTTCTTGATAGAGCTTCATTCGGTCCTCATTCTCTAAAAAATGAGGAGTTGGGGAAATTTGAAACTTTAAAATATCCTCTAGACCATAGGGCGCAAAGGGCTCTAAAGTTGCATCGGCATGCAAGCGGAGTCCTATCGCCGTACATCGTTCTGGATACTTACTCATGGCATCACGGGAACTCGTGTAAGGCACAGTGTGGGGACTGTGCAGATGCATATAGACCTGATTTTTCAACTCCCACTGATACTGAGGAAAATCCTCTCTCAGTTTTTTCTCTAGGGACACTGTTTCCTCATAAGAAACATCTGGATCAAAGAAAATCACATCCACATCCGTCTCACTATCAAAAGGCGATTTGTCAGACAAGAGATTCCAGATGAAATTCCTGACAGAACCTGCCGCCAACCACGAATCTTTCAGACCAAGGTCACGAAGGATGGTCAGAATGGTCATCATATCTGGATTTTCTCTGAAAGCATCTAGAATTTCTTGCTCATTTTTCACTGTATTCATAACCTAAATGCTCATATGCCTTAGCCGTTGCAACCCGTCCAGAACGAGTTCGCATGATAAAGCCTTTTTGTATAAGGTAAGGTTCGTACATATCTTCGACTGTCTCACGCTCCTCGGCAATATTAACAGAAAGAGTTCCTAAACCAACTGGACCACCACCGTACATCTCAATCATGGTACGAAGGATTTTTTGGTCTACATAGTCCAAACCTTCATGGTCTACATCTAGCATGGTCAAAGCCTTATCGGTAATAACATCATCGATAACCCCATTTCCCATAATCTGGGCAAAGTCGCGCACGCGCTTGAGGAGACGATTGGCGATACGAGGAGTTCCACGACTGCGTAAGGCCAGCTCAGCAGCTGCCTCATGAGTGATTTCCATCTCAAAAATATCTGCCGTTCGTTCAACAATTTCCGTCAAGTCAGCACGGGCATAGTATTCCATATGACCTGTAATTCCAAAACGTGCCCGCAGAGGATTTGAGAGCATCCCCGCACGTGTCGTAGCCCCAATCAAGGTGAATGGTGGCAAGTCCAAATGAACACTGCGACTGCCCTCTCCAGCCCCAATCATGATGTCAATGTAGAAGTCCTCCATGGCACTATAAAGCACCTCTTCCACCGACATAGGCAAGCGATGAATCTCATCAATAAAGAGAACGTCTCCAGGCTCCAAATCATTCAAAATCGCTACCAGATCCCCCGCTTTTTCAATGACAGGACCTGATGTTTGCTTGAGATTGACACCCAATTCATTGGCAATAACAAAAGCCATGGTCGTTTTCCCCAAACCTGGAGGACCAAATAAAAGAACATGGTCCAGCGCCTCATCACGCATTTTTGCTGCCTCAATAAAGATTTGCAGCTGGTCCTTGACCTTATCCTGCCCAATATATTCACGTAAATACTGAGGACGGAGGGTACGTTCTACCAACTCCTCATCCCCCATGATTTCATTATCTAAAATTCTACTCATGGCTCTATTATATCAAAAATCCAAGCCACAAACAAAAAAGCCACCTGATTGGGTGGCCTCTTTAGGGAGATTATTATGAAAAAGAAAAGTTTAGGATTTCATTAAATAAAGTTAGGAGGTCTTTATTTAATAACTATATGATACACAAGGAGACTTAAAATTCCCTTAATTTTTAAATCAATCACTAACAATTTTCTTTAACAGCTGTTTGACCTGCAATACGTCCAAAAGTAAAGATATCCGTAAGTGAATTTCCTCCTAGACGGTTACCTGCATGGAGTCCACCTGCGACTTCTCCGGCAGCATACAAACCAGGGATAATCTGACCGTTTTCATTCAAAACGTGTGTTGAAGTATCAATCTTGAGTCCACCCATTGTATGGTGAACGGCCGGTTTTCTCGGTGTTGCGTAAAATGGCGCAACCTCACACTTGAGATCAAAACTACCTTTATTAAATTCAGGATCAAAACCTGCATCTACATAGGAATTGTAATTCTTAATCGTTTCCACTAGAACTTGTGGATCTACACCAATCTGAACCGCCAACTCTTCTATCGTATCTGCACGATAGAGAGTACCTGCTTTGACTTGGGCATCGATTTTTTCTTGGCTAGTATTGTAGGCAGTTTCCTTGATACATTCATCTGCGATTAGATAGAACAAGCCTCCATTATCAATCGCCGCTTGAGATAGCTTGTCTCGGCTACCGTACTCATCTACAAAGCGCTTCCCTTCAGTATTTACCATGATGAAGTTTGCTGGAGGAACTTGAAGTCCTGAGAAAAGGGCTCCTGTCACTGGATCGGATACTGGCATCATTTGACTAAAGCCCATACCCACTAAATCTGCACCTACACTTTGCCCTAAAAGAATACCATCTCCTGTTACAGCTGGTGTATTAGATGTAGCAATATCATCTGCTATTTCAGTCCAGTAGGTATTGTATTTTTGTAGCATCTTTGTATTGGCACCAAATCCTCCAGAAGCTAGAACAACGGCATCTGCATTGACAATGATGGTTTGACCGTTTCGACCTTCTGCTCTGACACCCTTGACAGCCCCGTCTTTTACAAGCAATTCTTTAACTGGAGAATCTGTCAAAATCTTGCCACCATGTTCTAGAACATATTTTTGTAGGACGGATATAAAGGCATACCCCATTGGTTGAACCGGCTTATGGCCACGACGCCAAAGGGCTCCAACTGGCATTGTCACTTCACTACGAACAAATTCAACACCGATGTCTTCCAACCAACGAACAGACTCTAGGGCTCGTTCGGTTAATACAGAAACCAAATCGTATTGGCCATGAATTTCATTTCCTTGTAAATCTTTTCGTTTCCCACCGATATAGGTTTGGATACGATAGAGCAAGGTAGAATCGAACAAATAGCTCGGGTTCTGCAAATACTGTTCAACCTCAACTTTCAAGGCTCTAAAGTCCTCTAGATATTCTGGATCAATCGTTGATTCATCTGTCGCAATCAATTCTTGAAGCGTATGTGCCTCACCTGGATGAGCTGCGAAGGTTCCTTGCCATGCTGGATCTGGTGCATTCATTGGACCACCTGCACGAACAGTATTTCCTCCAATTGCAGGAAATTTCTCAACAACAATTGGCTTCTTACCAGCTTGTAAAACTGCAGCAGCCGCAGCTAAACCAGCTCCTCCACCTCCGACGACGACAACGTCTGCTTGATAGGTTTTATCTTCTTTATCTAGAGCAGATGGTGCTTTTGAACGTTTCCGTAAAACATCTGGATTTGCACCAGCTTGTTTGACTGCGCGAGCAACTCCGTCCAAGACACCATTTGAAGTCACAGAAGCTCCTGACACCGCATCAACGTTTAAGGTCTGTCCCTCAATGATTTCCGCTGGGATACGGGTAAAGACGACATCTGCGATTCCTGAAGATTCTCCAGAAGAATCGATTTCGATTTTTTCAATACGGTCCTCAGAAACAGTTACATCCATTGGTAATTTACCATTATGGCCTTCAGTTGTAACATGGTAAGTCCCCGGTTCAAAGCGAACTTCTTCAGGAAGGTTTAGTTGGTTTGCAATAGATACAAAGCGAAGGAAGCGATAAAAACAACTATCTAGGAAATCAACGGTTCGCTCATCAATCAAATCTCCATTATCATCAAATGCTCGATGCGCTCGACCAAGTAAAAACTCACTACCTGGCATAACTGTTGCATTTACCCCAGGAGCATCCAAAATCTGACGAAGATGAAGTTGGGCACGTGAGGAACCTTGAATATCGTAAGAAGCTCCGACAATCATGGTCGGCTTTCCGTCTAGTGGATGAATGTTAAAAGACAACCACTCGAGCAAGCTATTCAAACTTGATGGAATTGTATGATTGTGCTCGGGTGTCGAGATAATGACACCATCAGCTTCTGAAATAGCCTGGTTGAACTTCTGAATAATAGGTGTATCTGTTTGATCATCTGTTTCATTGAACATCGGTACATCTGTTATTTCTAAAATCTCAATATCCGCTTTCTGAGCAAAATGTCTTTTCATAAATTGCAACAGGTTGCGATTATAGGATTTTTTTGCATTAGTCCCAACAATAGCTACTAGTTTCATGGATTGTTCTCCTTTCTTGAAATACTTATGCTTTCAACCATTCTTCCCAAATGAAAGATTTCTTACGATTTGTATCTTCTGGTTTGACTAAAGCTTTTGTTAATTCAACAAAATTTTGAAACTCTGAAAAATGTTCTTCTAGTTCTGCAACCTTTTCAGGATTGTTCAAATGACACTCATCATCTAGTACTTGCTCAGAATGACCTAGAAAGAACTCTGTACCAGGCATAACTCTCGCTTTAAGCTCCGGCGCATCTAAAATCTGACGTAAATGTGCCTGCGCTCTAGAGGTTCCTAGCAAACCGAGAGAAGCACCGACAATCATAGTTGGTTTATTGATTAAGGCACGACTGGTATAAGCAATCCACTCCAAAGCAGAGGCCAAAGGTGCTGGTATCGTGTGGTCGTACTCAGGTGTTGAAATAATCACACCATCTGCGGCAAGAATTTTTTCTGAAAAAGCTTGAACTTCAGCTGGCGCTTGCTTGTCCTCAGGTTCGTTAAATGCTGGCAATTGTTTGATTTCCAATACCTCAATGTCGGCTTTATCCGAAAAGTGCTTTTGCATAAATTTCAAGAGTTTCCGATTGGTTGAGCGATCTGAATTGGTTCCAACGATAGCAACTAGTTTCATCTTGGTACCCCTTTCATTTATTTAATCTACTTTCATTATACTACTTTAGAAAATCTTGTAAATCCTTGATAATAAAGACCGTGTTATTCTATCAGATTATCGTACTTTAGTACAAGTTCGTGAAAAAATTAACAAAATATCTTCTTAAACTATTGACCAGTTTCCTTAACTATGATATAGTCTTGGTGAAAAAATATACATTTAAGGAGGATGTTTTTATGAAAGAGACATTCAATCGTTGGAGGATTTTAGTCGCGTCTACAGCCATTCTTCTTTGCACAGGTGCCGTCTATTCCTTTTCTGTTTTTGCCGGACCACTTAGCAGTTCAACAGGCTGGTCCATGTCTGATATTATGTTAGCATTTGCTATCAACTCTGCAATCGGCCCTATCCCCATGATCCTAGGAGGTTATTTAGTTGACAAAGGTTATGTAAAATGGACCATCGCTCTCGGCGCTCTCCTATTTGCTAGTGGATTTTACTTAACCGGCTATGCCAATTCACCAGCCATGCTTTATTTGACCTATGGATTAATGGCAGGGCTTGGTCAAGGTTTTGCCTATTCAGGTGCCCTCTCCAATTCACTTCGTCTCTTCCCTGATAAACGTGGCTTAGCCTCTGGAATTCTGACAGGCGGAATGGGATTTGCCGCAGTCATCGCTTCTCCAGTCGCAAGCAATCTCATTCAAAAACAAGATGCCTTCTTTGCTTTTCGTACAATTGGGCTAGTCTATATTGTTGTTATCATCTGTGCAATTTTCTTTATCAAGGCAGCTCCAAGTGGCTACCAACCAGCAGGCTGGAAAGCTCCAGTACAAACTAAGCAAGGACCTACTAATAAAAACTGGAAACAAATGCTACAAAGTCCTCTGTTTTACATTATCATTAGCATGTTCTTTGTTGGCGCCTTTTCTGGTTTGATGATTGCCTCTCAAGCATCACCAATCGGTCAATCAATGTTTGGACTCTCTGCAGGCACTGCAGCTCTCTATGTCTCTCTTTATTCAATCGCAAACTCTAGTGGTCGTTTTATCTGGGGATCACTTTCTGATAAAATCGGCCGTTCAAAGACCTTATTAATTATTTATTCTGTCATTGTCCTAGCTTTATTCTCCCTAACTATCGTCCCTGGTCAACTCGGGTTTACCTTAGGAATTATTGGACTTGGTATCTGCTTTGGCGGTGTTATGGGGGTCTTCCCATCTATCGTCATGGAAAATTACGGTCCTGCAAATCAAGGAGTCAACTACGGTATCGTCTTCACTGGATATTCTTTAGCAGCATTTTTCGCTCCCAAGGTCGCTGTTCAAATGGCAATGGCTAATAATGGAAATTATAGTGTAGCTTTTTATGTTGCTATTGCTTTGGCCTTCATTGGACTTATGCTTACTATTTTTTATATGAAAAAGAAAGCTTAAAACTCGAAAACTTCCTAGATAAGGAAGTTTTTTTTGGTATAATAAAAGTAGTAATAGTATATTGGGAGGATTTACCATGGCAGACCGTTCACGTTTCTTACGAGATAACCCATCTGACTTCCCATATGATTTTGAAAAACAAATCTTATCCAAAACATCTCCTGACACAATCTATCATTGTCATCCTGAGCTAGAGATTATTTATGTTACAAAGGGTTCTGCCATCGTTCATATCAACTCAGAACGCTTTGAAAGTCGTGAAGGAGATATTTTTCTTATCCAACCGACCTCTCTCCATGCTATCTATTCTCACAAAGATCAAGAACTATTTTCTACCAGCTTTCGAATTCATCTAGATTATCTTGGGAGAAGCCAAATTGACAGCTTTAGCCAACGCTATATCCAACCCCTCCACTCTGGTCACTTTTGCCTCACTCCTCAAATATCACCAGGCGATAAGGCCTATGATCAAATTCAATCCTGCCTTCTTTCTCTCTTTTCTATCCTTGAAGAAAAAGGCATATACTACGATCTACTCATAAAATCTAAACTATACGAATTGCTTCATCTTCTCTTTAAGTATAGATACGTCAATAGACACTATACAGATGATACCTACCAAAAATACCAAAAACTAAAAGAAGTGATTTGCTACCTTGAACAGCACTACTCAGAACCCATTCATATTGAGCAACTGGCTGCAACATTTGGATATAGTAAAAATCACTTTATGAGTATTTTCAAGCAACATACTGGAGCCAGTTGTATGGACTACCTGCTCCAGTTACGTCTTGAGAAATCCTGTGAGAAACTCGTCCAAACCAACCTCAGCATTCAAGAAATTGCAAGCCAGGTCGGTTTCACCAACCTTTCAAACTTCAACCGTCAATTTAAGCAACACTATCATTTAACACCTAGACAGTATCGAAATCAACAACTTAAAAAGAAAACATAATTCTTTCTCCTTAGTCTTTTCTAAGGAGTTTTTTCAAACAAAAAAGCCACCGAATTTGGTGGCTTCATTAGGGAGATTATTATGAAAAAGAAAAGTTTAGGATTTCATTAAATAAAGTTAGGAGGTCTTTATTTAATGATTATATGATACAAGATGAATCTTAAAGCTAACTTAACTTTTTCTTTGATTTATCATTTTTTTAAAAATTTTTTCCAAATGGAATTTTCCTCTCCAAGCCATAAAAAAGCCACCTGATTGGGTGACTTCTTTAGGAGATTATGATGAAAAAGAAAAGTTTGGGATTTCATTAAATAAAGGGTACTCAATGAAAATCGAAATCAGACTAGGCAGATAGGCGCAAGCATAACTATAGTTAGCTAAGTCGACTCTAACGAAGGTTGATGAGATTTTCGAAGAGTATTAGGAGGTCTTTATCTAATAACTATATAATACACGAGGAGACTTAAACTTTACTTAAGAAAAATAATTTTTTTATCTTTTTCGATCCACCCAAATCATTCCTGTACAATCATAAGTAGATAAGGTTTCAAATCCCAGAGATCGATAGAATCCCAAGTTTTTTTCTGTCTGTTCGGTCACTAGTTGGACTTGATAGGTATCTTTGAAGTCACCTAAAGCCTCTTTCATCAAGTTGCTACCAATCCCTTGGCGCTGATAGCTAGGCAAAACGATCAAATCCTGGACAAAAATTGATGAAAAACCATCTCCGACCAAACGGACCAAGCCCACCACGGCATCACCATCAAGTGCCAGATAAATCGCTAAGGAGTGAGACAAGGCCTTCTCCAGCATCTGAGGTTGATGGGTATAATTTGTCCATCCAACTGCCTGATAGAGATGCAAAACATCCTCTAGCTTGACAATTTCTTGCCTTCTAATAGTCATCATCTCAATACCTCTCAGAATTCTCTTAAGCTCTTGTACTGCCGTCCATTTTTATCAAAATTTTCAGTAGCCATCCATGCTTCCAAACGAGCTTTGACTTGAGCCCAGTCCTTATCAATCATAGATAACCAATCCGTATCTCTTGTACGCTCCTTATATACGACTGCCTGGCGGAATGTCCCTTCATAGACAAAGCCCAAACGTTCCGCAGCTCGTCTGGATGGCAGATTTAGAGCATCACATTTCCACTCATAGCGACGATAGTTGAGCTCCTCAAAAACATAGCGAGCTAGGAGATATTGAGCCTCTGTCCCTATACGTGTTCCCCTGAGTTCTGGAGAAAAAGTGACAGCTCCCACTTCTATTACTCGGTTATTCTGGTCAATACGCATGAGAGAAAAAGTTCCCAAAGCCTTACCAGTTGCCTTGTCTATAATCACGTAGTAAAAACGGTCCTTACGAGCCAACATCTGATTTAAGACGGTAACCAGTTCCTCCATATCTGCCACTGGTTCCTGAAAGAGGTAGGTCCACATCTCCCGAGGAGTACCTGGACCATAAACAGCTAATAAATCCTCCGCATGCTTTTCCACCGAAAGAGCCTCTATCCGAGCGTAGCGCCCTTCTAAGAAATCAATGGAAGGCAATTCTCCTGGAGTATAACCTTCCATTGACTCACCAATTATCTGACCATATTCATTTACTGGCATTGTTTTCTCCTTGATTCACTTTTCAAACTTTATAATTGCACATAGTATATCATACTTTCATGAAAAAATTCAAAAAATCCTCCAGATTCTACTCTGAAGGATTCCTATCTTATTTCACAACGATATTTACCAGCTTGTTAGGTACTGCAATCACTTTCACGATTTCCTTGCCGTCAATTTCTGCTCTAACTTTTTCATCAGCCAGAGCGATTTCTTGCAATTCTTCGCGTGATAGGTCTTTAGCAACCATCAATTTGGCACGGACTTTTCCTTTGATTTGAACGACGATTTCGATTTCGTCTTCAACCAATTTGCTTTCGTCCCATGTTGGCCAAGCCACGTAAGAGATGGACTCACCTGTTGCAGCAACAGTTTGCCAGAGTTCTTCTGCCAAGTGAGGCGCAAATGGGGCAATCAATTGGATAAAGCCTTTGGCGTAGTCCACATAGAGTTTGTCTTCCTTATTAGCAGCGTTGACAAAGACCATAAGTTGGGCAATGGCTGTGTTGAATTTCATGGACTCAATTTGCTCAGTGACAGATTTAACGGTTTCGTTATAAACCTTGTCAAGAGCACCATTATTTTCCGCAGCAATTTCTTTACTTGTAATCAAACGGTAAACACGGTCAAGGAATTTACGGCTTCCTTCCAGACCTTCTTCTGACCAAGCGATGGAAGCATCGAGTGGCCCCATGAACATTTCATAAACACGAAGGGTATCAGCACCATATTGTTCCACCACATCGTCTGGGTTGACAACGTTCTTGAGCGATTTAGACATCTTGGCTGGTGCTTGCTCCAACTCTTCTCCTGTTTCCACATGGAAGAAAGAACCGTCACGTTTTTCAACCCTATCAGTCGCTACAAGAGCTCCACGGTGGTCACGGTAGCTTGTTCCCAAAATCATTCCTTGGTTAAAGAGTTTTTGGAATGGTTCCTTAGTCGGAACAACACCGAGGTCATAGAGGAATTTGTGCCAGAAACGAGCATAAAGCAAGTGAAGAACAGCATGCTCTGCCCCACCCACGTAGATGTCTACTGGCAACCATTGTTTGAGAAGGTCCTCATCAGCCAATTTCTCAGTATTGTGTGGGTCAATATAACGGAGGTAGTACCAGCTTGAACCAGCCCACTGTGGCATAGTGTTGGTTTCACGACGACCTTTGACGCCATCTTCACGCGTCACTTCCAGCCAATCTGTCAAGTTAGCCAACGGGCTTTCACCAGTACCTGAAGGACGGATGTCCTTGGTTACTGGCAAGACAAGTGGCAATTCACTTTCTGGAACAGCTGTTGAAGTTCCATCTTCCCAATGAATGATTGGAATTGGCTCACCCCAGTAACGTTGACGGCTAAAGAGCCAGTCACGGAGACGGTAGGTGACTTTTTCTTGACCGCAGCCTTTTTCTTCCAACCAAGCCACAATTTTAGCAATAGCGTCTTCTTTGTTAAGGCCATCTAGGAAGTCTGAATTGACATGAAGACCATCTTCTGTGTAGGCAGCTTCTGTTACGTTTCCACCTTCTAGCACTTCTACGATTGGAAGGTCAAATTGTTTGGCAAATTCCCAGTCACGTTGGTCATGGGCAGGAACAGCCATTACCGCACCTGTTCCATAGCTAGCAAGAACATAGTCCGCAATCCAGATTGGAATTTCCTTGCCATTGACAGGGTTGATGGCATAAGCGCCCGTCCAAACCCCTGTTTTTTCCTTGGCAAGATCGGTACGAGCCAAGTCAGACTTGAGACTAGCTTGGTGTTTGTAGTCCGCAACTGCATCAGCTTGTTCTGGACTTGTAATCGCATCAACCAAGTCATGCTCAGGAGCCAAGACAGTGAAGGTCGCACCGAAAAGAGTATCAGGACGAGTGGTAAAGACGGTGAATTCCTTGTCAGTCCCTTTCACTTTAAAGGTGACATTGGCACCAGTTGATTTCCCAATCCAGTTGCGTTGCATGTCCTTGATAGACTCTGGCCAATCCAACTCATCCAAGTCATTAAGCAAGCGCTCTGCATAGGCCGTGATTTTAAGCATCCATTGGCGCATTGGTTTGCGGACAACAGGATAGCCACCACGCTCAGAAGTTCCGTCAGGAAGGACTTCTTCGTTGGCGATAGCTGTTCCCAATTCTTCTACCCAGTTTACTGGTACTTCGGCTTCATAGGCCAAGCCTTTTTCGTAAAGCTTGGTGAAGATCCACTGAGTCCATTTGTAGTAGTTTGGATCTGTTGTGTTGACTTCACGGTCCCAGTCGTAAGAGAATCCAAGCGCATTGATTTGACGTTTGAAGTTGGCAATGTTTTCTGCTGTAAATTCTGCTGGGTCATTCCCCGTATCCATAGCGTATTGCTCAGCTGGCAAACCAAAGGCATCCCAACCCATTGGGTGAAGGACATTGTAACCTTGGGCACGTTTGTAACGGCTAAGGATATCAGTCGCTGTGTAGCCTTCTGGGTGTCCTACGTGCAATCCAGCTCCTGAAGGATATGGGAACATGTCGAGAGCATAAAACTTCGGTTTTGATGCATCTGTTCCTGTCTTAAATGTATGATGTTCTGCCCAGTAGCCCTGCCACTTAGGTTCAATTTCTTTATGATTGTAAAAACTCATGGTCTCTCTCCAATTTTGTGATGTTACTATTATACCATTTTTGAGGGAATTTGAAAGACGAGAAAGAATCTTTTCCCTCCATTGTCAAGAAAGATTGGACATCACCCCCACTTCATTTGTCTATCAAAAAGAGAATAACTCCGGAATAGATATAGAACATATGTGAATTGCCTTCGATTATTCCCATAGTTCCCTTAACACATAATTCCCATTTTAGATTTCTTTAAGGTTTTTATTATATGATGTAGAACTCTGTAATTGAAAACATTAGGTAAACTAACAGAGAATAATGTTCGTAAAAAGGAGAAAAATTATGAAAAAAACACTATCACTTCTCTATTTCAGCTGGATATTTCTACTTTTGTCAGGATGTTCTTCAACAACAGAAGCTGAAACTAGCATTGAAAATGATACGGATAAGACTTTAGTTGTTTATTCGCCTAACCCTGAAGATCTTATTGAAGAAACAATCCCAGCTTTCGAAGAAAAATATGGTATCAAGGTTGATTTAGTCCAAGCTAGTACTGGTGAATTATTCAAGAAAGCTGAGGCTGAGAAAGAAGCTCCTGTAGCCGATGTCATTTTCGGAGGTTCCTACGCACTCTTCTCTTCTAACGAAAAGCTCTTTGAGCCGTATACTTCCCAAGAAAACGACCAAATTATCCCTGAATATCAAAATAAAACCGGATTCTACACCCCTTATACACTTGACGTCAGTGTCATCATTGCCAATTCAGCTCTTACAAAAGACATTAAAATTGAAGGCTACAATGATTTACTCAATCCCAAATTAAAAGGAAAAATCGCTACTGCTGATCCAAGTAATTCTTCTAGTGCCTTTGCTCAATTAACAAACATTCTTGTGGATCAGGGGGGCTATGAAAATGAGCAAGCTTGGACATATGTAAAAAATCTATTTAGCTTAGTAGACGGGAAAATTGCTTCTAGTTCTTCAAATGTCTACAAATCTGTCGCTGACGGAGAAATGGCTGTAGGACTCACCTATGAAGATCCTGCATTGAAACTCTTAAACGATGGCGTTGATGTAAAAGTCATTTATCCAAAAGAAGGAACGGTCTTTTTGCCTGGTAACGCAGCTATTATCAAAAATGCCAAACACATGGAAAACGCTAAAAAATTTATCGATTTCCTTCTTTCTCAAGACATTCAGGATAAACTAGGAACTGAAACAACCATTAGACCCATTCGAAAAAATGCTAAAATCAATAAAAATATGAAAGCAATGACAGAAATCAATATCGCTACTGAAGATTCAGATTATGTCATCCAAAATAAATCAGCTATTCTTAAAAAGTACAATGATATTTTCACTAATATTCAATCGAAACAGTAAAAGAGGTTCACTATGAGTGAGATCAAAATTATTAACGCAAAAAAAATCTACCACGACATTCCTGTCATTGAGAATTTAAACGTTACGATTCCAAAAGGAAGTCTTTTCACCATTCTTGGACCTTCAGGTTGTGGAAAAACGACCCTTCTTCGAATGATTGCAGGCTTCAACAGTATTGAAGGCGGAGAATTTTACTTCGATGATACTAAAATAAATAATATAGAACCCAGCAAACGCAACATCGGCATGGTTTTTCAAAACTACGCTATTTTCCCACATTTGACTGTCCGAGATAATGTTGCTTTTGGTCTTAAACAAAAAAAGGTTCCAAAAGATGAATTAGTTCAACAAACTAATAAATATCTGGAACTAATGCAAATTGATCAATACGCAGATCGAAAGCCCGATAAGCTCAGTGGTGGACAACAACAACGTGTCGCCTTAGCACGTGCATTAGCTGTTAATCCAAGTGTTCTCCTCATGGACGAGCCACTTAGTAACCTGGATGCGAAACTTCGCTTAGATATGCGCCAAGTTATTCGAGAAATTCAACACGAAGTGGGAATTACAACTGTATATGTGACCCACGATCAAGAAGAAGCGATGGCTATTTCAGACCAGATTGCCGTTATGAAAGATGGGATCATCCAACAAGTCGGACGACCAAAAGAACTCTATCATAAACCAGCTAATGAGTTTGTGGCAACCTTTATTGGACGCACAAATCTCATCCCAGCCAAACTACAAAAAAAGAGCGACAGTGCTTATATCGTCTTCTCAGATGACTATGCCCTCCCTATGCCAGCTCTTGATCAAGCTAAGGAACAAGCTGTTCTTGTGAGTATCCGTCCCGAAGAGTTTATCAAAGATGAATCTGGAGATATTGAAGGAATCATTTCCGATAGTGTTTATCTTGGACTCACCACTGAATATTTTGTAAAGACTGCATTTTCTTTAAAAATACAGGTCAGCGAAGAATCAACTTTTGAAGAAGATCTTCAAAAAGGGGATCGAATTCGTCTACGAATCAATACTCAAAAGTTAAATGTCTTTTCTGCAGATGGTTCGCGTAATCTTATTACAGGAGTTGGCTATGAAAGGTAAAAAACTAAATATTTGGACATCCTCCTCATTCTTCATCTTTCTTACCTATCTTATTTTTCTTGTTTATCCAATTATTATTGTACTCAAGCAAGCACTCATACATGAAGGTCAATTCTCACTAGCTAATTTCGAGGATTTCTTTAGTAAATCCTATTACTCTGAGACACTGGTAAACAGTTTTAACGTCTCCATTACTTCTACTGTAACTTCCCTAGTTTTAGGGACCTTATTAGCTTACCTCTTTTCTATATATGACTTCAAAGGAAAGAAATTTTTACAGATATTGATTATTATCGCTTCCATGTCAGCTCCTTTCGTAGGGGCATACTCTTGGATTCTCTTGTTGGGACGAAATGGTGTCATCACTAAATTCTTGACAAATGCCCTTCATCTTCCAGCTATTGATATTTATGGCTTCAAAGGAATTGTACTTGTGTTTACACTCCAGCTATTCCCATTAGTTTTTCTATACGTGGCTGGAGCCATGAAAAGAATTGACCATTCTCTTCTTGAAGCCGCTGAAAATATGGGGGTATTTGGATTCAAACGTATGATAACAGTTATTTTGCCCCTTTTAGTTCCAACTTTACTTGCTGCTGCCCTACTCGTATTTATGAGAGCATTCTCCGACTTCGGAACTCCTATGTTAATTGGTGAAGGATATCGAACTTTCCCTGTTTTAATTTATAATCAATTCATTAGTGAGGTTGGCGGAAATTCTGCTTTTGCATCTGCTTTAGCAATCATGGCGATTATAATTGCTTTAACAATCTTTCTTATTCAAAAATATATTTCCAATCGCTATAGTTTCAGCATGAATTCTCTCCATCCAATTGAGCCGAAAAAAATTACAAAAGGAAAAATGGTAGCAATTTATGCAACAGTTTACGGAATTGTCTTATTTTCTGTTCTACCTCAATTATTTTTGATTTATACCTCTTTCCTAAAAACATCAGGTATGGTATTTGTCAAAGGCTATTCTCTAAACAGTTACAAGATTGCCTTCAATCGCATGGGAGCTACTATTTTTAATACGATTCGCATTCCTTTGATTGCTTTGATTCTAGTTGTTTTATTTGCATCATTTATCTCCTACCTAGCTGTTAGAAAACGAAATTTGTTTACAAACTTAATTGATAGCCTTAGTATGGTACCTTATATCGTACCAGGAACAGTTCTCGGCATTGCCTTTATCTCTTCATTCAATACAGGTATCTTCGGAAGTGGCTTCCTTATGATTACAGGAACAGCCTTCATCTTGATTATCTCCTTATCTGTAAGAAGACTCCCATATACAATTCGCTCATCTGTTGCTAGCTTACAACAAATAGCACCTAGTATTGAAGAAGCAGCTGAGAGTTTAGGAAGTAGCCGTCTCAATACTTTCAGTAAAATCACTGTTCCAATGATGTTACCCGGTATTATTTCTGGATCTATTCTATCATGGGTAACAATGATTTCAGAACTATCTACTTCTATCCTGCTATATAATGCCAAAACAAAAACTATGCCCGTAGCTATCTACACTGAAGTACTTCGTGGAAATTATGGCGTAGCAGCTGCTTTGTCAACTATCCTCACTGTCTTGACAGTTACTTCATTATTACTATTTATGAAAATTTCTAAAAACAGTAGCATTACCCTCTAGTTTTCCCCTATCAAAAACAGCCAAAAGGATATCCCTTGGCTGTTTTTTCTTATTTTGATATGGTTATCAAATCTCTAGTTTATCGCAAGCAGTTCTATTTTGACTGAATAGAGGGCTCTTCCATCTTCTCACGTCCCAGTTCCCGATAACGACGGTCACCGACAACTTCTACACTAAACTGGCCATCCTCATATTCAAGGATCGTCACGCTACCATTATCTAGACCATGCGGATGCATGCCATTGATTAGATAAACAATGGTACCAATGGTCATTCCATGGCTTACGACGAGAGCATTGCCCCCACCTTGTTCTTCCATTTCTTTGGCAATCGCTTCAAAGCCTTCCTTGATTCGACCACTGAGTTTTTCCCAACCTTCAGCCCAGCCTGCAGTATCAACCTCAACTAGACCTTCTGCTAGCTCTGCATAGGACAACTGGTGAACATGGTCCACATTAAAAATACGAGGAATCAAGCCCATAAAGAGGTCCCCATCATAGGCCCCATCAAAACTACCAAAGCACCACTCTCTGATGCGCTTGTCCATGCGGTAAGGGATTTTCCCCTGCAAGCCAAGTTCTTCTAGGATAATTCCCATAGTTTGAATGGTGCGCCCTGAATCACTGGAATAAGCGCGGTCAAATTGTAAACCAGACTCTCTCAAGCCAATTCCCAGTTCATGGATTCCCAACTCACCTTCTGCAGTCAGAGGTGTATCACTCCATCCTTGAGCACGTCCAATGGTGTTAAACATCGTTTTCCCATGACGGACCAAGTACAATCTTACTTTAGACATTTTCTATCCTCCATTTTCTTCTATTATACCATGGATCAAAGAAATATTCGGCTTTCAAAAGCAAAGCCAACATTTGTAAATTATCCAAAAGAAAAGCTACCCTCATGGTAGCTTCCCTAGGAGATTATTATGAAAAAGTTTAGGATTTCTATTAAATAAAGTTAGGAGGTCTTTATTTAATGATTATAGTATACACAGCCATCCTTAAACTCAACTTAAATCCTCTCTCTTTTTTATTAATTTTTAAAACTATGGATTGGAGCTGGGATTTGCCCACCGCGAGAGATGAAATCAACAGACGAAGCCCCGTTGACCTTCATAACTGGAGCTGTCCCTAGCAAACCACCAAACTCAATCATATCGCCTTCTTTGCCCTTTGGAATAATACGGACAGCCGTTGTTTTCATGTTAATAACACCGATTGCCGCCTCATCCGCAATCATCGCAGCAATAGTCTCAGCAGGCGTATCCTCTGGAATGGCGATCATGTCCAAACCAACTGAACAGATAGCTGTCATAGCCTCTAGTTTCTCTAAATTCAGAGAACCATTTTGGACTGCTGCAATCATTCCCTCATCTTCAGAAACAGGGATAAAAGCACCAGACAAGCCGCCAACCTGATTACAAGCCATGACACCACCTTTTTTAACTTGGTCATTGAGCAAGGCAAGCGCTGCTGTTGTTCCATGGGTACCAACTGTTTCCAAGCCCATCTCCTCCAGTACTCGAGCCACTGAGTCTCCAACTGCAGGAGTAGGCGCAAGACTTAGGTCGACAATTCCAAAGTCAACACCAAGGCGTTCACTCGCCATTTGCCCAACCAGCTGACCGATACGAGTAATCTTGAAGGCTGTTTTCTTGACTGTTTCCGCTACTACATCAAAACTCTGACCACGAACTTTCTCCAACGCGCGTTTGACAACACCAGGACCTGAAACACCAACATTGATGATGACATCTGCTTCACCGACACCGTGGAAGGCCCCTGCCATAAAAGGATTGTCCTCAACAGCGTTAGCAAATACGACTAACTTGGCAGCCCCCATATCTGATAAGTTCGCTGTTGCCTTGATGATACGTCCCATATCTGCAACTGCAGTCATATTGATACCTGACTTGGTTGAGCCGATATTGACAGACGAACAAACCTTGTCTGTCTCAGCTAGAGCGCGCGGGATCGAATTGATGAGAATCTCATCTCCTTTTTGGTAGCCTTTTTGTACCAAGGCCGAAAAACCACCAATAAAGTCAACACCAATCTCCTTGGCAGCCTTATCAAGTGCCTTTGCTAAAACAACATAGTCCGTTGCATCAGTTGCTGCTCCAATCAAGGAAATCGGAGTGACCGATACCCGTTTATTGACAATCGGAATCCCAAGTTCTGCAGCAATTTCGTCTCCTACAGTCACTAGATTTGCAGCTTTAGTGGTGATTTTTTGGTAAATCTTTTCAGCAGCACGATTGATATCTGGATCAATACAGTCCAAAAGAGAAATCCCCATGGTAATGGTTCTGATATCGAAGTTCTGCTCTTCGATCATGGCAATGGTTTCAGTAACTTGTCTAATATCCATGATGCCCTCCTAGATATTATACATGGCGTCAAAAATCGCTGCACTTTGGATATTGATTTTAACATTCAGGGTCTGTCCGAAAGTTTCAAATTCATTTCGAAGAGTTGTAAAATCCTGCTTTTCATCACTAGATACGACTGCCATCATGGTAAAATACTCATCCAGTACTGTTTGAGAAATATCATCAATATTCAAACCCAATTCTGCAATTTTAGTAGACACGCCTGCAACAATACCCGTCTTGTCTTTGCCAACCACTGTAATAATAGCCTTCATCTTTAGACTCCCATTCTACGATTATTAGAAAACCTGAACGTTTTTGATTTTCTTTTTCCTTAGTATAGCATATTTCCATAGAAAATACTAAAAAACGCCTGCTTACGAAGTTGTTCTTAAGAAAAAAACAATTTCGTAAACAAGCGTCTACCCTATCAAATGATGATGAGTGTTCCCGCTAGGACAGAAGTCCCAGCGGTAGACCAGAGCTAGACTAAGAGCACAAGACTCCATCATCATAACACTCAACAAAATTGATGATTTTATACTAATTCGATGATCGCCATTGGCGCAGCATCACCACGACGTGGTTCAGTTTTAAGGATACGAGTGTATCCACCGTTACGTTCAGCATAACGAGGTGCGATTTCTGAGAACAATTTTTGAAGTGCTGTAGTAGAAGTGTACTTATCAGTTGCTTCATCATAGTTTTCAGATGCGATTTCATTACGTACGAAAGCAGCTGCTTGACGACGTGCATGCAAATCACCACGTTTACCTAGAGTAATCATTTTTTCAACAGTTTTACGGATTTCTTTAGCACGAGCTTCTGTTGTCACGATTGATTCGTTGATCAAAAGGTCAGTTGTCAAATCGCGAAGCATTGCTTTACGTTGTGAGCTAGTGCGTCCTAGTTTACGGTAAGCCATGTATTCCTCCTTTATTTATCTTTTAATCCAAGACCCAAGTCAATGAGTTTGAGTTTCACTTCTTCCAAACTCTTGCGTCCAAGATTTCGTACTTTCATCATCTCTGCTTCAGATTTTTCTGTCAAATCATGCACAGTATTGATACCGGCACGTTTCAAACAGTTGTATGAACGCACAGACAAGTCCAGTTCCTCAATCGTCCGATCCAAAATACGATCGTCAGATTCAGTATCAGCTTCTTTCATCACTTCAGTTGACTTCGCAATCTCAGTAAGATTTGTAAACAAATCAAGATGTTCTGTCAAGATACGTGCTGAAAGCCCTAAAGCATCTTCTGGAATAATTGTTCCATTAGTCAAGATTTCAAGGGTTAATTTGTCAAATCCATCATTGCTACCTACACGAGCAGGCTCTACTTGATAGTTGACTTTTGTAACTGGTGTATAAATAGAATCTACAGCAAGTGTTCCAACTGGTGCATTATCTTTTTTGTTTTCATCAGCAGGTACATATCCACGACCACTGTTAACAGTCATTGTCGCTTTTAAAGAAGAACCTTCACCGATTGTAAAGAGATAATGATCTGGATTTACAATCTCAATATCACTGTCAGTCAAAATGTCTCCAGCTGTAATTTCAGCGGGACCTTCAACGTCAAGTTCAATGATTTTTTCGTCTTCAACGTATGATTTCACTGCAATCCCTTTAATGTTCAGAATGATTTGCATCACGTCTTCACGAACACCTGGAACTGTGTCGAACTCATGCAAGACACCTTCAATGTTGATAGATGTCACTGCTGCTCCTGGTAGAGAAGCTAGTAGTACACGACGAAGAGAGTTACCAAGAGTTGTACCGTAACCACGTTCAAGTGGTTCGATTACAAACTTGCCATAATCTTTATTTTCATCAATTTTTGTTATATTTGGTTTTTCAAACTCAATCATTTAGTTACTCCCTCTTAAACGAAAAGCAGTGTAATGCGATGATTATACACGGCGACGTTTTGGAGGACGAGCACCATTGTGTGGCACTGGAGTCACATCACGAATTGCTGTTACTTCAAGACCAGCGGCAGCAAGCGCACGAATAGCTGACTCACGACCAGAACCTGGACCTTTTACAGTAACTTCAACTGATTTAAGACCGTGTTCTTGTGCAGATTTAGCAGCAGCTTCAGAAGCCATTTGAGCAGCGAATGGTGTAGATTTACGAGAACCTTTGAAACCAAGAGCACCAGCTGATGACCAAGCAATTGCATTACCATGCACATCAGTAATCATAACAATAGTGTTATTAAATGTAGCGTGAATATGAGCAATACCAGATTCGATATTCTTTTTCACACGACGTTTACGTGTTGGTTTAGCCAAGACTTTTACCTCCTATATTATTTTTTCTTACCAGCAATCGCAACAGCTTTACCTTTACGAGTGCGAGCGTTGTTTTTAGTGTTTTGTCCACGGACAGGAAGTCCACGACGGTGACGAATACCACGGTAAGAACCGATTTCCATCAAACGTTTAATGTTCAAGTTTACTTCACGACGAAGGTCACCTTCAACTTTGATTGCATCCACTTCACGACGGATAGCATCTTCTTGATCTGATGTAAGGTCACGTACACGAACATCTTCTGATATTCCAGCAGCAGCCAAAATTTTCTTAGATGTTGCAAGTCCGATACCATAAACGTAAGTCAATGAGATTACTACGCGTTTGTCATTTGGAATGTCAACTCCAGCAATACGAGCCATGTTTTCTCCTTTCTATCTTATCCTTGACGTTGTTTGTGTTTTGGATTTGCTGGGCAAATTACCATAACACGACCATTACGACGAATTACTTTACAGTATTCGCAAATTGGTTTGACCGATGGTCTTACTTTCATTTCTTATCCCTCCAAGTTTTTCGATTATTTAAAGCGGTAAGTGATACGTCCACGTGTCAAGTCATATGGACTCATCTCGACAGTAACACGATCTCCCGCTAAAATACGAATATAGTTTTTACGAATTTTACCAGAAACTGTTGCTAAAATCTGATGTCCATTTTCAAGTTCAACCGTAAACATTGCGTTAGGCATTGTATCGACTACTTTGCCTTCAACTTCAATCACATCGTCTTTTGCCACGCAAAAGCACCTCCATAAATTTCGATTCGATGCCTCTGAAAACAGAGACAACAATTATAAGTCAGACTATCTCAGTATAACATTTGTAGCGATTTTTTGCAAGTGTGAAAAACGCTTTATTTCAAATTTGTCAATACTTTTTCGATGTCTTTGAACACATCATTGATATCTTGATTTCCTTCGATATCGTGGACTAAACCTTTGGCACGGTAGTGAGCAATGATTGGTTCACCTTGGGCGATATTCACATCCAAACGACGCTTCACTGTCTCAGGTTTGTCATCCTCACGTTGGTAATAATCTTCCTCTTTATAGTCAACGGGTGGGTTGAAAACTTTGTGGAAGGTTTCACCTGTTTCGCGGTGGATGATACGGCCACTCAAACGTTCCAAGAGACAATCTGGATTCACTTCGATGTTAATCACACCTTCCAGTTCGATACCGAGTTCCGCCAATGTTTTGTCCAAGGCATGAGCTTGTTCAATCGTACGTGGGTAACCATCCAACAAGAAACCTGTTTCCTTGATGTCATCCTGTGAAAGGCGTTCTTTAACGATTCCATTTGTAACTTCATCTGGAACCAACTCACCTTTGTCAATATAAGACTTCGCAAGTACACCCATTTCAGTTTGATTTGCCATAGCAGCACGGAACATATCTCCAGTTGAAATGTGTGCCACGTGGAATTGCTCCACAATTTTAGCTGCTTGCGTTCCCTTACCTGCTCCAGGTAAGCCCATAATCAAAAGATTCATGATAGGATCTCCTTATTTTGTATTTAAATAGAAGCAGAAATCTCATTCAACCCCTATTTAAAAACAAAATAGAAGAGGGGAGACGAAAATCTCTCTGATAGATAGACCTTCATACTCCACTCTCTAAGCAAAAGTAATCTTGCTTTTATTCTGTTTTGTCCATGAAACCAACATACTTACGTTTCAATAGGTAACCTTCTAGCTGTTTGATTCCTTCGATACCAGTTGAGATAATGATCAAAAGACTAGTTCCCCCAAAAGCAACAGCTTCTGAAAGACCAAAGACATCTTTTGCCACAATCGGCAAGATTGAAATCACACCTAGGAAGATCGATCCGACAGTCGCAAGGCGGCGAAGAAGTTTCGACATAAACTCTTCAGTTCCCTTACCAGGACGGACACCATGAATGTAGGCTCCACTCTTTTGCAAGTTTTCTGCTGCTTTCTCTGGATTGATCTGTACAAATGTATAGAAGAATGTAAAGAGAATGATTAACAAGGCATACATAGCAACACCTGTCGGAGATGTTGTAGATAACATTTCCTGTGCTGTACGTACCCAAGCCCAATCATGACCTGTAGCACTCAAAAATTGAAGAATGGCTGCAGGTGCTGCTGTAATGGAACTTGCAAAGATAACTGGGATAACCCCCGCTGGGTTCACCTTCAATGGAAGGTATGAGCTTGATGGGGCTCCTTGAGCAACTTTTGTATATTGGATTGGAATTTTATATTCTGCCTGTTGAACAAAGGTTGTAAAGTATACAATCAACAAGACAGCGATAATCAAAATAACGACAAAGATAATAGATGAAGTCAAACGGCTACTTGGAATATTGACGAAGTAGTCAACATAGATACCCTTAATCATCTCAGGAATTGAAGCAACAATACCTGCAAAGATAATCATAGAAACACCATTTCCGTATCCCTTATCTGTAATTTGTTCCCCAAGCCAAGTTACAATCATACTACCTGCTGTGAGGATAATACCGATAGTAACAAAGACTTGTGGTGTTAACGCTGTCGTTAATAATTTTGCTCCAGAAAGAGTGTTAAATCCTGCTGTAATCCCGATAGATTGAACAAATGCAAGCACAAGTGCAATATAACGAGTAGCTTGGTTTAGTTTTCTCCGTCCTACTTCCCCTTGTTTGCCCCATTCTACAAACTTCGGTAAAAGATCCATTTGTAGCAATTGAACAACGATTGAAGCAGTGATATACGGACTTACTCCGAGTGCAAAAACGGAGAAGTTCTTCATGGCATTCCCTGAAACAAGACTAAGCATGTTCAAGAAAGATAAACCACTGAGAGCTTCTAAACTTTTTGCATTCACACCTGGAACAGTGATACTTGTCCCAATGCGGAAAACAAGAATGATAAAAATCGTAAAGAGAATTTTTGATCGAACTTGTTTAACCTTGAGCGCTTCTTTTAGTAATTTAAAAAACATGGGTCACCTCTCTTAGATGACTTCTACAGAACCACCTTTAGCAGTGATAGCTTCCTCAGCTGATTTAGAGAATTTAGCTGCTTTCACAGTCAATTTCTTAGTCAACTCACCGTTACCAAGAATTTTAACTCCTGATTTTTCAGCTTTCACAATTCCTGCTTCGATAAGTACAACTGGAGTTACTTCTGCACCGTCTTCAAAGACGTTCAATTGGTCAAGGTTTACAATTGCGTATTCTTTAGCGTTGATGTTAGTGAATCCACGTTTTGGAAGACGACGGAACAATGGAGTTTGTCCACCTTCAAAACCAAGGCGAACTCCGCCACCGCTACGAGCTTTTTGACCTTTTTGACCGCGACCAGATGTTTTACCGTTACCTGATGAAGTACCACGACCAACACGGTTACGTACTTTACGAGAACCTTCTGCAGGTTTCAATTCATGAAGTTTCATTATTATTTTCTCCTCTTTTGTAAAATGCTAGCGCCGATAAGAGAGAAAAGGTTGTCTCCCTTATCAACTCGCCTATACATCGTCATCTAAGATGACTATACCTAGTTTTAGGGGATGAGTATTGCCACATCCCCTAAAAATTCATTAGTTTACTTCTTCAACTGTTACCAAGTGAGATACTGCAGTGATCATACCACGGATAGCAGCGTTGTCTTCTTTGATAACAGAGCTGTTCAATTTGCCAAGTCCAAGTGCTACAACAGTTTTACGTTGTGATGGAATGCGTCCGATTGGAGACTTAGTCAAAGTAATTTTAATTTGAGCCATTTTATCCCCTTTCTTATGCCAAATCAGAAACTGAAATACCACGAAGGGCAGCAACTTCTTCAGCGCGTTTCAATTGTTTCAAACCTTCAACAGTTGCGCGAACAATGTTGATTGGAGTGTTAGAGCCAAGTGATTTAGATGTAATATCTGCCACACCTGCCAATTCCACAACGGCACGAACGGCACCACCAGCGGCAACTCCAGAACCTTCTACAGCAGGTTTCAACAATACTTTAGCTCCACCGAATTCTGAAAGAACTTCGTGTGGGATTGTTGTTCCAACCATAGGAACTTCAATCAAGTTTTTCTTAGCATCTTCTACTGCTTTGCGGATTGCTTCTGGAACTTCTTGAGCTTTACCAGTACCAAATCCTACGCGACCGTTGTGGTCACCAACAACAACAAGAGCTGCGAAACGAAGACGACGTCCACCTTTAACAACTTTTGTAACACGGTTGACAGCAACTACGCGTTCTTCTAATTCAACTGCATTGTCTTTAAATGCCATTTTCTAGTGTCCTCCTATTAGAATTTCAATCCGTTTTCACGAGCTGCATCAGCCAAAGCTTTCACACGTCCGTGATATAGATATCCACCGCGGTCGAACACCACTTCTGAAATACCTTTAGCGTTTGCACGTTCTGCAACGAGTTTACCGACAGCAACGGCTTGTTCAGTTTTAGTTCCTTTTGAAACTTCTTTGTCAAGAGTTGAAGCACTTGCGAGCGTTACACCCGCTACGTCATCAATCACTTGAGCGTAGATGCCTGTATTAGAACGGAATACGTTCAAACGTGGGCGATCAGCAGTTCCAGAGAGTTTTCCGCGAACGCGACGGTGGCGTTTTTGGCGGAGTTTGTTTTTATCTGGTTTAGAAATCACAGTTTTCACCTCTTTAGTTTTAAATCGTGTGCTATGCACTAAGTTGGAAAATAGGTTGGTGGTTAAAAATCAACCACTCAACATTATTTACCTGTTTTACCTTCTTTACGGCGAACGAATTCACCAACGTAACGGATACCCTTACCTTTATATGGTTCTGGTGAACGAAGGCTACGTACGTAAGCAGCTGTTTGACCAACTACTTCTTTTGAAATTCCGCTAACAACGATTGTTGTTGGGTTTGGAAGTTCAAAAGTAATTCCTTCTGGAGCTTCAACTTCGTCTGGATGAGATTTACCAACAGCCAAAACAAGTTTAGATCCTTGAAGTTGTGCACGGTAACCAACCCCGCGCATTTCAAGTTCTTTCTTGAATCCTTCTGATACACCAACAACCATGTTGTTCAAAAGGGCACGAGTAGTTCCGTGGATTGTTTTCATTTCTTTTGAATCGTTTGGACGGTGAAGAGTTACTTCAGTACCTTCCACACGAATTTCAATATCTTTTGAGAACTCACGAGTAAGTTCTCCTTTAGGTCCTTTTACAGTTACAACGTTGTCATTGTTAGTGATTTCAACACCAGCAGGCAACACGATAACTTTATTACCAATACGTGACATGTTTATTTTCTCCTGTTAAATTGTCAGGCCAGAATGGCCAGTTTTCACGGGGTTAAAGATACTTATTGAGTTCAATAGCTAAATTGAACACGCTCTAAGAACTGTGCAAAATAGATAAGTTGGCTTGTTTGTAAACAAACTTCTCCAACTTCCTAATTTTGCTTTGTTCTTTACGAGCTTTGTATCTTGATTTTACCAAACGTAAGCGATAACCTCTCCACCAACGTTCTTTTGGCGAGCTTCTTTATCAGTAAGCAAACCTTCAGAAGTTGAAAGGATAGCAATTCCAAGTCCGTTAAGAACTTTTGGAAGATCTTCACGTTTTTTGTAGACACGAAGTCCTGGTTTAGAAACACGTTTCAAGTTAGTGATAACTTTTTCACCGTTTGGTCCGTATTTAAGGAAAACACGGATGATGCCTTGTTTGTCATCTTCGATGATTTCTACGTTCTTAACAAAACCTTCGCGTTTAAGGATTTCAGCAATCCCTTTTTTGATGTTTGATGCAGGTACTTCAAGTACTTCGTGTTTCGCTTGGTTAGCGTTACGAATACGAGTTAGGAAGTCTGCGATTGGGTCAGTCATAACCATTTTGTTTTTCTCCTCTTACTAGTAGTTTGCAAGTTGCACTTGCTAGTTAATGATTGAGCTAGGCTCAGATAGTATTGACACATTCAAATGAGAGAACTCTTATTTGAACACGAGCTACAACCTGTGCAAAAAAGATAAATTTGTTTTGGAGCATCGCTCCTCCACCAAATTTCCTATTTTTGCTGTGGTTGTTACGCTCTTTGTATCATGATATTACCAAGATGCTTTTGTTACACCAGGAATTTGTCCTTTGTAAGCTAATTCACGGAAGCAAACACGGCAAAGTTTAAATTTGCGGTAAACTGAATGTGGACGTCCACAACGTTCACAGCGAGTGTATGCTTGAGTAGAGAACTTCGCTGGGCGTTTGTTCTTAGCAATCATAGATTTTTTAGCCATTAGTTATACCTCCTATATTATTTTGCAAAAGGCATTCCAAGGCCTGTAAGCAATGCACGTGACTCTTCGTCAGTGTTAGCAGTTGTTACGATAACGATGTCAAGACCACGAGTTTTGTCAACGTCATCAAAGTTGATTTCTGGGAAGATCAATTGTTCTTTCACACCAAGAGTGTAGTTTCCGCGTCCATCAAATGATTTTGTTGGAACACCGTGGAAGTCACGCACACGTGGAAGTGAAACTGAAACCAATTTGTCCAAGAATTCGTACATACGTTCACCACGAAGGGTAACTTTTGCACCGATCGCTACACCTTCACGAAGACGGAAGCCGGCGATTGATTTTTTAGCTTTAGTGATAAGTGGTTTTTGACCTGAGATAAGTGCCAATTCTTCAGCAGCTTTTTCAAGACTTTTAGCGTTTGATACAGCTTCACCAACACCCATGTTCAAAACGATCTTATCTACTTTAGGCACAGCCATCACTGATGAGTAGTTGAATTGTTCTGTCAAAGCAGGAACTACTTCATTAAGATATTTTTCTTTTAAACGATTTGCCATTATACTTCTCCTTTCCTTCGTGATTAATCAAGCACTTCGCCTGATTTTTTGTTGTAGCGAACTTTTTTACCGTCTACAAATTTGTAACCAACACGACCAGCTACACCATTTTTGTCCAATACTTGAACGTTTGATACGTGGATAGCTGCTTCTTTCTCGATGATACCACCTTGAGGAAGCTCGTTAGTTGGACGTTGGTGTTTCTTAACGATGTTCACACCTTCAACGATAACTTTGTTTACTTTTGGAAGGGCAGTAAGGACAACAGCTTCTGTTCCCTTATCTTTACCAGCGATTACGCGAACTTTGTCGCCTTTTTTTACAAACATTAGGTTTCTCCTTGATTTTTCTTACGCCCATAAGGGCACCCTAGCTTGAAGCTAGGGGACTAGTTTGTTTCTAAAAATTAAAGTACTTCTGGAGCAAGTGACACGATCTTCATGAAGCCACCTTCACGCAATTCACGTGCAACTGGGCCAAAGATACGTGTTCCGCGAGGAGTTTTGTCTTCACGGATGATAACTGCTGCGTTTTCGTCAAATTTGATGTATGAACCATCAGCACGACGAGCACCTGATTTAGTACGAACGATAACAGCTTTTACAACGTCACCTTTTTTAACCGCACCACCAGGAGTAGCTTGTTTTACAGATGCCACGATAACATCACCGATGTTTGCAAATTTACGTCCTGAACCACCAAGAACTTTGATAGTCAAGATTTCGCGCGCACCGCTGTTGTCTGCGACTTTCAAACGAGTTTCTGTTTGAATCATTTCAGTTTTCTCCTTTCAGGTTTGATTAGATGATGACCGCTTCTTCAACAACTTCTACAAGACGGAAACGTTTTGTAGCTGAAAGCGGACGAGTTTCCATGATACGTACGATATCGCCTTCTTTGGCAACATTGTTTTCATCATGTGCTTTGTATTTTTTAGAGTAGTTAATACGTTTACCATAGACTGGGTGGTTACGTTTTGTTTCAACTACAACTGTGATTGTCTTGTCCATTTTGTCAGATACAACACGTCCAACAAGAACTTTACGATTATTGCGTTCCATTGAAATTTCTCCTTCCCTAGTCTATTATTTCGCTTCAGATTGAACTGTTTTGATACGAGCGATTTGTTTTTTAACTTCTTTCAAGCGAGCTGTTTGTTCCAATTGACCAGTAGCAGCTTGGAAACGAAGTTCAAACAATTCTTTTTTCAATTCGTTTTCGCGCTTCGCGAGTTCTTCTTGAGAAAGACCACGAAGTTCTTTAACAAATTCTTTTACTTCATTAAGTTTCATGCCTTCTCCTTATTCTGCTTCACGTTTTACGAATTTACATTTAACTGGCAATTTGTGGCTTGCAAGACGAAGCGCTTCGCGAGCGATCTCTTCAGATACACCAGCAACTTCAAACATCACTTTACCACGTTTAACTGGTGCTACCCAACCTTCAGGTGCCCCTTTACCAGATCCCATACGCACACCGATAGCTTTAGCAGTGTATGATTTGTGTGGGAAGATTTTAATCCAAACTTTACCACCACGTTTCATGTAACGAGTCATGGCGATACGAGCAGCTTCGATTTGGCGGTTAGTGATCCAGTGGCTAGTTGTAGCTTGAAGACCGTATTCACCGAATGCTACTTCTTTTCCACCTTTTGCTTCACCGCGCATTTTTCCACGGAATTCACGACGGTGTTTAACACGTTTAGGTACTAACATTGGTTATTTACCTCCTTTAGTGTTTTTACGAGCTGGAAGAACTTCACCACGGTAGATCCATACTTTAACACCAAGTTTACCGTATGTAGTATCTGCTTCTTCCCAAGCGTAATCGATATCTGCACGAAGTGTGTGAAGTGGAACAGTTCCTTCAGAGTATCCTTCAGCACGGGCGATATCTGCACCGTTCAAACGACCTGATACTTGAGTTTTGATTCCTTTAGCTCCAGCACGCATTGCACGTTGGATTGCTTGTTTTTGTGCACGACGGAAAGCAACACGTTGCTCCAATTGACGAGCAATTCCTTCACCTACAAGGTGAGCATCCAAATCAGGTTGTTTGATTTCGATGATGTTGATGTGTACTTGTTTTCCAGTCAATTTGTTAAGTTTTGCACGGAGTGCATCAACGTTAGCACCACCTTTACCGATAACCATACCTGGTTTAGCAGTGTGAAGTGAAACGTTAACTTTGTTTACTGCGCGTTCAATTTCGATAGTTGAAACTGCTGCGTCAGCAAGTTCTTTTTGAACGAATTTACGGATTGCAAGATCTTCATGAAGGTAATCCGCGTATTCTTTTTCAGCATACCATTTGGCATCCCAATCACGGATGATGCCGACACGCATACCAATTGGATGTACTTTTTGACCCACGATGTTACCTCCTTATTTTTCTGCAACAGCCACAGTGATGTGAGCTGTACGTTTGTTGATTGGTGAAGCTGAACCTTTCGCACGTGGACGGAAACGTTTCATAGTTGGTCCTTCGTTTGCGAATGCTTCAGATACTACCAAGTTAGCTTTGTCCAAACCAAAGTTGTTTTCAGCGTTAGCTACAGCTGAATTCAAGACTTTCAAGATGATTTCAGCAGCTTTGTTTGGTGTGAATGTCAAGATTGCAATAGCATCGGCTACGCTTTTACCACGGATGTTGTCAAGAACAAGACGTGATTTACGAGGTGAAACACGTACTGTACGAGCCATTGCTTTAGCTGAAGTAATTTCTGCCATTTATGTTCTCCTTATTTTCTACGTGTTTTCTTGTCGTCTGCAGCGTGACCTTTGTAAGTACGAGTTGGTGCAAATTCACCAAGTTTGTGACCTACCATGTCTTCTTGGATGTAAACAGGTACGTGTTTACGCCCGTCATAAACTGCGATAGTGTAACCAATGAAACTTGGGAAGATCGTTGAACGACGTGACCAAGTTTTGATAACTTTTTTCTTTTCGTCGTTAGCTTGAGCTTCAACTTTTTTCATCAAATGCTCATCGACGAAAGGTCCTTTTTTAAGACTGCGTCCCATTTTTATTTTTTCTCCTTTAAATGTTGTACCACAGCGGCTTGCGCTCACATGGAGCGCTACCGAGCTGGCGGATTTCCTAGTTGCTTAGGCGACTAGTTTACTATTATTTCTCGTTGCGACGACGAACGATAAGTTTGTCAGATTTCGCTTTCTTGTTACGAGTTTTAAGACCAAGAGCAGGTTTGCCCCATGGAGTAGATGGCGCTTTACGACCAACTGGTGCTTTACCTTCACCACCACCGTGTGGGTGATCGTTAGGGTTCATTACAGAACCACGAACTGTTGGGCGGATACCTTTCCAACGGCTACGTCCTGCTTTACCAAGGTTTACAAGTCCATGTTGTTCATTTCCGACAACACCAACTGTAGCACGACAAGTTCCAAGAATCATACGAACTTCGCCAGATTGAAGACGAACAAGAACGTATTTACCTTCTTGACCCAATACTTGGGCAGAAGCACCAGCAGCACGTACCAATTCTCCACCACGACCTGGTTTCAATTCGATGTTGTGGATCAAAGTACCAACTGGGATGTTAGCAAGTGGAAGAGCGTTTCCGACTTTGATATCTGCTTCAGGACCTGAAACGATACGTTGACCAACTTCAAGACCTTTTGGAGCGATGATGTATGCTTTCACACCGTCAGTGTAGTGTACAAGAGCGATGTTTGCAGAACGGTTTGGATCGTACTCGATAGTTTTAACAACTGCTTCAACGTTGTCTTTGTTACGTTTGAAGTCAACCAAACGGTAGAAACGTTTGTGTCCACCACCTTGGTGACGAACAGTGATACGACCGTTGTTGTTACGACCAGCCTTGCTCTTCAAAGCAACAAGCAATGATTTTTCAGGAGTGCTTGTTGTGATTTCAGCGAAATCCAAAGAAGTCATATTACGGCGACCGTTTGTTGTTGGTTTATAAACACGAATTCCCACGATATTTCCTCCTTAGATTATTCAGCTTCAGCAGCGAACAACTCGATTGCTTTTGAATCAGCTGTAAGTGTGATGATAGCTTTTTTAGTTTTGTTAGTAAAACCAGTGTAACGTCCAACACGCTTCGCTTTAGGTTTTACGTTGATTGTGTTAACGTTGGCAACTTTAACACCTTCGAAAGCAGCTTCAACAGCTTGCTTGATCAAAAGTTTGTGTGCACGAGTGTCAACTTCAAATACATATTTTCCTGCTTCAAGTTGAGCCATTGAGCTTTCAGTGATAACAGGTTTTTTGATAACATCATACAAATTCATTATGCAAGAACCTCCTCGATTTTAGAGATAGCTGCTTGTGTGACAAGAAGTTTGTCGCTATTTGCGATGTCAAGAACACTTGCAGTTGTAGCAGTTGCAACTTTCACGTTTGGAAGGTTACGAGCCGAAAGAGCTGCGAATTCATTTCCTTCTTCAAGGATAACAAGAACTTTAGAATCGATGCTCAATGCTGCAAGAACTTTTGCAAATTCAGCAGTTTTTGGAGCTGTAAATGAAAGAGCGTCTACAGCTACGAATTTGTTTTCAGCAACTTTTTCAGAGTAAACTGATTTAAGAGCTAGGCGACGAACTTTTTGTGGAAGTTTGTAGCCGTATGAACGTGGAGTTGGTCCGAAGACAACACCACCACCACGCCATTGTGGTGAGCGGATAGAACCTTGACGAGCACGTCCAGTTCCTTTTTGACGCCATGGTTTGCGTCCACCACCTGATACTGCAGAGCGGTTTTTAACAGCATGTGTTCCTTGACGAAGGCTTGCGCGTTGGCTGATGATCACATCAAACACAACTGATTCATTTGGTTCAATACCAAATACTGCATCGTTAAGAACAACTTGGCCAGCTTCTTTACCAGTTTGGTCAAATAATGTTACGTTTGCCATTGTGACTGATTTCCCCTTTCTTTATTATTTACCAGCTTTAACTGCTGATTTGATAGTGATAAGAGATTTCTTAGCACCTGGTACGTTCCCTTTGATAAGGATAACGTTCTTTTCTGGAACAACTTGTACAACTTCAAGGTTTTGAATTGTTACGCGGTCGCCACCCATACGTCCTGCAAGGTTTTTACCTTTGAATACGCGGTTAGGTGCAACAGGTCCCATAGAACCTGGACGACGGTGGTAACGAGAACCGTGAGCCATTGGTCCACGTGATTGTCCGTGGCGTTTGATAACACCTTGGAAACCTTTACCTTTAGAAGTACCAGTTACGTCAACAACGTCTCCAGCCGCGAATGTTTCAACTGTGATTTCAGCACCAACTTCCAAGCCTTCAACGTTTTTGAATTCACGAATGAAGCGCTTAGGAGCCGTGTTAGCTTTCGCTACATGTCCTTTAGCAGGTTTGTTGCTCAATACTTCGCGTTTGTCATCGAAACCAACTTGGATAGCGTTGTATCCGTCTGTTTCAACAGTTTTAACTTGAAGAACAACGTTTGGAGTTGCTTCAATAACTGTTACAGGGATCAATTCGCCAGCTTCAGTGAAGATTTGAGTCATTCCCACTTTTTTCCCTAAGATTCCTTTTGTCATGAGAAAATAGTTCCTTTTCTATATTTTTTATTCAAAAAGTTTTTAACGAGCGTTTTTCATGCTCAAGGTTTCAAACTTTGGATTAAAGCTTGATTTCTACGTTTACACCACTTGGAAGATCCAATTTCATCAACGCATCAACTGTTTTTTGAGTTGGGTTAACGATATCGATCAAACGTTTGTGTGTACGCATTTCAAATTGTTCGCGAGAGTCTTTGTATTTGTGAGTCGCACGAATGATTGTGTAGAGGCTACGCTCAGTTGGAAGCGGGATTGGACCCGCAACTTGTGCACCTGTACGAGTAGCTGATTCTACGATTTTTGTAGCCGCTGTGTCAAGCGTACGGTGTTCGTAAGCTTTCAAACGGATACGGATTTTTTTGTTTGCCATCTTTTTCTCCTTTTCGTCTATTTAAGATAATAGGCTAGCTCCACAAGAAAACCGACGCGCGTTGCGTGGCAATGCAACCGAGCGTGTCGCAACCTCTTGCATCAAAGCTAAGGCTGTAATTTACAGCACCATAATAGAATAACACAAAGCCCCTGCGATTGCAAGGGATTTATGAGCTTTTTTTCGTTTTTTTAGGATGAAACTGTTTTCTCTTTTCATCTTTCCAAGATTACGGATTTATATCTATAAAAAACCGTCTTTTCTTCTATATAATGTGTGTCATTTTGACCTTGAATGTATCTTCTGATTGATCTACTAAAATGTCCGCTTTAGACTCGTTTTCTCTATAGTATCGCAGATACTGCTCCCGTCTCATCTGATGGCTAGCTAATACAAAAGATGCATCGCGATTTCTCATAGTCGTATCTCGAGCTAGGCGCCTCTTTAACTCTGTTTCTTCATCCGTGTAGAAACAGATAGTTTTGTCAAAGAGTTCCTTGGGTAGAAAACCCACAGACATCCCTTCAACAATCAGAATCGGCTTAGCTCCAGACAAGACCTCGCTATCCTTCCACGGTTCATCGATTGTTAAGACATCCATACCTGCCTGCAAGGCGAGAATATCTCTCTGCAAACTTGCCAGTTCATGTGCTACAGGCAGACAAGCTGTCACCTTTTGATCTGGCGCTTGCTTTGGTACTACCAGGTGACGTTCTGGGGTGATATAGGGATCTGTTTCTAGTAAATTTACTGTAGTAGAATCTAGGGCTTGATGTAATTCCTGAGCGAAGCTTGACTTGCCTGAAGCCCCATGACCGTAGATCCCTAGCGTCCTAACTCTCCCCGTTTCGATCTCTGAAACCAGTTGTTCTATCAGGTCTTTTTTCTTCATTCTCTCTTCACCTGTTCATAGCTTTCTTTTCCGTCATTAAGCTTGTCCCAAATCACCACTTGCCCACTTTTGAGGGATTTTTGCACATCAATGATACGTTGATTAGAGGAACCTCGAAACTGGAGCATGAGATTGCGCTTGCTTTTATCATACCGTCCATCGACAAGGATGTCAATCAATGATAAGAGTTCCAGTTTATCTGGAGTCTCCAGCATCATTTCTTCCCAAGTGTAGCCCGTCCAAGACCAGATGTCTTTTTCTGGCAATTCCTTTCGGATGCGTTTAACGAGGGGCAAGAGGATACCAGTATTGAGGAACGGCTCTCCTCCCAGTAAGGTCAAGCCTTGAACATAGGGCTGGGCAAGGTCTACCATGATCTGTTCTTCTAACTCTGCTGTATAAGGAATGCCTGCATTGAAAGACCAAGTCGCAACATTATAGCACCCCTCGCAGTGAAACATGCAACCTGATACATAGAGAGAGTTGCGCACACCTTCTCCATCGACAAAGTTAAAGGCCTTGTAATCAATGATTCGCCCTTTGCTAAGTTCCTCACTTTTCCATTCACCTGGTTTTGGTGTATTCCATGTCATCCTTTTACTCCAAATCTATCCAGTAGCGCTGACTTCTATCGATTGTATTTTCGTAAACACCGCCAGCGGAGAGAATCGTGCGGCGGCTGGCTTCGTTGTCTTCATCGCAGGTAATCAGCACTCGTTCCAATCCTTGCTTTCGAGCCTCTGCTAGTCCTAATCTCAACTGCTCCTTCCCATATCCTTTGCCTCGTTGACTGGGACGGATAGAATAGCCAATATGACCGCCTTCCACAAATAATTTGTCATTCAAGGACAAGCGCAGGGCTAAAAATCCCAAAGGCAAGCCAGTCTCATCAAAGGATAAAAATTTGATTGCAGGAACCCAGCATACTGGCAGGTTGGCAGCATCCTCTTGCTGCTCTACAATTTTTAAACAATCCTCATAATCCTTTGCTCGCTTCCAAGCGGAGCCCATGCCACCGTGCATATAGGATTTTGCTGCATCGAACTCCGCAATCATCTCTAATATCGCTTCTTTATCTTCCAAAGTTGGTCGTCTTAGCTCCATGCTTCCTCCTTAATCGACATCAATCCAATAGCGCTCCGTTCCGTTTCGAACATCCTCAAACACCCCACCATTAGCTAAGATAACAGCTCGGCTTGCTGGATTTTTTGTGCTACAAGTCACTAAAGCTCGTTTAATATTCTTTCCCTTAGCAACTTGTAGACCTTGTCGGAGGGATTCTTTCGCATAACCCTTACCTCTTTCAGATGGACGAATGGAGTAGCCAATATGGCCCCCATTTTCTAGTAAGTAGTCATTTAATCGGAGACGAAGGTTGAGAAAGCCAAGAGCCTGGCCTGCTACGTCAAAACTAACCAGCTGGATAGCAGGAACCCAGTTTTCAGGAATATTGAGTCCCGCTTCCGCTTGAAGATTTTCTTCTAACCACTCTTCGTAAACAAAATTCTCCGTATCCCAAAACCCGCCATCGTGGGCTGATTGGCTTTTTTCAAACTCTGCCATCATCTCTAAAACTGTTTCTTTATCTGCTAATCTTGGTCTGCGTAGTTCCATATTCCCCTCCCACCTAAGAGAAAAGTGAGAGCAGACTCTCACTTTTATTTTTTCTTGTTCTTGTTTAAAAACTGTTCTCTGAGGTTGAGCAAGCGTTCTTTTTTACCTGTCCCACCTTTAGAGCGTTTCTCGTGATAACGGGTCACTTGTGCGCGTCCCTTATCGTCTAATTGGTATTTCCCCATTCCGTTTCCTTCTAATTTGTTACTTCATGTCCAGCTGTTTTGATAGTAGAGCCATTCATGTGTTTGACACGCGCAGCGATTTCCTTGTGGCGTCCGTTAACCATCGGACGTGCTTGAGGATTTCCCAGATAACCACACGTACGTTTGACCACATCTACTGTTTTAGGATCGCTATTGCCACAGTTGGGACAAGCAAACCCTCTCTCAGTTGGTTCAAAATCCCCTTCAAAGTCGCACTTGTAGCAACGATCAATCGGAGTATTGGTCCCTAGATAGCCGACACGGTCATAGGCATAGTCCCAAACAGCTTCCAAGGCTTTAGGATTTTGTTGAAGAACTGGATACTCACAATAATGGATGAAACCACCTGACGCACCTGCTTCTGGGTAAACTTTCTCAAAGTCTAATTTTTCAAATGGTGTTGGATTTTTGCGGACATCGTAGTGGAACGAGTTGGTATAGTATTCCTTGTCCGTGATATCAGGAATAGAGCCGAACTTCTCTGTATCCAAGCGACAGAAGCGATCTGTTAGACTTTCAGACGGTGTGGAGTAGATTGAGAAATGGTAACCATATTGGTCAGACCACTCTTCCACACGACGTTTCATATCGCGAATGATATCCAATGTGAATTCCTTGGCTTCAGGATTGCTTTCCCAGCTGTTTCCAAAGAAGACTGTCGCTACCTCGTACAAACCGATGTAGCCCAGCGAAACTGTCGCACGGCGATTCTTAAAGAGTTGGTCAACACTTTCTTCTTTTCCGAGACGGCGACCGAAGGCTCCATACTGATAGAGGATAGGGGCATTCGCTGGTGTTGCTTCCTTGGTACGTTCAACACGGTAAACCAAAGCATCTTCCGCGATATTCATCCGCTCATTGAAGATTTCCCAGAACTTATTCAGATCTCCTTCAGACTCGAGGGCGATACGAGGCAAATTGACCGTAACAACGCCTAGATTCATCCGACCTGAATTGACCTCAACACCATTTTCATCTTTCCAGCCTTGGAGGAAAGAACGGCATCCCATAGGAACCTTGAAGGAGCCTGTCAGCTCGATAATCTTATCATAGGACAAGACATCTGGGTACATCCGCTTGGTTGCACACTCGAGGGCCAACTGTTTGATGTCGTAGTTAGGTGAACCTTCCTCTAAGTTAAGTCCTCTTTTAAGCGTAAAGATGAGTTTAGGGAAGATGGCTGTGCGGTGTTCTGAACCAAGCCCCTTGATACGAATGGTCAAAATAGCTTTTTGAATTTCCCGTTCAAAACGACTAGTTCCTAGACCAAAACCGAGCGAAGTAAAAGGTGTTTGTCCATTTGAAGTGAAGAGGGTGTTGATTTCATACTCAAGAGATTGCATGGCATCATAGATATCTTTTTGAGTTTTCTTCCAAGCGTAATCTTCCCGTTTTTCAGGCAAGACCCATTCTTCCGCATCCTTGAGGTGCTTTTGATAATTCTTCTCCGCATAAGGAGCCAAGACTTCATCGATACGATCAGCTGAACAGCCTCCGTACTGGCTAGAAGCGACATTAGCGATGATTTGGGAAATCTGAGCTGTCGCAGTCTGGATTGACTTGGGACTCTCTACCTCTGCATTTCCAATCTTAAAACCATTTTCCAACATGCCTTTAAAATCAATCAAACAGCAGTTGGTCATAGGAGTGTAGGGGCTGTAGTCCAAGTCATGATAGTGGATATCCCCTTTTTGATGAGCATTGGCTACGTGCTTAGGAAGCATTTGCAGCCCGATCGACTTCCCAACAATCCCTGCTGTCAAATCACGTTGGGTGTTGAAGACATCGCTGTCTTTATTGGCATTTTCATTGACAACTGCTTGATCTTTATTGAGAAGTTTATGGATACTAAAGTTGATATCTGTCGCTTTTGAGCGCTCAAAATCCCTTTGTGTCCGATAAGTGATATACTCCTCAGCCAGCGCATACTCTTTGGCTTCAAGGAGTTCATGTTCTACGACATTTTGAATTTCGTAAATCTTGACACCTTGAGGGAAGCGACTGTGAATTTCAGTGACTATTCTTTCAACTAGACCATTTAGGCGTTTTTCTACTAGAGGCGTAAGGTCCATAACCTTTTCCGCTGCCTTGTGGAGAGCCTTGTCAATCTTGTCTACATCAAACACCACACGTCTACCATCTCGTTTTTCAACGAACAAGGTGGGAACGGTTGCAAGCTTTTCTTCTAATACAATCATATCCATGCTCTTTTCTAAAATGTTGTTCTATGAAGTATTATACCACTCTAAAAATAAAAATCAATATCTTGTGTTAAAAATCCTAAAAATTTTAAAATTCCACAAGATATTGATTTTTTGTTATTTTGATTTATAAAGTTTGAACTCGCTAGTATCTGTCTGAACAAGCTCATAGTTTTCACTGAGCCAGCTCTCTACATCTGACCACAAGGCAACTTTTTGATTGACCACAATCATCTTCGGTTGATTCTCTTTCAGGTCATTCATCAGTTTAGTTTTATTTTCATCGCTTGCAGTATAGAGTGTTGGAGTTGATAGAGAAGTTGGCGCCAAGCGCTCACTGGTACGGTAGAAATCAGGACGATCATCCCAAACATAGACACGATCCTCAGAACTCGTTTGTTGTTTAACCACGCTAGCAAGACGGTCTCTCTCCTGATAAGTCGCTGGGTGCGAAAGGTAGCGACTCACGATAGGAAGAACAATAAGGTAGGCAAGGGCAATCAGTGGTAGATAGAAATTTCCTTTAAGGAAAGAAGTTTGTTTCTCACGTCTTCTTCTACGACGACTCCCTCCCTCCGAAACATCTTCCTTGATTCCTGTCAGAAGGAGCAAGACCAAGAAAGGAATTAGCACCACAAGACGAGTACCGTTGATAGGTTCTTTGGAGAGAATCAAGATTCCCAAAGAAACCAACAATCCCAAGCTAGCAGCAATTGAGAGGGCATATTGCTTGGCTGGTTTTGACTGGAACAAGCCTGTAAAGAGCAAACCAAGGGAACCTAACCCAAGAGTAAGTAAACCATAGAAGGCTGCATTTTCAAGCAAATGCGAGTTTGAAAAGAGGCTAAGAGTATTTACCGGATACAAGGTCTGGCTAATGGCATCCCCAAAACTACCTGTCCACACTGTATAGTAGCCTAAAGGATAGAATAAAAGTGAAAATCCTAGGGCTGACGCAAAGAACTGATATAGGCCATGAACAAAGTGACCTTTGCCTAGATTAAAGCCGATAATCCCTAAGGCCAGTACAGCCGCAAACAAGGCTGTTGGGATTGGCGCAAGAAAGAAAGCGAGAGCAAGGCTCATACCCACTCGTACAAATCCTTTGTCATCCTTTGGAAAAGCGAGATAATTTGTAACGATACTCAATGAATAAAATAGGAAAGGCAGAGCTAGCAAGAGAGCATAGCCACCACCAAAAGCGAGGCCCGCTACAAGCAAGTATAAAATAAAGACAACTCGTTTCGCTTCCTTTTCTTGGCCGACAAGAGTATCCGCAGCCTTAAAAAGAAAAACACCTGCTCCAAACAAAGCCAACCACTCAACCAAAGCAATCAGAATACTGCCTTGAAAAAGGTAGGTTAGCACATAATAGAGCAATCCCTCCGTCCCAAAATAATCTGTATACATTTGACCATTTTGATGCAAGGCCCAACCGGTATAAAGATCCTGACTTTGTTGCGGACTGATTAAACCAAAAATAAAAGGCAGGGCAACCGAAATGGCTGTGGCTACTAAACTCCAAAGCATGATACTAAAAAAGGGAATAGGAGCTCCTTCTCGTTTCTCTGGCACTGACCAGTCTTGGTAATGAGATTCTTCTTGTTTCTCATCTATTTTCCCGTATACGTTCATTCAATTTCTCCTCTAAGTTTATCTGTTTTAGTATATCAAAATCTTACAGGAATGTCAGCTTGGGATTGATATTTGCTGAATTTCTTATCCAATAGCGCAAAGCGTTCGATTTCACGAAAACGATGAAATCGACTATTTCTATACTCTCTGATAAAATCATCATCTTCTAGATTAAGCATGGTTTTCTCCTTTACTTATCTATTCGTAAGAAGACAAAAAAGACCCAGCCTTGGGCTAGATCTTGGTCGATAGTTAGAGCATAGGTGCAAACAACTGGACAATTTCCTTGATGAGGCTTTGATACCAGCTGGTTTTGATAGTGTGGGGATAGATTTCTTGAGAAACTTTAAAAATCTCTTCGAAATCCCTTTCAATATCGATGATGGACTGCGTTCTATAAAGTAAGACGGCATTTTCATAGTGGTGGAGCAAGCTACGATAGTCAAAATTGATGGTCCCCACAGTAGCTGCCTCTCCATCGACAAGCATTTGCTTGCTATGAAGGAATCCCGGACTGTACTCATAAATACGAACCCCAGCTGATAGCAAATCTGGATAGGCTCCCCGAGTAACTAACTGAATAACCTTCTTATCTGGGATACACGGCGTCACAATTCGCACATCTACCCCTCTCAGAGCTGCATTTTTGATACTTTCGGTGAGATCATAGTCCGCAATCAGATAGGGAGTCGTGATGTAGACGTAATCTGTAGCTTGATTGATAAGATTTTGGTAGACCGTTTTTCCAACTTGAGCTCTGTAGATGGGTTTTGGTCCACTACTATAGGGAATACAGAGCCCCATCCCATCTTTGGGCTGATTTTCGAGATGGTATTGGTCAAAATCACTAATCTCTCCACGGTTGATATACCAGGCAGATAAAAAGAGTCTGGTAAAAGCTTTAACTGCCGGTCCATCCAGACGAATACCGCTATCCTTCCAATAACCAAAGCGTTCGATATGGTTGATATACTCATCGGCCAGATTGACACCACCTGTATAGGCAATTTGACCATCAATAATCATGATTTTACGGTGGTCACGGTTGTTATAAGCAACGGTCAAACGTGGAATCACCTTGTTAAATTTGTGGGCTTCAATCCCTCGACCACGAAGCTGGATGGTGTAATCTCCAGGCAAGGTTGCCATACAACCAATATCATCATAGAGAAGCTTCACTTCTACACCTTGAGCGGCCTTTTCTTCCAAAATCTCCAAAATACTATTCCACATCAAACCTTCTTCGATGATATAGTATTCGAGAAAGATAAACTTCTCAGCTTTCTTGAGATCCTCTAGCATCTGCTGCCACATACTTTCACCAGATGCAAAAAATCGTGTATCCGTTCGATCATAGACATCGGCATTCGTGTCCATGCTGAGGAGAGATTTGATAACGCCATAAGCCGACTTGTCTTGCTCTTTTAACTCCAAACGGAGAGCTCTGCTATTGTCCTCTCTATCAACCATTGATTGGAGCTGCTTTAGCTGCTTCAATTCCTTTTTAGATAAACGGCGTTCTCCAAACATGATATAGAGTAAGGGGCCAAACACTGGTACAAAGGCTACTAACAGCCATGTTACCTTACTTTCAGGATTCATAGACCGATTGACAATCGATACAATGGTCGCTAAACTCACTAAAACGACTAGGATAATCCAGACAATTGGAGCCATCTGGCCTAGATAGAGAAATAAACCAAAGACGATAAACAACTCTGCCAACATGATGGTAATACTAAAACCATATTTGGACATGAGTAGCTGCATTTTTCTAGCTGTCATACATCCCCTTTCTTTTCTAACATTCTCCTTAACTGCTTGATAAACTACTGTTTCTACTAGTATACCTCAGTTCAGGGGTAGATGGCAACCTTTTACCTTTTTCTATGCAAACTATTCCAAGAGCTGCAAGATTCTTAAACTACTCCTTCACTATATGACGTGCTATCCCTTTTTATATTTTTAACTAGGGTATTAAGAGGCTTAAAAAGAACTACCAAAATGATAGTTCTTTCCAATATTATTTATATTTTTCAATATCGCACAAATCCTATGACAGTCGCTATTGAAGTTGTAGAAGGTAAAGCTGAAACCTTAATTCCAAACTTCTATTTAGATTTGAGATCCTATTTTGTTAAGACCACTCGGTCAGATGCCTCTCGGTCCATATCATCGATAATCATTTGATTACCATTAACCGCGTAAATTTTGACATCATCACCGATAATGACACGTTGATTTTCTGGCTCAAAGCTGACTTGCTTGATTTCCTTATCTCCATCTGGCTCGACCTCAGTCCATGTACCAGTTTTACCTGTTACAACAAGAGTGATTTGGTCATTCTCATCTTTTCCAGTATAGGTACCATCGATATTCGTAGGTTGAGCTACAGTAGTGTCCTGACTTGAGGATGCCTGTGGTTGACTAGCACTTGTCGCAGCACTAGAAGATGATTCTTGTTGAGTAGATGATTGCTGCGCCGATTGCTGGGTAGGGGCTTGTGCCTTAGGTCCACAAGCTGCTAAAAGACTAAGAATTGCTAGGGAAGCAATAGAAAGTGTGAATGTTTTCGTTTTCATAGCGATTTCCTTTCTTTTTGTGCCAATGTTTTGCTGGAATCGTTTCCAGATATACCTCCTACCTACAGTATAGCAACTTAAACCTATAAGGTCAACTAATCTCATTGCTTCCAACCAAACTCCCTCGGACTTCCGAGATAAAGTAGAGGGATCCCGTCACGAAAAGCAAGTCCTGATCATTGGCCTTATCTTCAAATTCTCTGATAAAGTCCCCATAGGAAGGAATCAAATCGTAACCCGCCACATCCTTTTCATCCAGAGAGCCTTGGTAGTCAAAGCCTGTTACCTTAAGTTCCACCTGAGGCAACTGCTCCGTTAGATAGCCTAACATCCCCTGATAATCCTTGCGTTTAAGTGCTCCAAAAAGGATGCGAACCTGGTAACCTTGCTGGATTTTCCCCTGGATAAACTCTACTAGACGAGTCAAGGCTGGCAGATTGTGAGCCCCATCTAGGTAGATTTTCGGACGAATCCGTTCCAATCGACCTGCCCAGTGGGTTTCTTTCAAGGCCTGTCTGACAAGCTTTTCTTCAACCCCTTCACCTCTTGACACCATAAACAGAAGAAAGCTTTGTAAAGCCAAGGCGGCATTTTCTTGCTGATAAGCACCTTCCAAACTGATGTCAAGCTGGGAAAAGCTTGCTAGGTTGCTTGAGAAATTTCCAGCATTCAAGGTGAAGTCTCGCCCAGCTTGATAAAGTTCAACAGCTAACTCTCTTGCTCTTTTTTGACAGACAAGCTCCGCTTCTGGAGCAAGCTTGGCAATGACTGCCTTCTTGCCAGCCTTAAAAATACCAGCTTTCTGCTCTGCTATTTCCTCCAGACTATCGCCCAAGGTCTCCTGATGATCTAGCCCAATCGAAGTAATAACTGCAATCTCTCCTGTTACGACATTAGTGGTATCAAGCAAACCACCAATTCCCACTTCTAGCAGGACTAGATCCACTCCCTGCTCTTTAAAGTAAAGCAAGGCAATCAAGGTTAACAACTCAAAGAAAGACAATTGATCATGTGTTTCTAAGAGAATTTTCTCCATCTCCTTGACTTGGTTAGCTATACGAACAAAGTCTTCCTCTGCGATTGGTTGCCCATTAATACAGATTCGATCATGGATACTGACGATATGAGGAGAGATAAAAGTACCAACTTTTTTACCATGAGCAACAAACAACTCCCTCATAAAGGCAATAGTTGACCCTTTACCATTAGTCCCTGTTACGTGGATAATAGGATAAGTCTTCTCAGGATTCCCCAGCAAATCCACTGCTCGCTGCATTCGTCCAAGACCAGATCTAAAGTTTAAACCAATCCGACTATGAAGCCACTTTTCTACTTCAAACATACATGCCTCCTTAACAAAAGTCCAATCAACTACCGCATCAAAGTATGATTACAAATAAAAAAACGAGGTCGGGACTAAAATCCCGACCTCTTACCTGGTTAGCTAATCACTAGCTACTATGAATTTCAACGTGGGCTAAAAACGTCCACCGGACATTCCAACTCTTTCTAGTTTCTAGGAGTTGGGGTGATACAGTCTCCCAGACTTACCAGTTCTCTCTTATTTAAAGGAACTGGGGTAAAAACGTCCACCGGACGTTCCTGCGTTTCTAATTTCTGGCGCAGGGCTAAAAACGTTCCCCGAACGTTTTTACTCCTCCATAAAGCTGTTGAAGACTTCTTCAATCATGTTCCATTCGTCTTCTGAGTCTTCTGGGATTGGTTGCAATTCGCCTTCTGTTCCGTCTTCATTTTCGATGAATGAGTAGGCTTGGATTTCAACTTCACCATTTTCATCTTCTTCTGCATTAACTGGCACTAGCAGAACATAGTTTTTACCAAATTCTTCTTTTCCGTCGATGGTCAAAAGAATTTCAAACAAGGTTTCATTTCCTTGCTCGTCTACTAGTGTAATCAATTCACGTTCTTCGTGGTCATGGTTGTGATCGTGTGACATAGTTTCTCCTCTGTCTTAAAATTTTCTATCTAAATAATTTTGCAAAATCAGCTGAGCAGCCAACTTATCAATAACTTTCTTGCGTTTGTTACGGCTGATATCTGCTTGTTCAATCAACATACGTTCCGCAGCGACCGTTGTCAAACGCTCATCCTGATAGTCTACTGGTAAACCAAAAAGTTCTTTTAGCTTGGCACCATAGGCTTGACTGGCTTCTACTCGCGGACCGCTGGTATTGTTCATGTTTTTTGGCAAACCTACTACAAAGCGTTCTACCTTATAGCTGTCAACCAATTCCTTGATACGGTCAAAACCAAACTGGCCCTGATCCTCATTAATCTGGATGATTTCAAGTCCCTGAGCGGTGAAGCCTAGGGGATCGCTAATGGCAACACCCACTGTTTTTGAACCGACGTCCAATCCCATAATTCTCATAGATTATAGATCGACTCCTTGTCCTTTAAGGTAGTAGCGTACCAATTCTTCAACAATTTCATCACGCTCATACTTACGGATTTGATTTCGTGCATTGTTGTAACGAGGAACGTAGGCAGGGTCTCCACTCAATACATAACCGACGATCTGGTTAATCGGATTGTAGCCCTTGTCGTTCAAAGAAGCATAGACGTCTGTCAACGTTTCGCTAATTTCTTTCTTATTGGAATCATCCAATTTAAACCGTACAGTTTCTTCAGTAAATCCCATTCTAACACCCTCTTTCCTTAGAATATTACTATTATAGCATATTTCCTTACGTTCTACAAATAAATCAGTTTGTTTATTTGGATTTTCTTACTGTTCTACCGCCCCATTTGCCACTCTGTCAGCAATATACTGGCTAGGTTCGTTTTTTAAGAGATTTTCAAGACCGATATTTTTTAAATATTCTAGCTGAGTTGCCTTTTTGACATCCAAAACTTGAAAATCATAAGTCGTTGTGGTCTGGATTTCTGTCTCGCTGAGTAGCTTGGTTTCCAGTGTAAATCCTGCCAGTTTGCGTACCTCTTGGATAGTCTCATCCTTTTCTTCTGCTTCTAAAAGCGCTTTTTGCGTTTCCTCTAGGCCATTTTCAGAGATAAAGGTCTTGAGTTCATCCCCGACAGGTCGTTTTTGCTGGATGGTCAAGGTCAAAAATTGATTGCCTTTATAAGTAATCGTTTGAGTCTGTTGCGTCCCATTTTCTGACTTCGGCATCAACAAGGTCTTGGTGACAACCGTATTCTTTTCGGCATTGTCCAAAACGGGAAGATTTGATTGGAGAGGTTCAGATGCTGTTGTAGAAGCAGCAGGGGTTTCCTTTTTTTGCCCACATCCCGCAAGCAAAAAGAGGAGAGCAAAACTAGCAATTAGTAACTTTTTCATAATTCCTCACATGATTTTAAAACAAAAGAGCGAACAAGGCCAGGAGTCACTCCCAGCCTTGATGTTTTATAGAGCTGCACGTAGACGTGCTTCTGCATTTTCTACATTACGAACAGAGCGTGGCAAGAAGGCACGGATATCATCTTCTTTATAGCCGACTTGTAGGCGCTTCTCGTCAACGAGAATCGGACTCTTTAAGATCCGTGGTGTTTCCATGATTAAGTTGAGCACTTCATTGACACTCAAATCCTCGATGTCAACTCCAAGTGCCTTAGCGTAGCGGTTTTTTGACGAAACGATACTGGCAATTCCATTATCTGTTTTCGTGAGAATATCTAATAACTCTTCTCTTGTAATTCCTTCTTTACCGAGATTTTGTTCTTTATAACTTAACTGGTGGGCATTGAGCCAGGTTTTCGCTTTTTTACAGCTAGTACAACTTGAGACTGTATAAATTTTGATCATGTACCTACCCCTTTCGCTACATGTTACTATCAGTTTAGTCTATTATACCATAAAAAACATCCGACTTGCGACCTATTTTTAAAAAAAAATTAACTTTTTTCGCGATTTTCGTACTTTTTTCTTGACAAAATCAATTTATAACCAACTTTTAAATTTTTTGATATACAATCGTTTTACAACTGTAACACTTATCATATAGAGAATGATAATCAAAAGCAAAAAGAGGAAATAAATTGGTTCCAAAGGGGCTAAATGAAGAAGGCTAGCAATTGAAGAGTAGGGAAGGAAGGTCACAAAACTGGCTGCTAGCATGCTTGTTCCAAGAACAAACCATGATGGACGACTTTGTAAGAAAGGAAGTTTTGCTGAACGAAGCATATGAATCACCATGGTTTGGGACCACATGGATTCAATGAACCAACCTGTTTGGAACAAAATGATAAAGCCCGTTGCAGACTCTGCTCCGTGAGCATAAGCTTGACCTGTCGCCATTGGGACAATGACAAAATAGAGCAAGATAAAGGTCAAAATATCAAAGGCAGACGAAATCGGACCCATCCAAATCATAAAACGAGTAATAGACTTGGCTTCCCACTTATGAGGATGCTTCAAAAAGTCTTCATCCACATTATCAAATGGCAAGGCAATGCAAGAAAGATCGTAGACTAGGTTTAAGACAATCAAGTGAATCGGAGCCATTGGCAGGAAAGGTAAAAAGATACCAGACACTAAAAGAGAGAAAATGTTCCCGAAATTAGAGCTGACCGTCATCTTGATATATTTGGTCATATTAGCATAGACTTTGCGTCCTTCAACCAGCCCTTTTTCAAGCACCATCAAATCCTTATCTAGCAAAATGACATCAGCGGTTTCTTTAGCAATATCTACTGCTGTATCAACAGAAATCCCCACATCGGCCACTTTCATAGAAGGGGCATCATTGATCCCATCTCCCATATAGCCGACACAATGTCCATTCGATTTGATTTGTAAAATGATTCGTGCTTTTTGATCCGGAGAGAGTTTGGCAAAGACCGTCACCTTCTCAACTGCTTGGGCCAACTCTTCGTCCGTCATGGCATCAATATCAGAACCCAGCAAGATTTGGTCAACGTCTAGACCAACTTTTTCGCAAACTGCTTGGGTTACCTTTTCATTGTCCCCCGTCAAGATTTTCGTTTGAACGCCGTGTTCTAACAAAGCTTGGATAGCAGGTGCTGCTGATGGTTTTGGTGGATCTAGAAAGGCAAGATATCCTGTTAGAATCATCTCTTTTTCATCTTCAACTGAGTAAGCAAAACCTTCTTTTAGGCCTGTTTTATAGGCGACTCCCAAGACTCGCAAGCCCTGTTGATTAAGTTGATCTACTTCTTTTAAGATTTCCACTCGGATATCATCCGTCAGAGGGCTAATCTGACCTTGATATTCCACACAGGTTGAAATCGCAAGCATTTCCTCTAGAGCACCCTTGGTTACCAAACTAACAATTTCGTTCTTATCCTTGACGATGACACTCATCCGTCTGCGTTCAAAATCAAAGGGCAATTCATCTATTTTTTGGAAGCTAGTATCCAAATTTTGTAGAATAGCGTGTTCTTTAGCTTCTTTTTCAGTTCTACTGATAATGGCACGGTCCATCAGGTTTTTCAATCCCGTTTGAAAATAGGAATTGAGGTAGGCCCGTCTCAACACAGACAAATCCAAATCTCCATGTATATCCAAAGGATATTCAAGGACAATTTCATCTTGGGTAAGGGTTCCTGTTTTATCCGTGCATAGGATATCAATAGCACCCAGGTCTTGTATGGCATTGAGTTTTTTGATGACGACTTTTTCCTTGGCCATGATAATGGAGCCTTTTGCTAGACTGGCCGTGATGATCATGGGAAGCATCTCAGGTGTCAATCCAACACCAACACTCAGTGCAAACACACCTGCTTCCAGCCAGTCGCCATCTGTCAAGCCATTGGAGAGAAAGACGATGGGAACCATGACCAACATCAAACGGATCAAGAGCCAAGAGATGCTGTTCATCTCCCGTTCAAAAGAGGTCGGTTCGTCATAGGTATTGAGGGTCTGCTCGATTTCTCCCATCATGGTATCATCACCGACCGCTAGAATCAAAGCCTTGGCACTTCCTGATATCACGTTGGTTCCCATAAAAGCGAGCGCTTCTGCTTCTAGCAGACTATCGAAGTTTGACTGACTCATTTTTGACAAGGCCAGTTTTTCAACCGAGTCACTTTCACCTGTCAAACCAGACTGTTGGACAAAGAAATCACGTGATTCAATTAAAATGAGGTCTGCTGGAATCATGTCCCCAGCACTTAACTTGACTATATCTCCAACGACCAAATCTTCAATTGCGACCTCTAAACCCTGGCCTTCGCGAATAACTGTGGCTGTATTCACAATCATTTTTGATAGATTGGTCGCAGCCTTGTCACTCCGCAGTTCTTGGACAAAGCGTATGCCACCAGAGATTAGAACGAGAACGACGATGATGATAGAGGTCGTCGGATCTTCTTGTCCAGGCTTCGCCAACCAGACATTGGTCACCATGGAAATCATAGCGATGACCAGCAGGATGATTGTAAATGGATTGATAATAGATTCGTAAATCTTTTTGAGGATACTGTCTTCTTGACCCTTGGTGATGGTGTTTTCGCCATATAGGTCACGATTTTTCTCCACCTGCTCCTCAGTCAAGCCTGTTAGACTTGTCTTATAAAAAGATAGCGTCTCGTTTAAAGGTGTGTGAATAGCTGTTGCTAATCTTTCTTTTGTAGTTTTCATTGGTTTCTCCTATCTGTATGAATGATGTGTTTCATACACAGAGACCAATCACTTTATAAGGGCAGAACGACACAAATCAGCGATTGGCTGTGTATGTGCGGTTCTGGATGATCGTCAATTTGCATCGTTTGTCTCCTTTCCTTGTTCTAAAACAGTAGAAAATCCCACCATAAAATGGCAGGATTAAAAAACTAATTATCTGTTTTTTCGTTCAAGCTTTAACTCCATAGGGCGATGTAATGAGCTTAGTCTTGGCCTTCGCGACCAGGACTGTTGACCAACGAGTAGTGTCTCCACTGCTTTGCGGTAGTCATCCGTATCCCTATGGTAGCCTCACCTACCGTTTTCGTTTATCAGTATAAACCTTTAAAATATAAAAGTCAATGATTTATCTTAATTTTCTTAAATAACAATTAATTCCTTCGGTGCTAGAGTCAACAATTCGCAACCGTTATCTGTAATTAAGATATCATCTTCAATACGAACGCCGTATTTTCCTTCAATGTAAATACCCGGTTCATCAGTCAAGACCATACCAGATTTAATGACTTCTTTGGAAGTTTGGCTAAAGTAAGGTTCTTCGTGGATATCCAGTCCGATACCATGTCCAATACCGTGAGTAAAGTAGTCACCATAGCCTGCCTCGATGATAATATCGCGAGGGATTTTGTCAAAGTCGCGGAAACCTAAGCCATCCTTAGCTTGATCAATCAGAGCTTGGTTGGCTTTCAGGACAGTATTGTAAATTTCTGCCTGCTCGTCACTGACATGACCGAGGTAGATGGTCCGTGTCATATCACTGACATAGTGGTCGTAGAGACAGCCGAAGTCCATGGTGATGGCTTCTCCTGCTTCAACCGGTTTGTGCATTGGATGAGCATGGGGCTTAGAAGAGTTGATGCCACTTGCTAAAATGGTATCAAAAGACAAGCCTGCCGCTCCTAGCTCACGCATGCGGAAATCAAGGAAGTTAGCAATCTCAATTTCAGTTTTTCCTGGTTTGATAAAGTCAAGTGCATCGCGGAAAGCTTGGTCTGAGATAGAACAAGCCTTACGAATAGTCGCAATCTCCGCCTCATCCTTAATCATACGAAGTGCTTCTACAAACTGAGTCTGTGGAAGCAAGTCGGTCCCTGCAAAAGCTGCCTGCATACGGTGATAATAAGAGACCGAAATCTCGTCCTCAAAACCGATACTAGACAAGCCCATATCCTTAACAATGCCTGCAATAACAGCCAACTCATCGCGGTCAGCCACAATCTCAAAACCTGTCACTTCTTGCTTAGCTGCAATGATATAGCGAGAGTCTGTCACCAAAACCTGACGGTCACGGCTGATGAAGACTGTTCCGTTTGAACCCCAAAAACCAGTCAAATAGTAGACATTTTTAAGGTTATTGATGATGATACCATCCAGTTCTTTTTCTTGCATTTTAGCTAGAAATGCTTGTACACGTTTATTCATGATGTAACTTTCCTTTCAAATAGTGTCCTGTGTAGCTCGCTTCATTGGCCGCTACTTCTTCTGGAGTTCCTGTTGCAATGATGGTTCCGCCACCGACACCGCCCTCAGGTCCCAAGTCGATGATATGGTCTGCAGTCTTGATAACATCCAGATTGTGCTCGATGACGAGGACAGTATTGCCATCGTCGACAAAGCGAGCCAAGACTTTAAGCAAGCGAGCGATGTCCTCAGTATGAAGTCCTGTCGTCGGCTCATCCAGGATGTAGAAGGACTTACCTGTCGAGCGCTTGTGGAGTTCACTAGCTAACTTCATACGCTGGGCTTCTCCACCTGAAAGGGTGGTAGCTGGTTGTCCTAACGTTACATAGCCTAGCCCTACATCCTTGATGGTCTGGAGTTTACGTTGAATTTTCGGAATATGTTGGAAGAATTCCACCGCATCGTTGACGGTCATGTCCAAGACCTGCGAGATATTCTTTTCCTTATAGTGGACTTCTAGAGTTTCACTGTTGTAGCGGGTTCCGTGGCAGACTTCACAGGCAACATAAACATCTGGTAAGAAGTGCATCTCGATCTTGATAATCCCGTCACCTGAGCAGGCTTCGCAACGACCACCCTTGACATTAAAACTGAAACGGCCCTTCTTGTAGCCTCGAATCTTAGCTTCATTTGTCTGGGCAAAGAGGTCTCGTATATCGTCAAAAACTCCCGTATAGGTAGCTGGGTTGGACCTCGGCGTTCGTCCAATGGGGCTCTGGTCAATATCAATCAAACGGTCTACATGCTCAATCCCTGTGATGGTCTTGAATTTACCAGGCTTGTCTGAATTGCGGTTGAGCTTCTGGGCAATAGCTTTTTTGAGGATGCTGTTGATTAAGGTCGATTTCCCTGAACCTGACACACCTGTCACCGCAATGAATTTTCCTAATGGGAAGCGAGCAGTGATATTTTGCAAGTTGTTCTCACGCGCTCCCGTCACTTCGATAAAGCGACCATTTCCGGCACGGCGCTCTGCTGGCACTGGAATGGCTCGTTTTCCTGATAAGTACTGGCCTGTGATAGACTTGCTGTTGCGAGCCACCTGCTTGGGCGTTCCTGCAGCAACAATCTCTCCACCAAAAACACCAGCACCCGGACCAACGTCAATCAGATAATCCGCCTCTCGCATAGTATCTTCGTCATGTTCCACCACGATGAGAGTATTGCCCAAGTCACGCATCTTTTTCAGACTGGCAATCAGGCGGTCATTATCCCTCTGGTGAAGACCAATCGACGGCTCATCCAGGATATAGAGGACACCTGATAGGTTGGAACCAATCTGGGTTGCCAAGCGAATTCGCTGACTCTCACCACCTGAAAGGGTTCCTGCCGAGCGTGACAGAGTCAAATAGTTGAGTCCCACGTTATTGAGGAAGGTCAAGCGATCCTTGATTTCCTTGAGAATAGGACGGGCAATGATGGCTTCATTTTCAGACAGGGTCAGCTGGCTCACTAATTCCAAATGGTCTGCGATAGACAGGTCCGAAATTTCTCCGATATGTGGTCCTTGCTCCCCACCCACACGGACAGACAAGGCCTGGTCATTGAGACGATAGCCGTGACAAGTTCCGCAGGTTAGCTCATTCATGTAGAGGCGCATCTGGGTGCGGGTGTAGTCACTGTTAGTCTCATGGTAACGACGTTTGATATTACCAATTACTCCTTCAAAAGGAATGTCAATATCGCGCACACCGCCAAATTCATTTTCATAGTGGAAATGGAATTCCTTGCCATCAGACCCGTAAAGAATCAAGTTCTTATCTTCTTCTGACAAGTCTTCAAAAGGCTTATCCATATCTACTCCAAAGGCTGTCATGGCCTGCTCTAGCATGTTTGGATAGTAGTTGGATGAGATAGGATTCCAAGGTGCCAAGGCTCCCTCACGCAAAGTTTTGCTGGTATCAGGAACCACCAAGTCAACATCCACCTCCAGCTTGATGCCCAAACCATCACACTCACTACAAGAACCAAAAGGAGCATTAAAGGAGAAGAGACGAGGCTCTAACTCTGGTACTGTAAAACCACAAACTGGACAGGCATAATGCTCAGAAAAGAGCAACTCAGAATCGTCCATAGTGTCGATAATGACATAACCTTCTGCGATACGAAGGGCAGCCTCAATGGAATCAAAGAGACGGCTACGAATGCCCTCCTTGATGACAATACGGTCGACCACGACATCGATATTGTGTTGCTTGCTCTTCGACAACTCTGGCACTTCGGTCACATCATAAACTTCCCCATCCACACGGACGCGGACATAACCGTCTTTCTGAATCTTTTCAATGACGCTCTTGTGTTGCCCTTTTTTCTTACGAATGACAGGAGCTAAGATTTGCAGACGTTGGCGTTCTGGCAATTCCAAAACCTTATCCACAATTTGCTCCACAGAAGAAGCCTTGATAGCCCCATGCCCGTTGATACAGTAAGGCGTCCCCACACGTGCGTAGAGGAGACGCAAATAATCATTGATTTCAGTCGTCGTTCCAACGGTCGAACGAGGGTTTTTGCTGGTGGTTTTCTGGTCGATGGAAATAGCTGGGCTGAGACCATCAATAGCATCCACATCTGGTTTTTCCATATTGCCCAAAAACTGGCGAGCGTAGGCTGACAAACTTTCCACATAACGACGTTGGCCCTCAGCATAGAGGGTATCAAAGGCCAGACTGGATTTCCCAGAACCTGACAAACCAGTCACAACAACCAGCTTGTCTCTTGGAATCTCCACATCAATATTTTTTAAGTTATGGGCACGCGCCCCATGAATCACAATTTTATCTTGCATCTTTGTTCTTTCTAGTCCATTATTGCTTTCCATTATACCAAAAAATGTGAAATTCTATTACCCAAAAAGCTGTTTTTATAGTATAATAGTACGGTGCAAAAAATGAATCACTGAATAGTAGGAAAGGATAGGGGATATGAAACAAGTTTTTCTCTCAACAACAACTGAATTTAAAGAGATCGACACGCTTGAACCGGGTACTTGGATCAACCTCGTCAATCCTACACAAAATGAATCACTGGAAATCGCTAACGCCTTCGACATTGACATTGCCGACCTTCGAGCACCGCTCGATGCGGAAGAAATGTCCCGTATTACCATCGAAGACGAGTATACTTTGATCATCGTGGACGTTCCCATCACAGAGGAAAGAAACAATCGTACCTACTACGTTACGATTCCGCTGGGGATTATCATCACCGAGGAAACCATTATCACCACCTGCTTGGAATCCCTCCCCGTTCTCGATGTCTTTATCAACCGTAGACTGCGCAACTTTTACACCTTCATGCGTTCACGCTTTATCTTCCAGATTCTCTACCGCAACGCCGAACTTTACCTTACGGCCCTTCGTTCGATCGACCGTAAGAGTGAACAAATCGAAAGTCAACTTCACAAGTCTACTCGAAACGAAGAGCTGATCGAGCTCATGGAATTGGAAAAGACCATCGTCTATTTCAAGGCCTCACTTAAGACGAACGAGCGCGTGATTAAGAAATTGACCAGCGCAACTAGCAATATCAAGAAATACCTAGAAGACGAAGACCTACTCGAAGACACTCTGATTGAAACCCAACAGGCCATTGAGATGGCAGATATCTATGGAAACGTCCTTCACTCTATGACAGAGACCTTTGCCTCTATCATTTCCAATAACCAGAACAACATCATGAAAACCCTGGCTCTCGTGACCATCGTTATGTCTGTCCCAACCATGATCTTCTCAGCCTACGGGATGAACTTCAAGGATAATGAAATCCCTCTAAATGGCGAGCCACACGCCTTCTGGTTAATCGTCTTTATCGCCTTTGCTATGAGTGTTTCGCTCACTCTCTATCTCATCCATAAAAAATGGTTCTAAGAGGAATCCCTATGTCTCAGATTGATTTACAAAAATTAACTAAGAAAAACCAAGAGTTTATCCACATCGCTACCCAACAATTTATCAAAGATGGTAAAACAGACGCTGAAATCAAGGCTATCTTTGAGGAAGTCATTCCTAAAATCCTTGAAGAGCAAGCCAAAGGAACGACTGCACGTTCCCTCTACGGGGCTCCAACCCACTGGGCTCATAGCTTCACTGTCAAAGAGCAATACGAAAAAGAGCATCCTAAGGAAAATGATGATCCAAAACTCATGATTATGGACTCAGCCCTTTTTATCACCAGTCTCTTTGCATTGGTTAGCGCTCTGACTACCTTCTTCTCTACAGATCAAGCTATTGGCTATGGGTTGATTACCCTCTTGTTGGTTGGACTTGTAGGAGGACTTGCCTTCTACTTGATGTACTACTTTGTCTACCAGTATTATGGTCCAGATACAGACCGTAGCCAGCGCCCTCCTTTCTGGAAATCAATCCTCGTCATCCTCGCTGCTATGCTTCTCTGGTTGGCTGTCTTCTTCGCAACAAGCTTCCTACCAGCAGCTCTCAATCCAATCCTTGCTCCACTGCCTTTGGCTGTCCTAGGAGCGGCCCTTCTCGCCCTTCGCTTCTATCTCAAGAAACGCTTCAATATCCGAAGCGCAAGTGCAGGCCCATCACGTTATTAAGAAAAGTGAAAAACTATGGCATATAGTCAATCTTTAGCTCAGCAGATTCGAAAAATTCTAGCACTCAAACTTCCTCCCCAAATTTTCGAAGAAGAGCTAGAAGAAAAGAAACTGTTTGGTGGCCTTGCCTTTATGATTCGTGGGAAAATGGTCCTTACAGTTAGTTCCAGAAAGGACGAACTGGTTATGGTGAGAATTGGCAAAGAAATAGAAAAGCAAGTTCTACCCCGAACAGGAGCTCATACTACATTGATGAGAGGGCGACCTTATCATGGCTATATAGACCTAGATATAGAAGGTCAAAAAGAACTTCCTTACTGGATTGATTTAGCTCTCTCCTATAATCAAGAGTTGACCAAGTAACTCATATCTAGTGAGATTAGAAAAACGAAAAGCAACTGCACAGGCGGTTGCTTTTTCACTTGCTTTCTTGAGATTCAATAGCACTTCTGAGTCTCATTCTTGTAGTTTTCTCTCATCTTTTGTGATAGAATAGGCTCATACTCAATGAAAATCAAAGAGCAAACTAGGAAGCTAGCCGCAGGTTGCTCAAAGCACTGCTTTGAGGTTGTAGATAGAACTGACGAGGTCAGTAACATATATACGGCAAGGATAAGCTGACGTGGTTTGAATTTGATTTTCGAAGAGTATCAATCTATTTCTAGGAGGATGAGATATGGTTTCTACTATTGGTATCGTTAGTTTGTCTAGCGGTGTTATTGGAGAGGACTTTGTCAAACACGAAGTCGATTTGGGTCTCCAACGTCTCAAGGATTTGGGACTCAATCCTGTCTTTTTGCCCCATTCGCTAAAAGGGTTAGACTTTATCAAGGACCATTCGGAGGCACGTGCAGAGGATTTGATGCAGGCCTTTTCGGACGATAGCATCGACATGATCATCTGCGCCATCGGTGGGGATGATACCTATCGCTTGCTACCTTATCTTTTTGAAAATGACCAGCTTCAAAAGGTTATCAAACCAAAGATTTTTCTTGGCTTCTCGGATACCACTATGAACCACCTTATGTTGCACAAACTAGGGGTCAAGACTTTTTATGGGCAATCCTTTCTAGCAGACATTTGTGAATTAGACAAGGAGATGTTGCCCTATAGCTTTCACTACTTTAAAGAATTGATCAAGACAGGAAGAATCTCAGAAATCCGCCCTAGCGACGTTTGGTATGAGGAACGGACTGATTTTAGTCCCAAGGCTCTGGGAACAGCTCGTGTCAGTCATGCAAATACTGGTTTTGACTTGTTGCAAGGAAGTGCTCAGTTTGAGGGAGAAATTCTCGGCGGTTGTCTTGAATCTCTTTATGATATCTTTGACAACTCTCGATACGCAGACAGCACGGAGCTCTGCCAAAAGTACAAACTCTTCCCTGACTTATCCGACTGGGAAGGAAAGATTCTCTTGCTAGAAACAAGCGAAGAAAAACCTGAGCCGGAAAACTTCAAAAAGATGGTGCAAACTTTGAAAGAAACTGGGGTATTTGAGGTCATCAGTGGACTCTTGGTCGGAAAGCCAATGGATGAAACCTTCTATGACGACTATAAGGAAGCACTATTGGATATCATTGATAACAATATCCCGATTGTCTATAATCTGAATGTCGGTCACGCAACTCCAAGAGCCATTGTGCCCTTTGGCGTTCACGCCTATGTGGATGCACAGGAGCAAGTCATTCGCTTTGACTATAACAAAAAGAGCTGAGATAATTTTCTCAGCTTTTTCTCTTGTATAACTACTAAAACGTCACATACTACTGATAACTAAACTAATCAAGGGAAGGCTATTGCCTAACATATGAACAACTAGAGGATAATAAATATTCTCTTTTTCTTTCACATAGATGATAGAAAAGGCAATGCCTCCACCTAGATAACCGACTGCACTGACCCACTCTGATAAAGCCAAACTATGCATATGTGCCAAGGCAAAGACAAGTCCTACCAGAATAATGCTTAGTAAACCTGGCAACCGTTTTTGAAAGTGATGCAATAAAAGCTGACGGAAAAAGAGTTCTTCCACAAAAGGTCCTATGATACAGGCGAAAACTGCTATCAGTATTGGTTGTTCTTGAAAGGTACTTTGAATATTCGACTGGTTTAGACCTTGTCCGACTAGCCCAAAAAACTGCTTCAACATCTCTGATACAAATTCAAAGACAAAAGTCATCAGAAAGAGAAAGAGCCATCCTGTTAAGACGCCAAAGAAGAATTTCCTTTTAGTCTTTCTAATCTCATTCCATTGTTTGATCAATCTATCCTTAAACAAGAAAGAGCCATATAGAGCTAGTACTACATAAACTAGATAATTTGCAATAGCAGATGGCATCAAGAAAGCCAGCAATTTAACTCCATCAAATACAAAGAGAACTGTATAGAGAATCGCAAAAATCAGAATTCCCTTATTTTTGTTAGACATCATTTAATTCCCCTTCCATTCACAATCATTCTCGTGGTCGTCAATCAAACCTGCTGCTTGTAGAAAAGCTAAAACGGCAACTGGGCCTGTGAACTTGAAACCTTGTTTTTTTAGATCTTTAGCTAATTTTTCAGACAAGGCTGTTTTAGCAGGTGCTAGGTGATAGTCAGGAACATCATTCACGATCGTTTTCCCCTTAACAAAGGACCAGAGATAAGCATCAAAAGAGCCAAAGGTTTTCTGGATTTGTAAAAATGCTTGGGCGTTGGCACGCGTCGCAAAGAGCTTGGCACGATTTCGGATGATGGCTGGATTCTCTAACAAGGCTTCCAACTCCCCATCTGTCATTTCCGCGACCGCTTGAATTTGATAGCCATGAAATGCTTCTCGGAATCCTTGGCGTTTGTTGAGCACGGTTTCCCAAGAAAGACCAGCCTGATAGGTTTCCATGCAAAGCAACTCAAAAAGTGCTTGGTCATCATGGAGGGGTTGGCCCCACTCTTCATCATGATAGGCCACATATAATGGGTTGTTCATTTTAACCCAACCACAGCGTTTTGTCATAAAAATCTCCTATTTGACCAACATCTTAAGGGCCGACTTGATATAGTTCTCAGCTGTATCTGTTGTTCCTTCAAAGAATTTCTTGATTTTCTTGAGCTCAGTCGCCTTGTAGCCCAGTGCCAACATGGCTTCCATGGCTTCTTCCAGTTCTTGGTTTTCAGCACAGGCTTGTACTGCGACTTTGGCAGGAAGGTCATCACTAGCCACAACTACCTTGCCTTCCAAGTCCAGCACCATCTGCTGGGCCGTTTTCTTACCGATTTTAGGGAACTTAGTCAAGTAGGTGATGTTCTTAGTTTCAATCGCCTGAACCAAGCCAGCATTGTCATCGGCAGCAATAATAGCAAGAGCTGACACAGGACCAATCCCAGAAACCGAAATCAGACTAAGAAAGAGCTTCTTCTCATCTTCTGAGCGAAAGCCGTAAAGCAGATGGGCATCCTCACGGACAACTTGGTGCACATAAATCTGAGTTTCTTGATTAACCTGACCTGAGTAAGCATAAGGATTGGCTACATGCAAGATATAGCCGACACCATTGGCCTCAAGAACGATATATTTAGCAGTGATTTTGGAAATGATTCCTTTTAGATATTCGTACATAGTTTTTTCTCCATTATTTTGCCTATCTAGTATACCATATTTCCCCAAGACAGATGGCAACAAAAGGTGCAACCTCTGGTTGACAAATAGTACAGGAGATTGTATTCTCATTATAAGTAAAAATTGTTAGGATAGAAGTAGAAAAAGGAAGATAGAATCATGAAACTCGCAGAAAAACTATTTGAACTCAGAAAGAAAAAAGGTTGGTCCCAGGAAAAGCTAGCAGAACAAATCAATGTTTCTCGGCAAAGCATCTCAAAATGGGAGTCTGGACAGGTCCTTCCTGAAATCGAAAAAATCATTGAATTAAGCAAGATTTTCCAAGTGACAACTGACTATCTACTTCTGGATGAAAACTCTGAAAAAGGTTCCACAGCAGTGACCTTGGAAGAAGACAAGGACAAATACTATAAAGAGGTTAAATCCTTTGGTCTCTGGCAAGTGATTTATATTTTCGTCTTGGCTCTGGCTATCTATCTCTTTTTAGCCGGTTCTAGTTTCCCAGCCGAATTCACTGCTTGGATTTGGCTAACCTTTGTTCTATTAATCGCTTCTGCAATTGCTATCAACAAGGCTCTCAAAACCAAGCAACGTTATCTTGATAAGGTAATTGCTCTTAAGAATCCTTCTGACAAAGATGACTCTACAAAACCTTGAATCACCTAATTGAGTTTTCGCAATATTTTTTTAGAACTGGTCTTGTCAAGCAAGTGTAAACTTCGTGTCAAGCTGCCCATGTCCAATCAAATTCCCACTTTAGAAAAACTAAAAAGCCTTGTTCAAAAGGAACAAAGGCTTTTTGTGTTCTTAATATTTCCCCAACTCACGAAGACTCGTATGATTTTCCTGAATGCGTCGGAACATTTTTTCCATGTCTGACTTGGTGAAATGCACCAAAACGGGACGTCCGTGTGGACAGTTATAGGGATTGTCACATTGAGAGAGCTGATAGAGGAGCTGTCTTGCTGAGTGGTCATCGATACGATGGTTGGCCTTGATAGACCGCTTGCAGGACATCATGATAGCCAGCTCTGCTCGGTATTTCTTGATAGAAACTTCCTTGGTCAAAAGGAGCATGTCACACATTTCATAGATGCCAGACTCGATTTCTTCTTCTGCCATCCAAATAGGATGTTCACGCAGGATAAATTGATTTTCTCCGTACTCAGCTAGAAAGACACCCACTTCCTCTAAGAGAGGCATTCTTTCTCTGAGACGAAGGGCGTCATCCGCAGGAAATTCAAAGATGTAAGGTACTAGGAGTTGTTGCTGGCTCTGGTCAACATTGCCAATGCTTTCACGGTATTCCTCGTACTTAACCCGTTCCTGAGCTGCATGCTGGTCTATGATGTAGAACCCATCTCGACCTTGGGCAAAGAGATAGGTTCCGTGCATTTGCCCGAAAAATTCCAACTCTGGGAAGCTTGACGATTCTTCTCGCTCCAGCTTATCATAGGCTTTATCGAGACTAGCTAGATCTAACTCTGGGTGGTCTATTTGGTCGTAGTTGGCAGGCTTTCTCTCTGCAAAATGCAGTTTTGCTGGCTTGGTCAACTGGTCCAAGGTTTCCTTGGCAAACAGGGTTAAATCCTGCCCTTCCTCAGTTAATTCAACCTGATGATCAGCTACCTCAGCTTGACTGGGTCTAGTTACCTCCGTTTTTTCATAGTAAAGCGTATTTTCTTTGAGTGGGAGAATGGTCTGCTCTACCTTTTGACGATTGCGTACGGTCGACTTGGCAAGATTTTCTAAAGCATCCGGTATCAAGGCTTGTTCCTTGAGACTATTTGAAATAGCCTCTGAAAGCAGCGCCATTAGCTCTCTTTCCTTGGAAATTCGCACTTCTTGCTTGGTCGGATGCACATTGACATCCGCTAGATAAGGGTCAATATGGATATGAATAACAGCCAGCGGAAAACGGCCTACCATGAGCTTACTGCCATAGCCGTCAAGAATTGCACGATTGAGCAGGAAGTTCTTGATATAACGGCCATTGATGAAGAGGCTGATATAGTTGCGGTTGGCCCGAGTCAACTCAGGCAAGGACACAAAACCTGAAATTTCGAAGTCCAGATCCGAGTTCTCAATGGCTATCATCTTTTTCGCACTTGCCAAACCATAAATCCCTGCAATGGCCTGACGCAATTGCCCAGTCCCCGCTGTCCGTGTCATTTCCTTGCCATCACTAATCAAGCTAAAAGAAATCTCAGGATGAGCCAAGCCTAGACGGTTGACAATATCAATGATATGAGACAACTCCGCTTGCTGGCTCTTCATATACTTGAGACGTGCAGGTGTATTGAAAAAGAGGTCCTCCACACAAACCTTGGTCCCCACAGGACTAGTCGCTGGGATGACTTCCTCAACTTCACCCCCACGCGCAACGAGCTTGGTCCCATGACGCGCGCCATCCACCGCAGTCAACAGAGTCAAGACACTGACGGAAGCGATAGAGGGCAGGGCTTCACCTCGAAATCCGAGCGTCCGAATCCGAAAGAGGTCTGCTTGATTTTTTATCTTACTAGTCGCATGTCGACGCAAGGCCAATTCCACCTCATCGTGGGCAATTCCATGACCATTATCTGTGATTTGAATCTTCTTAAGACCAGCTTCCTCAATCTCAATGATAATCTGACTTGAGCCCGCGTCAATGGCATTTTCTACCAACTCTTTGACCACACTGGCAGGACGTTCAATCACTTCTCCTGCCGCTATCTGGTTTGCCAGTACCTCTGGCAATTCAATAATATGAGACATCTTTCAGCCCCTTTCTGTATCTATTTTCCTAGAAATTGATTAGTGCTATTATACCATATTTCAGATGTTACCAGAAAAAGCAAATACCACATAGAAGCTAAATCTGCCCACATAGTCAAAAGCTCTTGCCATGGGTCGTAAAATAGTGTTTAATAAAGGTGTACAAGAAGTGATCACAATTTTGTATGAAATATAAGGAGAGAAATTTATGAAAGTAGAACTACAGATTAAAGAGACTTACGAGGAGGAAAAGCTGATTGTCCAAACTCCTCAGCCGACCGAAAAAGTCCAGAAAGTCATCGAGTTCGCTGAAAATCTAGACCAAAAAGAAACAATCAAAGGTAAGATTGATTATCAGGTCTATCTAATTAAGGTTAGTAAGATTCAACGCTTCTATATCGAGAATCGCAAGGTTCTAGCAGAAACTGCTAGTCAGACCTACAGTATTGATTTGCGACTCTATCAGGTTCTTGAAATGCTGCCGACCACTTTTATCCAAATTTCCCAATCAGAAATCGTTAATATTGACGCTATCTCTCATCTCAAACTCACGCCCAACGGTCTGGTTGAAATTTTCTTAAAAAACGAAAGCTTCACCTACTCTTCACGCCGTTACCTAAAAACCATCAAGGAGAAATTAGAACTATGAAAAAACAAATCTTTCACGATGCAGCCGCTGGTGTACTCATCGGCCTCATCCTCTCTATCCTCTTTTCACTCATGTACGCCCCAAATACCTATGCTCCACTTAGTCCCGAGTCTCTTATCGGCCAAGTGATGGCTCAACATCAGGTTCACGGTGCCCTGGTCTTACTCTACTGCATGATCATCTGGTCAGCTATCGGCGTTCTCTTTAGTTTTGGCAGTCGCTTATTCAGCCGTGACTGGAGCCTGCTCCGTGCCACACTTTCCCACTTCTTCCTCATGCTGGCTGGCTTTGTTCCACTAGCAACTCTGGCTGGTTGGTTCCCCTTCCACTGGACCTTCTATCTCCAGCTCATTCCAGAGTTTGCGATCGTCTACCTCATCATCTGGGTCATTCTCTATAAAAGAGAAGCAAAAAAAGTAGACCACATAAATCAACTCTTGGCTCATAAAAAGTAATAGAGAAAAACCCACTCACAAATACATGAGTGGGATTCTTTTTATAATTTTTGTTTGAACTCAACTAAGACATTCATAGCCTGCATAGGTGTCATGTTGTAAACATCTAGTTTAGCTAATTCTGCTAGGATAGGATTTTCTGCTGGCGTTTCAAAGAGAGAAATCTGTTCCGTGACGGCGCTAGTTTGCCTCATCGGAGCTGGGCTTTCTTGTCCCTGACTCTCCAGTTGCGTTAAAATCTTATCCGCTCTTGCTAAAAGTTCTCCTGGTAAGCCAGCGATCTTAGCAACATGGATACCGTAGGATTTATCAGCTGGACCTGGTTCAATCTTGTGAAGGAAGGTAACCTGTCCATCCTGTTCTAAGGTTGCCACGTGGACATTGACCAAGTGTTCCAAGCTAGACTCCAGACTGGTCAACTCATGGTAGTGGGTCGCAAAGAGGGTTTTGGCTCCGATATGTTCATGGATGTATTCGATGATGGATTGGGCCAGAGCCATTCCGTCATAAGTTGCAGTTCCGCGTCCCAATTCATCAAAGAGAATCAAGGAGTCCTTGGTCGCATGCGAAATGGCATTGTTGGCCTCCATCATCTCCACCATAAAGGTTGATTGACCTGAAACCAAGTCATCTGCTGCTCCGATACGGGTAAAGATAGCATCGAAGATAGGCAAATGGGCGCTTTCTGCCGGCACATACGAGCCTAGCTGGGCCATAACCGCCGTCATAGCTAACTGGCGCATGTAGGTGGACTTCCCGCTCATGTTGGGTCCCGTAATCAGTTGAATGCTGATATCTTCTGACATCTGGATACTGTTTGGAATGTAGGTCTGCGCTCCCATAACCTTTTCGACGACAGCATGGCGACCTTTCTGGATAGTGATTTGTGAGTCGTCTCCGAACTCAGGTCTGATCAAATGCTGGGTTTCAGCCACAACTGCTAGACTTTGCAAGACATCAACTGTCGCAATTCCTTGGGCTAGAGCCTGCAAGCGCTGGATATACTTGCTGACTTCCTCACGGATACGCATAAAGATTTCGTACTCTAGATTAGCTGACTTCTCACGCGCCTCCAGCATATCCCCCTCGATACGGGCCAATTCCTCAGTACCAAAGCGTTCTGAGTTTTTCAGCGTTGCCTTGCGGAAAAAGTGGGCTGGCACATTTCCCAGTTGCGAATTAGTCACATGGAAATAGTAGCCATCTTTTTTATTGTAGTCAATCTTGAGCGTGCTGATGCCAGAGTTTTCTCTCTCTTTTGCCTCAATCTCAGCAATCCAGCTAGTCCCTTCTCTAAGCACACGACGGTACTTGTCTAAGGTCTCATCAAATCCCGTACGGATAATGCCACCTTCCGTAATCACATGAGGAGCTTCAGGAGCAATGGCAGCGCTAATCAAGCTCTCCAACTCCGGAATGGCATCCAGCTGTGCGATGAGATAGGCCAGGGCAGGTTGCTCCATCCCTTCTAAAATCGCACGAATCCGTGGCACACTAGATAAGGTGGTCGCCAACTGCAAGAGATCCTTGGGATTGGTTTTGCCAAAAGAAACCCGACTAGCCAAACGTTCGATGTCATAAACACCTTTGAGACTGTCCGTTAAATCGCTGCGCTCAAAGAAGTGGTCAAGAAAGACCTGCACCACCTCTTGACGTTGGACGATTCGCTCCTTATCAATCAAAGGACGATGAATCCAAGAACGCAAGAGCCGCATGCCCATAGCCGTCTTGGTTTCATCTAAAAGCCAGAAAAGACTGCCTTGCTTCTTGCCTGAGCGGGCATTCTCAACCAAATCCAGACTAGTCTTGGTCGCATAATCCATCTGTAAGAAATCTTTGATTTCATAGCGGATAACTGGTTTGAGGTGGTTCAATTCCCGCATCTGGGTCCGGTGAACATACTGGAGCAGCTTACTAGCTGCCGCTTGCTCCACAGCTGCCAGTCGTGGATCCAGTAAATGAAGGTCCTCAAAGCCTTCCTTCTCATAAGAAAGCACCAGATTCATCTGGCGGCTGAGGATTTGTTCTTCTTCCTCAGACAAGTCATAACCCAGCACCACTTCTCGAGCCTTGAGATTGCGAATTTCCCCACAAACCAACGTGAAATCCAATAGCCCCGTCACATAGAAATCACCTGTCACCAGATCCATATAAGCCAGACCAAATTGATTGCCATCACGATCTAAGGAAACCAAGAAATTATTCTGACTATCCGGCTTACTGCTATCAACGACCGTTCCAGGTGTGATGACCTGGACCACCTCTCGCTTGACAACTCCGACCGCTTGTTTGGGATCTTCCATCTGTTCGGCAATGGCAACTTTATAGCCCTGTTCAATCAGAACATCGATATACTGTTGGGCAGAATGATAGGGGACGCCCGCCATGGGTATCGGATTTTCTGCATTTTTATTCCGACTTGTTAAGGAAATTTCTAAAATTTGTGCTGCATTAATTGCATCTTCATAGAACAACTCGTAAAAATCACCCATTCGAAAAAGCAAAAAAGCATCTGGGTATTGTTTCTTAATATCCACATACTGTTGCATGCCGGGTGATAGCTTTTCTGTTGCCATTTTTCGTCTCTCCTTGCTAAAAATAAGTCTTGAGAGCAACTCCCAAGACCTTATTTATCTTTCATCAAATCTAGCAAACGATCTTCCATCAGCTTGGCAACGTGCTGGTCTCGACAAATAACCAATAAGGTATTAGCACCAGCAACCGTTCCTAAAATCCATTCATCCTTGTTTGCATCTACAATGTTTGCTAAGACTGCAGCTTCCCCAAGTTTGGTATGCAGTACCAAGGTGAACTCTGCTCTTGCAACTCCTTCTAAATGATGAGACAAAAACTCAACTAAATCAATCTTATCTGTCTCATTTGCTAGTACATAATACACCATATCATTTTTCTTAACCTTGGTCAAGCCGATTTCACGCAAATCACGCGACAAAGTCGTTTGTGTCACATAAACATTACGAGCTTCTAAACGATCTTGAATCTCTTTTTGTGTCCCAAGTTTTTCTTCGGTGATCATCTTTTTAATCAACTGATGCCGTTCTCTTTTTCTCATATTATCCTCTTAAGTGAATATTTATAACAAGTTTTACATTTATTTTATAACTACATTATACCAAAAAAACTAGATAATTCAAAAAAATTCTTTTCTTTCTCAAAAAATGTAGTAAATTGTGTTAAAATAGTAAAAAAGCCCAAAAGGAGCCCTTATGAATACAAAAGAATTGATTGCTAGCGAGTTGGCTAGCGTCATTGATAGCCTGGATCAAGAGGCTATTTTAAATTTACTGGAAACACCTAAAAACTCAGAAATGGGAGACATCGCCTTCCCTGCCTTTTCTCTTGCAAAGGTCGAGCGTAAAGCTCCGCAAATGATTGCAGCAGATATTGCTGAAAAAATCAATAGTCAAGCCTTTGAAAAGGTTGTTGCTACTGGACCTTACGTCAACTTTTTCCTTGATAAAAGTGCTATTTCGGCTCAAGTATTACAGGATGTTATCACTGAAAAAGAGCACTATGCCGACCAAACCATTGGCAAGCAAGAAAATGTCGTTATCGACATGTCTAGTCCCAATATCGCTAAACCATTCTCTATTGGGCACTTGCGTTCAACAGTTATCGGAGATAGCTTGTCACATATTTTCCAAAAAATCGGTTATCAAACAGTCAAGGTCAATCATTTGGGAGACTGGGGCAAACAGTTTGGGATGCTGATTGTCGCCTACAAAAAATGGGGAAATGAGGAAGCCGTTAAAGCGCATCCAATCGATGAACTTCTTAAACTCTACGTTCGCATTAATGCTGAAGCTGAAAAAGACCCTAGCTTGGATGAAGAAGCACGCGAATGGTTCCGTAAACTGGAGAATGGAGATGAGGAAGCCCTCGCTCTCTGGCAATGGTTCCGTGATGAAAGTTTAGTGGAATTCAACCGCCTTTACAATGAATTGCAAGTCGAATTTGACAGCTACAACGGGGAAGCCTTTTACAACGATAAGATGGATGCTGTTGTAGACATCCTCGCTGAAAAAGGACTTCTTGTTGAGTCAGAAGGAGCCCAAGTTGTCAATCTTGAGAAATATGGAATTGAACATCCAGCCCTTATCAAAAAATCTGATGGTGCAACTCTCTATATCACACGTGACTTGGCTGCAGCCCTTTACCGTAAAAACGAATACCAATTTGCAAAATCTATCTATGTTGTTGGTCAAGAGCAATCTGCCCACTTCAAACAACTCAAGGCAGTACTACAAGAGATGGGCTACGATTGGAGCCAAGACATTGTCCATGTTCCGTTTGGATTGGTAACAAAAGAAGGTAACAAACTCTCTACTCGTAAAGGAAATGTCATCTTGCTAGAGCCTACTATTGCAGAGGCTGTTAGTCGTGCCAAGGCCCAAATCGAGGCGAAAAATCCTGAGTTAGAAAATAAAGACCAAGTTGCCCACGCTGTTGGAGTTGGGGCTATCAAGTTCTATGATCTTAAGACCGACCGTACAAATGGATATGACTTCGACCTTGAAGCTATGGTATCCTTTGAAGGGGAAACTGGACCTTACGTTCAATACGCCTACGCTCGTATCCAATCTATCTTGCGTAAAGCCGATTTCAAACCAGATACAGCGGGCAACTACAGCCTGAATGATGCCGAAAGCTGGGAAATCATTAAACTACTCCAAGACTTCCCGCGTATTATCAATCGTGCAGCAGATAACTTTGAACCTTCTATCATTGCGAAATTTGCGATTAGTTTAGCTCAAGCCTTTAACAAATATTATGCACATACACGCATCCTAGATGAAAGTCCTGAGCGCGACAGCCGTCTAGCCCTCAGCTACGCAACCGCAGTCGTCCTCAAAGAAGCTCTTCGTTTGCTCGGAGTAGAAGCACCGGAGAAGATGTAAATCGCCGAAGTTACTTGATTGCAGAGCAATCTAAGTAACTAACGCCAAAGCCTATTCGGACTTTGGCTTGGCGCTTCACTAGTCATGGCCCCTAAATATAATCGATTTAGAGGCCATGACGTCGTAACTATAGTGATTTGGCTTGGCGCTTCACTAATTCACCTAACCAAATAATATCGATTTGGTTAGGCTCATGTCGTAATCTTTTAAATTACTTGAAAGCAATCTGAACGATTGAGCAAAATAACATTTATATTTTGTTCGGCCTTGCAGCTGTTCAATGAAACAATTTATTCACTTTTACTATTTATCACACTGGGAGATTTCCTATGAGCCAATATGCTTATATCCTCGTTGTACTTAGCTTGGTTTTCCTTTTTCTGCTCAATAAGTACGAGAAGGAAAGACTTCAAAGACTATACCAAGAGCAACTCTTGAAGGACGAGACATTTAGGTCTGACATCAAAGAGAAAATTCACACGACTGAAAATATCAATGATGTCATTGCATATATCAATAAAACTTACCATCTGGGAATGTTGCTCTCAAAAGACGTCACAGATCAATTGAAATAATCAAAATCCGAGAAGCTTTCTTCTCGGATTTTTTAGGCTTACCATATTCCCCTTGGAGAAATTTCATTAATGCATGTAAAATTTTTCTGTAATTTTCTATATTTTTTCAAAATGGCCTTGCATTTCTTTTAAGTTTTTTGTAGAATAGTAGCTATCTATTCAGATTATTCTGAAAATTCAAAAATAGGAGCGTTTATTATGTCACAAGTTACGTTATCAAACCAGTCAACCTGGGCAAGCAAACTAAAGGCAATGGGGCCAGGAATCCTGATGGCTTCTGCTGCCGTTGGAGGTTCTCACATTGTATCCTCTACTCAAGCTGGTGGTTCTTATGGTTGGTCACTACTCCTATTGGTTATCTTGGCCAATGTTTTTAAATATCCATTTTTCCGTTTTGGTGCAGAATATACTGCTGATACTGGTAAAACCTTGGTCGAAGGCTACGCTGAAAAAGGCAAGTTCTATCTCTGGATTTTCTTTGTCCTCAATGTCTTCTCTGCTATGGTCAATACAGCTGGAGTCGCTATCCTTTGCTCAGCCATCATCGCTAGCGCCTTCCCAATGATTGGACTTAGCATCACTCAATGGTCCCTTATCCTTGTTGCAGTCATTTGGGCCATGCTACTCTTTGGTGGCTACAAACTATTGGATGGTATGGCAAAATGGATCATGTCCGCTTTGACCATTGCAACAGTTCTTGCAGTTATCATTGCAGCAATTAAGCATCCAGAATACAGCTCTGATTTTGTCGAAAAGACACCTTGGCAAATGGCGGCACTCCCTTTTATCGTTTCCCTCTTAGGATGGATGCCTGCTCCTATTGAGATTTCTGCCATCAATTCACTCTGGTCTGCTGAAAAGAAAAAGACCGTCAACTTTAATACAGCGGACGCCCTTTTCGACTTTAACGTTGGTTATATTGGAACTGCTATTCTGGCTGTATTCTTCGTGGCACTAGGAGCACTGATTCAGTATCCTACCGGGCAGGCAGTTGAAGCTGCTTCAGCTAAGTACATTTCTCAGTTTGTGGGTATGTATGCCTCTGTTCTTGGAGAATGGTCCCGTTATTTGATTACCTTTATCGCCTTTCTTTGTATCTTTGGAACGGTCATCACCGTTATTGATGGCTACTCTCGTGTCAATCAGGAATCGCTACGACTCTTGATTCGTCAAAAAGAGGATACTCGTAAATCTTTGAACATCTGGATGACCATTACCGCTATCATTGGTATCGTAATTATTAAATTCTTTGCTGGACAAGTTTCAACCATGCTTCGCTTTGCCATGATCGGTTCTTTCCTGACAACACCATTCTTCGCTCTTTTAAACTATGTATTGGTGACACGTGAGAATAAAAATCTTCCTTCCTGGCTAAAACTCCTCGCTATCGCAGGATTGATTTTCCTCTTTGGCTTTGCTATTTTCTTTATCTATGCACTTGCCATCGGAAAAGCAGGATAGTATATAAAATGGCACCCTTACGGGGGTGCTTTTGCATACTCAAAAGCAGCTGAAAATCTCAACTGCCCCTCAGTACTACTTTATTTTTCTGTTTCTAACTCATACAAGTCCGCGATAATCGCTGCGACTTTTTTAATATCTCCCAGCATACCACGCATTTCAAAGTCTGCTAGGACCGGGAAGCCAAAGCGCTGGCTATACTGCTTGGCTGTCAGGCAGTATTGATTGTTAAAATTGCGGTTACCAGAACCCACTACCCCAAAACACTTACTAGCATTGTCTCCATAAGCGATAAAGTCGCCCACTGGAGTCGTTAGAATCTCAACATCGCCGTTGTCGACACCATTTCCACCTTCCAGATAGGTGGGTAAAAAGGCGACATAAGGATGGTCCATCTCAAAGAAATCATTCCCTTCCTTGACCAGATCCTTGATATGGATTTTTTGGACCTCAATCCCTTCGTGCTGGGACAAGAGATAGTCCTTAAGTCGGGTTACAAAACTCTCTGTATTCCCGCTCAAACTGATATAAACTACGGATATTTTTTTCATATTGACCTCGATTTTTATTTTTGGATAGTAAAAGAACTACCAAGATTGTAACTTGATAGTTCTCTTTTGTCAATACTTAGGCAACTTCCTCTGCTTCGGCTTCTTCAGCCAAATCTTTTTGCTGGCGCCACATCTTGTAAAAGACTAAAGCTAAAAAGAGGACATTGATAATCATGAACAAAATAACGGTTCCTTTTGCTAATGCGCCTATTCCTAAGCCTAGGGTATCATCTTTGATCAATTGAACTGCATCTTGAATGTTCACAAAAGAATAGACCAAACCAACAATCGCTAGCAAAAGATAGCCAAGATAAGCATAGTTTGCAAATTGGACATTTTTACGAACTAAGAACACAAAGGCTACCACAACTAAAATAGCAGATAAAACAATCAAAACTATATTAAAAATTGAGTGCGATGATGCTGTTACTTGGTAAGTATAGTTAACCGTGTCTTCTATTTGCTGAGCAGTAAGGGTCCCACTATTAGATAGGTTAGCACGAAGAACTTCCTTGCTAGGGACTGGACCCAAGATGCCAAATAATGACGAAGCAGAAATAAGTGCTGACAGGACTAACAAAATCCAGAGATAAATTGGTTTCTTTTTCATATTATCCTCCTATAAATCCTTTTGGACATTATAGCATTTTTTGTACAGGAATACAACTTTTACAAGCTGGTTTCAACTTGTTTCCGATAAGCTTTCGGTGATTTTCCGCACAATTTACGGAAAACCTTGTAGAAATATCCAACATTACTATAGCCAACTGCATAGCAAATATCTTCGATACTATCACTGGTCGAAAGTAAGAGTTGCTGCGCTGCCTTAATTCGCTGTTTATTGAGCAATTCCGCAAAGGTTGAGTTGGTTTCCCTCTTGATCAGCTGACCGAGATAGACAGGATTGATAAAGAGATCCTTGCTAATATCCTTAAGTGAGAGCTCTTTTTGATAATCGCGGCCGATCACCTCTAGAACACTGACCACATTTTCATTCATACGATACTGGCCAAAGAACTTGGTCAAGGTTTCTTTGATATAGGCAACCAATTCTTCAAAGGTGTTAATAGCATGAATAGCTTTTACAATCTCGGTCATATCATCTGCTTTTAGGTGTTCAAACAAATGAAAGACATCCATGACAAACTGGGTAAAGAGCTGCTTTGTGATGGCCACGCGCGGGGTATTCTTCAAAACAACCTTCTCTAGCAGGGTTAATTCTTCGATGATTTGATTGATATTCCCTTGGATAATCACCCGATAAATCGGCTCGTAATAAGCAAACAAACTTTCGGATTTTTCTAGATTAACAGAACCGTAGAAGAGGGCTTTTTCAGCGTTGATCTTCCAATTCTCAAAGGACTGCTGGTAGGGTGCTTCAAATGGTGTCACGACGATGCCATCTAGCGGTTGATCAGAGATGAAAATCTGCCAGTCTTGCCCCAAAACATAGTAAGGAATGGTAAAAGACCCCTGCTTTTCCTTGGATAGACCAATCCACCAGCTGTCTTTACCTGACAGGTAGTTCGTAAATCCTGTCTCATCCAATTCTTGACTGAGGGTCTGACTTTGCTCCACCTTTTCCTGAAGCTGCTGCGCAATCTTTTCTAATAAATTGCCCAACTCCACCTTGTCTACTGGCTTGACCAGATAATCCACGACACTAAGGTTCATGGCTTTTTTGACGTAGTCAAACTCCTGATAACCAGACAGCAAGATATAATAGGTATCTGGAAGTAGCTCTTTCATTTCCCTAATCATCTCAAGTCCGGTTTTATCTGGCATGTTGACATCGGAAATGACCACATCTACTGGATTTTTCTTAACATAGTCCAAAGCATCATATGCGTGATTAGCTGTTGCGACGACTTGCATATCCCATTTTTCAAAGGGGATTAATCGCTTGAGCCCCTCTGTCACCATGTACTCATCGTCTACTAATAAAACTTTATACATTTCTACCCTTTCTATTCATCCTGGATAGTGATATGGTAACGAACCCCCTCTTGCTCAGCTGACTCTACACTGATTTGGTAGCGATCCCCAAAGTAGAGAACAAAGCGTTCGTGTACATTTACTATTCCAATTGATTGCCGCTCCCCACTATAGCTTGCCTCGTGTTCAAAACTTCTCTGAGCTAATTTTTCTTGCAAGCTAGCTAGTTTCTCAGCGGGCATTCCCCGACCATTGTCTTCCACTAGGATTTCAACGAAGCCTTGGCCCTTCAAGGCTTTGATACTGATGACATTATCCGTTCTGCGATGGTCAACACCATGGGCAAAGTAGTTTTCTACTAATGGTTGGAGTGTAAATTTTGGAATCCTCATTTCTTCCAATTCTGGTGCAATCTTGAAACCATAGGCAATGGATTTAGGATAACGCACCATACAGAGATAGCTATATTTTCGGCAAAATTCCAACTCCTGCTTCAAGGTCGTTTCCCGCTCGTCAGAGATATTGTTGCGTAACAAGCTGCTAAATTCATAGATAATATCTGCCAGTTCATCCTGACTTTGCATGACGGCATACATCCGTAAAAACTCCAGAGTATTGTACATAAAGTGAGGATTGATTTGAGCCTGCAGGGCTCGCATATTGGCATCCTTTTGGCTGAGCTCTAGCTGATAGATATCATGGATATTTTTTTCCAGGCGATCCAACATATCATTGGTTGTTTCTGCAATGAGAAGCAACTCTTGGTCTTTTTCAGAGGTATCGATTCGAAGGCCTTCTTCTCCTTGAGCAATCACCTCGATCGAATCAACTAGGTCTACGACCTGCTTTTGGTAATTTGAAAAAGTCTGTCTAAGGGTCACGTACAAAATGATGATAAAGAGAATACTTAGCCCAATAATGACAGCTGAACTCGTCAAAGTTCCTGTAAGAACAAAATTTTTAGGAACAGCAACTCGAACCTGATAACCATGAGAGGTGACACCCACAAACCAGTTTTCTCGCTCGGCTGAGACCTTCTCCCCAATATGGAACATCTCAGTCTCAAAAGGCGAAGTTACTGTTACAGCCATTGGGATATGGCCCCGAGTATTGTCAATAGCGCCATGTAAAACATCTGGGGATAGGGAGATATAAATCACTCCTAAATCCTTGTCAGACACAGGATCGGAAACAGGAATGGCAAAACTATTGGCTGTTGGCTTAAAATCCTCCGCAGGAATTTTCTCTCCACTGCGTTTTTCTCTAGTCGAAACATAGACTTCCTTGTAGTCCTGAAGAACAATAGCCACTCCAGTCACAAAATCATTCCGAACATAGAGGTCATCAATATTTTCATACAGAGAAACCGAGATATAAGGTGAAGTTTTACGCTCTAATTGCCAATAGAAGTAGTCTGGTGTGCTGAGACTGAAATACTTGTAAATTCCTTCGATGCGGGCCTGATTTTCAACCAAAGACTGAGCAAGTCGGGTTGACTCTCTGTGATAGTATTCCACTTCACTCACTGTCCGAGTGGTCACACGTTCTGCAACCCGTTGGGCCTCCTTCTCACGCGAGTCCCAGTCAGCATACGATAGCATAATCGCAAAACTGGCAATGACCACGATCATAACCAAACTATAAATCCGTAAAAGAGAGTGAAGCCAAAACTGCTTCATTCTATTTTGCCGCCAATTTTTCATGGATACTTTCATAAATAGGTTCCAACATATCACTGATAAAGAAATGCCACATTCCAATTCCTACAAAAAAGAGCAAGGCAGGCATATAATAACCAACTCCTACAAGAAGAGCGGACCCGAGTAAAACCTTGGCAATCGCAGGTAAGCTCATAAAAATCCCGATAAGGGACAGTTTCAAGGTATTTTGGTAGGATAAATCAAAATACACCTGAAGTTTCAAGGAAACAGTATAGGCTAGAAAGACAAGAGCGACTACAAGGACATTGAGAAAGGTCGCCAAGAGGTGGAAAATCGTCTGGTGGGGTAATTGAACTAGAAGATACAAACCATAAACTAGGACAAGATCCACAAACACAAAACTATAGAAAGCCAGATTACTCTTGACAAAATTGCTCTTATACAATTCCCAAGCTTCCTTCAAATGGTATGCTCGATAGGTATAACCATGCTCCGCATACAAACTCATAAGAGTTGCACTAGCTGGTGCCAAACCAAAGATCACTCCTCCTGCTAGTGTTAATAGCCAGAAATAAGCCGTCGTCATCATTCCCAAAAAGATACGATTAAAGACGAATTCTAGAAATTTCCCCATGCCACTCTCCTTAAACTAACGATGTAACTATTATATCATATTTCAAACGTTTTCAAAAATATAGAACTCCCATTTACAATCCTCAAAAAGCGTGATACAATTGATTTTGTTAGTTTATATCAAGGAGAAACTCATGAAGAAAAATATCTTAACCACCCTCTTAGCTGTCGTCCTTTATTTCCTCTGTCTAGGGATTGGAGTAGTACTTGATCACTTGGTTGACTCAACGGGCAATATGTTCTATGCTCCGGCTTTTTCAGCCCTTGTTGGGGGTAGCGTCTACATGTTTCTTCTGGTAAAAGTTCCTCGTTTTGGTGCCATTACCACTCTCGGGCTCTTTATGGCTCTCTTTTTCCTAGCTAGCAAACACGGCGCTGGAGCCTTTCTACCAGCTATCGCCTGCGGTCTTGCAGCAGATGCCACCGCTCGCCTCGGCCACTATCAGGATAAGATTAAAAATCTTTTCTCCTTCCTCGTCTTTGCTTTTAGCACAAGCGGTCCTATCCTCCTCATGTGGATCAATCCAGCATCCTACGAGGCAGCTCTCCTCGCTCGTGGAAAATCTCAGGAATACATTGACCGTATCATGGTCGCTCCAGAGCTAGACAAAATTTTTCTCTTTGTCGCAAGCATTCTCCTTTGTGCCTTGATTGGTGCTTTGCTTGGACAAGCCATTAGTAAAAAGTTTACACACAAAATCTAATCACTAAAAAAGAGCCCTTCGGCTCTTTTTATTTATGACTTAATTTCTTGGTCAAGAAATCTCCCAAGAACTGGATTGTAAAGATAATCAAGATGATAATAATGGTCGCCAAGATGGTCACATCGTGATTGTAACGGTTGAATCCATAGGCAATGGCCACATTACCGATACCACCAGCACCAACTGCTCCCGCCATAGCTGTTTCCCCAACAAGGGAAATCAAGGTCACAGTCGTCACACGAATCAAATCTGGAAGACCTTCGGATAGGTATACCCCAACGATATCCCAGAAAGTCGCTCCACTAGCCTGCGCTGCTTCAATCACACCACCATCCAACTCAGCCAAGACGACCTGCACCTGACGGGCAAAGAAGGCAAATACCGCAAAAGAGAGTGGGACAAGGGCTGCATTTGGCCCGATACTAGTCTTGACAATCAAGTGAGAAAGTGGCGACATGATTGCCAAGAGGATGATGAAAGGAACCGCACGGAAAATGGAGGTAATCTTGTCTAAAATCCAAAAGATAACCTTATTTTCCAAGACACCACCTGGCGCTGTCAAGACGAGGAACAGACCTGCAACGAGCCCCAAGAATCCTCCGATGATGAAGGAAAGAACTGTCATATAAAGAGTTAGGTAGATAGCCGTTCCCCAGCCTGCCTGACCAGCCCAGCCCATCTTGTAGACATTTGGTAAGTAAGTTTGAATCAACTCTGTCATTTTACTGTCCTCCCTTCAATACTTTTAACTGCACACCAGCCTGACGGATGGCTTCTTGAGCACCTGCTAGTGCTGCTTTTTCACCTGACAAGACCACAACCAATTCTCCAACAGGAGTGCCATCAAGAATTTCGATATTTCCATAGAGGATATTGGCCGTTACTTGGTAATGTTTGTACAATTCATTCAAAAGCGGTTCGTCTGTCGAAGCCCCTGCATACTTGAGTTGCACTAAGATACTGTTCTCAGACAAGTGCTCTACGATTTCTTGCTTCTCAATCTTGACCATGGCTTCATCAATACCTGTAGCTGTTGAGATAAAGTCCTGTGTCAAAGGTTGTTTAGGGTCTGAGAAGATTTCAAGAACACTTCCTTCTTCAATCAAACGGCCATCCTGCATGACCGCCACACGGTTGGCAATGTCTTTGACAATCTGCATTTCATGCGTAATCAAGACAACCGTCAAACCTAATTTTTGGTTCAAATCTTGCAACAAGGCCAAAATCTGCTTGGTTGTCTTAGGGTCAAGGGCAGAAGTTGACTCATCTGAAATCAAGATTTTTGGATCATTGGCCAAGGCACGTGCAATGGCTACACGCTGTTTTTGCCCTCCAGATAGTTGTGAAGGGTAGTTTTCAGCACGATCTGCCAAGCCAACCAAGTTCAACAACTTAGCTACTTTAGCTTTCTTTTCTTCCTTGCTGAGTCCAGAGTGTTTGAGGGCAAAGGCTACATTTTCCTCCGCTGTCTTTTGACTCATCAGGTTGAAATGCTGGAAAATCATCCCGATATCTTGACGTTTCCGACGTAACTGCTCCGCCGTCAAAGTGACCTTACCGTCAAAAATCACATCGTCATCAATGGTAATTTTCCCTGCAGATGGTTTTTGCAAGAGGTTAATCACCCGTACAAGGGTTGATTTCCCTGCTCCAGAATATCCAACGATTCCGTAAATATCCCCTTCTTGGATGTGAATGGTCACATCCTTGACCGCTGTGATGGTTCTCTTCTTTTGGTGAAAAGTCACATCGATCTGTTCTAACTTGATAATATCTCTACTCATAGCTTCTAATCAGCTCCTCTACTAATTCAATATGGGTGTAGTAATCGGCGATTCGCACATTTTCATCTCCACCGTGGTCTCGGCTATTGGCATTTCCTAGACCGAAGGCCACCATGGGTATCTCTAAGGCATCAAAGACCGTATGCATGGGCCCTGTCCCCGCTGTGGTCGGCAAGACTGAAACGCCCTGTGGATAGAATTTCTTGGCCAACTCGATCACATTGAGAATGGCCGGCGCGCTCATATCGCTTCGATAACTCATCTCTCCCAAGGTATAGTATAATTCTACCTTATCAAAGCCATTTTTGTCTAGCTGTTTCCGAATTTTTTCCAGAACATCATGCGGTTCTAGGCCAGGAACCAAACGAACCTCTAGCTTAGCACTGGCTTCTGCTGGCAAAATCGTTTTAACCCCTTGCCCTTGATAACCTGACTGAATCCCTTCGATATTAAGGGCTGGCTCGAAAAAGAAACGTTTTAGAAAGGCTGCACGATCCTCTTGTAAGAGAGGCAATTCCAAGCCATAAATGCGACTAATTTCCTCAGGATTGCGTTGGGCATAGGTATCTACCAAGGCTAGTTCTCGTTCATTTGGCTCTTGAACATCCTCATACAAGCCTTCTACTAAGATACGTCCATCTGCGGCACGTAGACTACTTAGAGCCTGGATAAGATACCATGGAGCTGATTCCACGACACCACCATAACTCGAGTGGATATCCACATCAGCACTTTTTACCTTAGCATCAAAGGTCACAATCCCTTTGTTTCCGCCAGAAATTTCCAGCTGTTCCAAGGCATTTTTGGTCCCTTGTTCCCAAACTAACAAATCTGCCCCACGGAGTTTGTCCGCGTGTTTCTCTAAATACTTATCTAGATCCATGGAAGCAGATTCCTCTGCCCCTTCCATGATAAAGCTGATATTGATAGGCAGGTCATCATGGTGCTGCATATACTTTCTCAGAGCACTCAAACGAGCCGTGATGTGGCCCTTGTCATCATCAACCCCACGTCCATACATAAAGCCATTTCGCACAGAAAGGGTAAAAGGATCCTCTGTCCACACCTGGTCGCCATCCGCTGGCACGGTGTCATAGTGATTATAGAAGATCAAGGTCTTGGCATCCGGACGCGAGCTCTTGAAATGCGCCATGACAAAGGGAGCCGTATAAGTCTCATCAATCTCGACTTCAGCTCCTACACGCTTGAAAATCTCACCCAGATAGTTTGCGACTTCCTTGAGTCCAACCTGCTGGGCAAAAACTGATTTCTTGGAAATCAAGGTGCGCAAGACTTCAAAATAATGTTGGGCCACATGATCCTTCTCAAATTTTTCAATCTGCTCTTGTTCGCTAGGAAAAACCATTTTCTCTCTCTTTCTACTACGTACTTGCGTCCTCAAAACGACAACAAGTGCCTCTTTAAAATTAACTCTCTATACAAAAGTAAGAGGTGGAAACTCTCTCCCACCTCCCTGTGTCTTATTACCAAACTGGTTGGTCCAAACCGTCTGATGTTTCTTCGATAACTTTTTTCACTTCATCAGTGTGGTAAGCTGCGATAATTTTCTTGATGGCATCAGCCTTAGGTGATGATTCCCAATCTTTTTTCGCAACAATGATGTTGTACCATTGTTTTGAGTTTTCATCAGCTTGTTCTTTGAAGAGTGCTTTCTTGTAGTCCAATTTTGCTTCTGTAACGAAGGTATTGTTTACAACGGCAGCATCAACTGATGACAATGAACGTGCTGTTTGGCTAGCGTCCAATTCAGTAATCTTCAAGTTCTTTGGATTTTCTGTAATGTTCGCAACTGTTGCAAGTGCAGTTCCAGAAACATCCAATTTGATCAAACCAGCTGATTGAAGCAAGTAAAGCGCACGGCTTTCGTTTGTTGCATCGTTTGGTACGGCGATTTCACCGTTATCTGGGATTTCTTCCACTTTGGTGTACTTGTTTTCTTTCCCATTTTTACCTGAGTAAAGGCGGATTGGTGAGATATAGGTATCTGCAATCGCTACAAGGTCTTTCCCGTTTTCTTTATTCCAGTTATTCAAGAAGTTGTAGTGTTGGAAAGCATTCAAGTCTACTTCGCCATCAGCAGTTGCCTTGTTTGGTTGTGAATAGTCTGTGAATTCTGTGAATTCCAATTTAATTCCATCTTTTTCAACCAATTCTTGGATTTTATCCCAACGTGCTTCTTCAGAACCGCTACGGTTAACTGTTGCAATTTTGACAACTGTTTCGTTGTCTGCTTTCTTTTCTGAATTTCCGCAAGCTGCAAGAGCCAAACCTGCGACTGTAGCAAGAGCTGCTACACCGAGCCATTTTTTAATTTTCATGATTCTTTCTCCTTTAAAAATAATACCGTAATAGTATCTCATACTTTATTTGATTTAGCAAATTGTTATTAGATAGGCAGACATATAGTTTGAAACTATATACCTAAAAATTGAGAAATCATCCGCCTTTCTCAGACTGGATGATTTCATACGACTATTTAATATCAGCTTCTGCTGGGAGATAAGTGTCTCCGAAGAACTGTTTAGACAATTTTTCAAGAGTTCCGTCTTTGTAGAGTTCTTGGATACGTTTGTCTACAAATGATTTCAACTCATCTTGACCTTTAGCAAGAAGTGGGTATACGTAAGGTTGTTGGTCGCTTGGAAGTTCGATAACTTTCAAGTTATCCAAACCTTGGTCCTTGATGACTGTCTCTACACCGATTTTATTAAAAATCTTGTAGTCAAATCGGCCATCACTCAAACGTACCATGATTTGTTGGAAGTCCCCTTTAACGTAGTTAAGGATAGTTGGGTTATCTGAGTGTTGTTTGTTGTAGTCTTCTAGCTGTTTAGCAGATGTTGTTCCTTGAACAACTTCTGTTGATTTTCCACCGATATCATCAAACGATTTGATGCTAGAGTCATCTTTTTTCACTACAAGAACGTTAGGGTTTTTAGCAGTTGGAGCTGCATAAAGGTATTTTTCAGCACGTTCTTTAGTGTAGCTGATGTTGCTAACAGCCATTTGGTAACGGTCAGCGTCAAGTCCTGCAAAAACACCTGACCACTCTGTCTTCTCAAACTTGACAGTATACTTGTCAGAATCTTTAAAGATAGCGCGAACCACTTCAATCTCGTAACCAGTCAATTCGCCATTTTCTTCATAGTTGAATGGTTTTGGTGTAGCATTGGTTGCTACGACGATTTCTTTTTTACCAGATGTTGCTTCGCTAGTTGCAGTATCTTTCTTATCTCCGCCTGAGCAAGCTGCTAGTACACCTGCGGCAACAAGCCCTAGAGCAGCAAGAGATGAATATTTGACGATTTTTTTCATGTCATTTCCTCCAAAATAGAATACTGTATTATCTTAACAGAAAAAAGGAATTTACGCCATTATAAGATATCTATCTCTGTGATAGTTTTTTTTTATGGCTGACTAAAAGACCAGACGCAAGACTGCAATCAAGACTACCCCAAAAAGAACCGTACCCACTAGATTGCGGTAGCGAAAGGCTACCCAAGCCGTTGGAAAGACTGCTAAAAAGTCCAGCCATTTGATCTGAGGAAGGCTGCCAGCCTTTCCGGTCACTACGCTTGAAAGGATCAAGGCAAAGATAATAGAAACAGGCAAGAACTTCAAAAACCGCTCAACGATAGCAGGCAAGCCCTTATACTTGACCAAGATGAAGGGAATCATACGGGGAATCCAAGTCACTAGGCCTGAAAAGATAACGGCTAACAAAAGATATTTACTGACCATCTAAGACCACCCCCATAGTACAACCTAGCAAGGTCGCAAACAAAACAGCTAGCGACTGAGACACCACTGTCAAAAGCAAAAAGAAAGACAGCGCAACAACGGCTAGGATCCGCAGCAGATTGCGGACAGGAACCCGTCTTTGCATAATCTGAAATTGCGAAGTAAAAATCCCAATAAACATCCCAACAAGGGCAAAGTCCAAGCCAAAGACCTCAGGATTTGGAAGAAGCCCACCTAAAGCTGTCCCCGCCACTGTCCCAATAAACCAGGCTACATAACTATTGAGATTGTTCCCGTGCATCCACATAGGATGGACCTTGTCTGTATGGGCTAATTCTCCCATCAAAACCCCATAGGTCTCATCTGTCAGGAGACTGGACATACCGATATTTTGCCAGAGACTAGTATGACGGAAATAAGTCGATGCATGCAAGCTCAGCAAAAAGAGTCGCAAGTTGATCAAAAAGACCGTCATAGCAATAGCTGCCACAGGCGCTTGTACCGCAATCAGTGCCAACATGGCAAACTGGGCGCTCCCAGCATAAACAAAGAGGCTCATCAAGCCCATCTCAACCGGTGTCACATAGGGCGCGCCAATAATCCCACAAGCCAGACCAATGCTGACATAGCCAAGAGCAGTCGGCATGGCCGCCTGAACACCTTCCCAAAATCCTTTTTCTTTCATCCTTCTCCTCATATTTTCTCCAATTGAGGCTGTTCATCATCACAGCCACAGCAAGGACTATTATAACATATTCAAAGAAGAGAAAAAAGTTTCGGATTCGAAACCTATTGCCAGCAAAAAGTGCTGAAGAGGAAGCATCATGGATACATGAGAAATTGATCCACTCGGATAGTATACTTATCGGTTTCTGTGTCTGTAGCATATTTATTTTCTGTTGGATAGACATCGATCCAGAGTTCCCACTGTTGTCCTTTTAACTTGACCTTGTAGCGATAACCGTCATCATAGATGCCTACTGTCTCAGTTGTCATGGACTGGTAATCTGGGAGTTCTTCCAGTTCTTTTTTTACAGTCTGGGATAAGTTATCAAGCAATGCTTGCTGCTCAGCTTTTGAGGTAACGGGAAAATAAGCCGCTACTGTTTCCAAACGATGCGATTTTGAAAATGTAAAGGTCGCTCGGCCTGGATAGCCTTTCAAAGTAATCTGCTCATAGTGATAGAAAAGGCGACCTGTTTTATAGAAATATGGGTCTTCTGCACGCCAAGTGTCGCGATAGGCCGTTTCCTTTTCTTCCTCTACCTCGCTAGCCTTTCCCAATACTTCTTCAAAAGATTTAGGAGACATACCGAACGAAAGGGATTCAAACAAGACCAGTTGTGTCTTTTTGATATTCTGGCAAGCTGATAAAAGCATGAGTAAAGCTCCAATAACAAGCAAACCACTGATTATTTTTGTAAATTTCATATTTCTACTATACAAAAAAAGTCTATGATTGACAAACTTTGATAGAGTCAGATTCCGTGGTTAGATTCTAAAATTACTTTTTCATTTAAGGTAACAAGGCATTGAACAAGGACTATTATTAGATATTGGAGATAAGAAAAAGACTGGGAAGCCAGCCTTACCGTATGAACAAAAGTTAAATCAAAGTTCCCTACTAAATGCTCTCACGAATATTCAAGAGCATGACAAATGCGGTTAAGAGTAATAGCAATAGAATAAAGCTGACCGCTAGGGTCCCAAAACTTGTAGCAATCGTTACGAAAACGATTGTGAATAGACTTGGTAAAACAACCGTAATAGCACCAATAGAGGATTGAACCGCTCCCATTGACTCCTCAGGTATTTGTTTAAAGACGAGTTCTTGCAATCTAGGAGAGAGTAACCCTGCGATGAAGGCATCCAAGGAGCTGAAAAGCAGAATCAAACCAAAATGAACTGTGGCAAATCCTACTAGAAGGAGTAACTGGATGATGACTGAGGCGTAGAGAGCTGTTTTTATAGAAATCGTATTTTTTAGATAGCCACTTACAAGACTTCCGACAATAAGTGCTAACAATTCTAGTGTTGATAACAAAGCGAGTGATTGACCGGTTTGTAAATTCAAAAACGGTTGGTTTCTTAAAAAAAGAGTCGAAATAGGAACAGTGACATTGATCACAGCTTGGCTGATAGAGACAATAAATAAAATGAAGATTACTCTATCCATATTCCAGATCAATTTTGATGATTGGAACAAATGCTGGCAAAACGATTTTATAGAAAGACCTTCTTGATAGCTAATTGTTTTTTCAACTTTCAAAAGATCATTTTTTATAAAGAGAATACCTACAAAGGCTATCAGAAATGTCAGAGCGTTTAGCAAAGAAATAAACTGAATGGAAAGAATTCCTAGTAAAATCCCTCCTAGAATATTACTGATTGTCCGAACTAAACTAACTGTTGATTGTTTAAAGCCAATGGCTTCTGTCAGATGTTCTTTCCCAATGATTCTTATAAAAATAGGAGTTAGCATGGCTCCTGAAAAGTAACTCAATGTATCCGACAAGAGGTTCATTAAACAAATAAAGAATACGAGCCATAATGAAAAGGACTGCCCTGAAAGCGAAAGTGCCACTATAGAATAAAGTACAAATTTGACAAAACTAATAACCGTATACTTTAGAACACGATGATATTGAAAGTCAGCCAAAACTCCCATAAAGATTTGCAGAACTTGAGGAACAGTCTCTGAAATCGTAATGAGTAAAATCGCCAAGGGGGCAAACGAAGCGTCTGCCACATAATTCAAAAAAGCAAGATAAAAAATCGTATCCCCAACCGTTGAAATCCACTGGTTGATGGTTAATTGCCTAAAATCTCTATTTTGAATAAATACTTTCATCGCAACTCCTTTTTGAGTTCAAACGGGAAGTTTTCCCCAAGGATAGACCAATAATGCTGAGCACCTAAAATTACAGCAACGGTAAAATTTGACCAATGCCATTGTAAACTATATGTAGCCCAATAGGCCAATAAATGGACTTTGTCACTCTAAACAAGACTGCAAGTATGAGACCGCCACCCATATATACGAAAAAGTCTGTCAAGACCCAACCGTGATTACTAATGTGCAAGATTCCAAACAAAGCAGCAGAACCGAGCACATCCAGTCCCCATTTCTTTCCTTTTTCCAGAGCAGTCATCACCAACCCACGATAAATCATCTCTTCAAAAATGGGACCTGCAATTACAGGATAGAAAAAATACATCAAAAATGCCGTTGCTCCCGTAAAAGTAGGAACATCCAGTTGATAAGCAATTTCATTTTTGGTAGATGGGAAAAGAAAAAAGGTAACGAAATTCCAAACAACAAAAGCAAGAAGAGCTAAAAAGGAATAAAAAAGATAGGAACCTCTAAATTTTCGACTGTTAATTTTCTGCCATTTACCTGACCAAACCATAACAATAATAGCAAGCAGAACCACAAGAAAATTCAACAGCATATCCGACAAATAATAGGAAAAGTCGGATAGACCAGCAGCAAGATCGGTATGTAAAAGCAAACGAATGAAGAACTGGTCAGCAATGACAAGTAGAATAGTTACAAACAAGTAGTAGCGTGAGATTATCTTTTTCATTTTATTTTCTCCTATACTATGAAATAAAGACAGTATAACACGAAAAATGCCCTATTTTAGAAAATCGCATATTTGACATTTTTTCTTATAGAAATTTCATTTTTGCGATTGTTTGTTAATCGATAAGGTCTTTATATTGCTGTAAGCGTAGTTCAAAAAGGGCTGTTAATTGAGGATTCTCTAATATTTGTAGAGATTGGATAAAATTTTCAATCTCTTTTTGATTGCTTCCTTTGGTTTGGAGGAAAATGCTCATCTTCTTTAAAAACTGCCACAATAATTTCTCAAAAACATCGTATGGTCGGAGCATACTCTCCAACTCGGCTTCAAAGATTGGGATATAAGAAAAAAGTTTGCGCTCCATGAGCTCTGAGATGATATTTAACAGCCCTTGTTTCATATACAATTGATTGTGTACTAACTCTTTAAATTCCTTGGATTTTTCAAGTAAAGAGGTAGATAAAAAAATCAGATCTTGATTGCTCAAGAAGGGCATGGTATTGCAAAAAAGATAAAGTTCAAACCAGGTCCAAGACTCGATAGCATAGAGGTAAGTAGTTAAAAACTCACTATCCTCCTCTTCTAGCGGATACCTTTTATCTAAGGAATGGATGGCATCTTTGATTACAATAGCGTTCAAACGACGATAAGTCTGCGCCATCTGTTCCTGCTCGACCTTCTCTAATAGTTGCTCTAAACCTGCTATATCTTGATGGGCAAAGCGATCCACAACCCTTCTACCAAATTTCATATGCGGAGATTCTTGATAGTTGTTGAGCTTGTGCCCAAACTCATCAAAGGTCACATTTATCCCTTGGATAGCTAGAATCAGCTTATCTGCAGACAGCATAGACTGTCCCAGTTCAAACTTGGATAGCTGGGATGCTGTTAGTCCAGCACAAGCTACATCTGATTGCTTGAGTTTTCTCGCCAGACGCAATTCCTTATAAAATTCTCCTAATTCCATTTTTTCAATCATGGCCAAACTCCCTTTACTATTCTATTCGTAAAAACTTTTCTTTTTTATCATATTATAAAATATTTTAGCAAAAAAGCCAGCTTCAAGCTGACTCTTTATTCCATGGTATCAAAGGCGAGACTTGGTTTGGCATTGAGGTCCAAGCCTGCAAAGTTTTCTTTATTCCACTCGCTGACGCTAGCATAGGCAATCATACCTGCATTGTCTCCGCAAAGGCGTAGAGGTGGGATGATAACCTTGACATCTGTGATTTCAGCTGCTAGGCGTTCTCTGAGCCCTTTATTAGCTGCCACGCCACCTGCAACAACTAGAGTTTTAACAGGGTATTTCCCCAAGGCTTTCTTGGTTTTTGCCATAAGAATATCCATGACTGCTGCTTGGAAAGATGCTGACAGGTCTTCCTTGGACAAGCTTTCTCCCTTTTGCTCGGCATTGTGGTGAAGATTGATAAAGGCAGACTTCAAACCTGAGAATGAAAACTCCAGATTATCTTCCTTAATCATAGCACGTGGGAAAGAATAAACATCCTGACCTTGATGGGCCAGCTCGTCAATCTCGCGACCTGCTGGATAAGTCAAGCCCATGACACGACCGACCTTATCATAGGCCTCACCAACTGCATCGTCCCGCGTTTCCCCAACAATCTTATAATCCCCAGCCTCAGAAACATAGACCAACTCCGTGTGCCCACCGCTGACCAAGAGAGCTAGCAAGGGAAACTCCAAAGGCTCCACGCTTTGAGCTGCCATGAGGTGACCCGCCATGTGATTCACGGGGATCAGCGGAAGTCCATGAGCCCAAGCAAAGGCCTTGGCAGCTGACAAACCAACTAGCAAGGCTCCGACCAATCCTGGTCCGTAGGTAACCGCCACAGCTGTTAAGTCCTCTTCAGTAATCCCTGCTTCTGCTAGCGCCTCCTCGATGCAGGCTGTAATAACCTCGACATGGTGACGGCTGGCTACTTCTGGCACTACGCCCCCAAAACGTTTGTGACTCTCAATTTGACTCGCAATGACATTGGACAAGAGCTCATCATCGTTTTTCAGTACGGCGACACTGGTCTCATCACAGGATGTCTCAAATGCTAAAATATATCTATCCTTCATCTATTTCTCTCTTCATGATGATGGCGTCCTCGACTGGGTCATGGTAGTAGGCCTTTCGCTCAGCGATGATCGCCATCTTTTCTTTCTTGTAAAATGCTTGCGCTCGTTGGTTTGACTTTCTGACTTCTAGGAAAATCTCCTTATCCGCTGGCAATTGAGCAAACAAGGCTGACGCAATTCCCTGACCCTGATAGGCTTTTTTGACAGCGATTTGCAAGACTTCTGCCTCAAAGAGATTCTCCTGAACAGCTAGAAAACCAATCACTTCTGCCCCATCATAAGCCAGAGCGTACCAAGTCTGGTCTTGGGACAGGTCTGCTTGAATTTGTTCCAGCGTCCAAGGACTGACTGGGTAAACAGCTGCCATGATAGCATAGGTAGATTGAGCTAGGTCAAGCTGTCTTTGGATTCGTTTGATTTCGATCATAGGCGTTTAATGTAAGGCGCGCCAGACTCGGAGTGGTTCTTGAGCCAGTTTTCCTCAGCTTCAACACGTTTGAGGTAATTTGGTACAAAGTCGTGCAAGGAGTCTGCTTTCTTGTCCCAAGCCCAAAGAGCAAGATTCTCTGCATTTGGCAAGGTCTCTTGGTAGCTAGCTTGTGGTAGCTGTTCTTGGATCTGCTCCACAAAGGGGCCAACTTCTCCGACAAAGGTCACCTGTTCAGCATCCGTGACTTTTTCTAGCACTTCCGCAAAGGACAAGTGTGCTTCTGGCATGACAGGTTTGGCATTTTCATAAAATCCTGCATAAACATTGTTGCGACGCGCATCCATCAAGGGAACAAGGAAGCCTCCTTGTTGGCGTGGTACCAGAGACAATAGACTCGACATACCAACCAACTCAATGTTCAGGGTATGAGCCAAGGTCTTGGCAGTTGCTACCGCAATTCGCAAACCTGTATAACTACCTGGTCCTTCCGCTACCACGATTCGGTCCAAATCCTTGGGTGTCCAGTCCAAACTGGCCATCAAAAAATCAATGGCAGGCATGAGGGTAATACTGTGATTTTTCTTGATATTAATCGTCGTCTCGGCAAGAACCTGCTTGTCCTCTAAAATAGCGAGAGAAAGAGCCTTGCTGGACGTATCAAAAGCTAATACTTTCATAACACATTCCTATCTTTTTGTCTGTTTACTATTATACTACAAAAGCCAGCGCATGGGAATTTTCTTTATTTTGAAACAAAAGTGCCTGCCACTTAAACAAGCAATTCTGCACAAAAAATTCAAAAAAGTTGTAGCTTTTTTGAATAGAAAAGTGAACAAGGAAATTGAAAAGTTCTTTGTAAAAAATTTGGATCAGGCATTTATGTTTCAACTCGATTTTTGATACGAAAGAACATCGTCGTAAAAATAAAGATATCACCTAAAAATAGAAAAAGTCCATCCCATCTATCAAGACGAGGTGGATTTTCTGTATATCTAGAGGAATAATTGACTTTAGGCATTTAAACCAAAGTAGAAAACGAGCCAGACAACATAGGTAACCAGGAGGAGAAAAATTGAATAGAGCGTCACAAAAGCAAGCTTCCAAAGGAACTTTGTTTTGCGGTGTTCCAGATGAACAAACAGGGCATTCCCCCCATAGACACAAGCTACAAAGACTACAAACATCAAGAGGCGAACCCCTACTGCAAATTCAAACAAACTAAACATTCTTAATCCTCCTTTTGGTATTCCTATTTTTATATAAACTGTTGACAATGTTGTTCTATCAATGTTAAAATGTAATTCAACACTGATAGGAAAATCAGGTTGAGTCGTTGACTCTTCGGGTTGCAGTGCTATCCCTGAAACTTTGGTTTCTAAAGAACTGAAATTGCGATTGAACAATTCGCCCCCAGTGTTTGACGGCTCTTGACTTCGGTCAGGAGCTTTTTGATGCTTTTAAAGTTGATTCCCTCAGTAAGTTATAGTAAAGTATAAATATCGAGAGGATAACATAGGGCGACTGGTGACAGAGCGTTCAAAGGTACCAACTTCTGGTACGGGTGTGGGACTGCCCTCAGCTTTGAGCTGTAAAGACCCCTGACTACCATTGGTCCTCTCTTTTTGCTTACTCTTAAATTAAGTGCTTGTCTTTACCTTTTAGTAAGCGCTCCACTCCATGCTATTTCTACATCGTTATACTTATAGATTGACTTCTTAGCCTCATAGATGATAGAATTAAGTAAAGGCTGAGATCGAGTTTGATTTGGTGACAAGTCATTCAAAGGTTGCGATGCATTCGCTTCAGGTAGAGGTGCTGCCATCTGGACTGCTCCAGGAAAATCCCCGAGTTTTGTCTCAGCCTTTTTATTTGCTCTTGAGATTTCTCAAGAGCTTTTTCTTTTTTCAAAGATATCATTCTGTCCCAACCATCCACTCCAACGATTAATGAAACTAGAACTATATTCTTCCTTAAATCCACTATCTCTTTAGATTCCCCCTTTAATTATAACACCTAAGCGCTCTCCGACCAAATCCTACCTGTCTTTTTGCTTCCTCTTTCCCTCCCGACTTTCTCCATTTCCGTCTTTTACTAATTTTTCATTTTGTGGTATAATTGAAATAATTGTAACGAATCAAGGTCAATCTAGACACAAAATGGAATGAAATTAAGCAAATCTCTGCTAAAAGTTTGGAATAAGCTGACCTGTAAATAGAAAGGAAATATATGATTTACAAAGTTTTTTATCAAGAAACAAAAGAACGTAGCCCACGTCGTGAAACAACACGCTCACTTTACCTAGACATCGATGCCAGCTCAGAACTTGAGGGCCGTATCGCTGCTCGCCAACTTGTCGAAGAAAACCGCCCAGAGTACAACATCGAATTCATCGAACTCTTGTCTGACAAATTGCTAGATTACGAAAAAGAAACTGGCGCTTTCGAGATTACGGAGTTCTAATATGGCCTACACTCTTAAACCTGAAGAAGTCGGCGTTTTTGCCATCGGTGGTCTGGGAGAAATCGGGAAAAACACATACGGAATTGAATACCAAGATGAGATTATCATCGTTGATGCTGGGATTAAATTTCCAGAAGATGACTTGCTGGGTATCGACTACGTTATCCCCGACTACTCTTACATCGTAGACAATATCGACCGCGTCAAGGCTGTTTTGATTACCCACGGACACGAGGACCACATCGGTGGGATTCCATTCCTGCTCAAGCAAGCAAATGTCCCTATCTATGCTGGACCACTTGCCTTGGCTTTGATCCGTGGAAAACTCGAAGAACACGGCCTCTTGCGCAACGCCAAACTTTACGAAATCAATCACAACACTGAGTTGACCTTTAAAAATCTCAAGGCAACTTTCTTTAGAACCACTCACTCTATTCCAGAGCCTTTGGGGATTGTCATTCATACCCCTCAAGGAAAAATCGTCTGTACAGGTGACTTTAAGTTTGACTTTACTCCAGTTGGGGAACCTGCGGACTTGCACCGGATGGCAGCCCTTGGTGAAGAAGGCGTGCTCTGTCTCCTGTCTGACTCGACAAATGCGGAAGTGCCAACCTTTACCAACTCTGAAAAAGTCGTTGGTCAGTCCATCATGAAGATTATCCAAGGCATCGAAGGACGTATCATCTTCGCATCCTTTGCCTCAAATATCTTCCGTCTCCAGCAAGCAACGGATGCTGCTGTTAAAACTGGACGCAAGATTGCTGTCTTTGGACGTTCGATGGAAAAAGCCATTGTCAACGGGATCGAGCTTGGCTACATCAAAGCTCCTAAGGGAACCTTTATCGAGCCAAATGAAATCAAAGACTATCCTGCAGGCGAGGTTCTGATCCTCTGTACAGGTAGTCAAGGGGAGCCAATGGCGGCCCTCTCTCGTATCGCTAACGGAACCCACCGTCAGGTGCAACTCCAACCCGGCGATACCGTTATCTTCTCTTCTAGCCCAATCCCTGGAAACACGACTAGCGTCAACAAGCTGATTAACATTATCTCGGAAGCTGGTGTCGAAGTCATCCACGGTAAGATTAACAATATCCACACCTCTGGACACGGTGGTCAGCAAGAGCAAAAACTCATGCTCCGCTTGATCAAGCCAAAATACTTCATGCCTGTCCATGGTGAATACCGCATGCAGAAAGTCCACGCTGGACTAGCAGTGGATACTGGTGTCGAGAAGGACAATATCTTTATCATGAGCAATGGTGATGTACTTGCCCTTACTGCTAACTCTGCTCGTATCGCAGGCCACTTCAATGCCCAAGATATCTATGTCGATGGAAATCGTATCGGTGAAATCGGTGCTGCTGTCCTCAAAGATCGTCGTGATCTATCTGAAGACGGTGTCGTTCTGGCAGTCGCAACTGTTGACTTCAAATCGCAGATGATTCTGTCTGGTCCAGACATCCTTAGTCGAGGCTTTGTCTACATGAGAGAGTCTGGCGACTTGATTCGCCAAAGCCAACGTATCCTCTTCAATGCTATTCGTATCGCATTGAAAAACAAAGATACTAGCGTGCAGTCTGTCAATGGTGCCATTGTCAACGCCATTCGCCCCTTCCTCTATGAAAATACGGAACGTGAACCGATCATTATCCCTATGATCCTCACACCAGATGAAGAATAATAAATCATCCCTCATCTATGAAGCACACCCCAAAAGTTGGAGTTTGTCTCTTACTTTTGGGGTGTACTTCATTATTGTGTGAGCTTTATTTAAGTAAAAATTCCTGAGGACTATCAGTTCCTCAGGAATTTGATGTGCTTATGCACCACATCTTCGTTTTTCTAGTATGTTATATTTTTTCTTTTATTATATAAAGTAATTAACTGTAAGTTCTCAACTCGGTCCAAACATTTTGGTTACTAAATGTCTTAATCCGTCCAGCTGGACGCCATTCATTAGTTCCTTGATATTTAACCTCTAATTTATAAATATTAACTGTAAAAGAAGCTTTCAAAACTATATAACCATATTTATAAGGCGGAACAAAATGAGTGGCTGCGCTTCCATAAGTAAAACCTATTCCATACTCAGAAGAAGAAAAACTTTGTCCTGATGATATTGACACACTAGCTCCTGAGCTCCCCCCATAAACAGTATAAGAAACTCGTCCAGAAACCGCTGTATCACGGTAAGAGCTGAGGTATGTTCTACGGACACTACTCACTCCATAAGAACGGAATGAACTTGCACTAGAAGGCGTTGTGTTTCTAGATTTTAAAAATTGTTCTCTAGTTTCTAAATTTTCAAACTCATAAATTACCCCAGTTTTATTTTCTTTTAATACCAACTCTGATACCACTTCAAAATCAGAACCTGGAATAGTATCTGCTTTGACATCTAAAAATATTCCAAAAGTGAGCAAGCTAAACAACAATAAGAATATCAACTTAAGTCTGTTCATATCCAATCTCCATTCTAACTAGAAAATCGAAGACGAAAAATAAAATGATATTATTTTTTCAAACTCTTAAAAATCATGATTACCCCTACCATCATTCCTAAAGATGGAACTGGACGCCACAACAAACTCCAAAATATAGATTGTATTTTTAACATTGGTTCATCATCAACTACATGGTAAGGATTTATATGAAAAAGCAAAAGACAGCAACATATGACCAAAACACCACATAGAAATAAGATATCTGGATTTATTTTTCTAATTTTAATCATCCCCTTCCACAATACTTTATTTTTCAAAAAATGGGAACTTCTTATAGAGAGAAGTGTCTTTTTATTCGTGATAAAATGCAAGGACTAGGGTTAGTGTAACGATGTCTCGCCTAAAATCCGCTCAAAGAATCTTAGGCGAGACAATCGTTTCAGCTACCAAGTGATAGGTACTATTCTCTGGTCAACCTCCGCACCTACATTTGAAATTTGTATATATCTCCCAATTTTGAAAGTATAAAGTATAAACTAAAAGACGAATAGTGTATTCAGCAAAACAACTACTGACAGACCCCTCCCTTCTAGTTTAGCTAAATACTTTTGTTAACGCTTTCATTTTATCATAAAATAATTTCAATGTCAAATTTATTTATGAATATAGCTCTATAAATTATAATAAGTAACAAATGTCCTAGAAATTAAAAGCAAAAAACTTTTAGAATATTTATCACTTATGTTTCTAAAACCCTTATTCTCTTGTATTCAATATTCAATATTAGTATCATTGCTTTTACAACGGCCAATCTCAGATCAGTATTTCTTCCACCAATAGTATATTTAATCATTACTTTGAATATTTTGATAATGTTTTATCAGTGGCATAAAAGATTTCTTTTAATTTAATATTTAAATGTGCAATATAAATCCAGAGTCCGTCAACAAAACAGCCCCGTCTTCGGAGCTGTTTTTTCTATACTTTCTTTTCTTGATTCTTCGAAATACTACGATTTTTACCTTCCAGATAGACCATCAGAATGGAAATATCTGCTGGGTTTACTCCCGAAATACGGCTTGCTTGGCCGATAGTTTCTGGATTGATGAGTTTGAACTTCTGGCGAGCTTCTGTCGCGATAGAATCAATGTCATCCCAGTCGATATTGGCTGGAATGCGTTTTTCTTCCATGCGCTTCATCTTGGCAACCTGATCCATGGCTTTGGAAATATAGCCTTCGTACTTGATTTCTGTTTCAATCAATTCGATAATCTTATCATCCAAGTCCTCAGCAGCTGGTCCGATGAAGGCCACCACATCTTGGTAAGAAACTTCTGGACGGCGAAGGAATTCCTTGGCTGTCACCGCATCAGTCAACGGCTTGAAGCCCATTTCCTCAACCTTAGCATTGGTTTCTTTGACTGGCTTGAGTTTGATACTGTCTAGGCGCTTCATCTCATTGTCAAATTGATTTTTCTTGATTTCAAAGCGGGCCCAACGTTCATCGTCCACAAGTCCAATCTCGCGCCCCATCTCTGTCAAACGCATATCGGCATTGTCATGGCGAAGGATGAGACGGTATTCAGCACGGCTAGTCAAGAGACGATAGGGTTCAATAGTTCCCTTGGTCACCAAGTCATCAATCATGACCCCAATATAGCCGTCACTGCGCTTCAAAATCAATTCAGGCTTGCCTTGGATTTTTAGAGCTGCATTGATACCCGCGATGATCCCTTGGCCAGCAGCTTCTTCGTAACCTGATGTTCCATTTGTCTGACCAGCAGTGAAAAGACCTGAGATTTTCTTGGTTTCCAAAGTTGCACGCAACTGGTGAGGCAAGACCATGTCGTACTCAATAGCATAACCAGTTCGCATCATCTCAGCATTTTCCAAACCTTTGATGGAATGAACTAGCTCGCGCTGTACATCTTCAGGCAGACTGGTTGAAAGACCTTGAACATAGACTTCCTCTGTATTGCGCCCTTCTGGCTCAAGGAAGAGTTGGTGACGTTCCTTGTCCGCAAAGCGTACAATCTTGTCCTCAATCGACGGACAGTAACGAGGACCTACACCCTTAACTACACCTGTAAACATAGGCGCACGGTGGAGGTTGTTTTGGATAATCTCATGACTGGTTCCATTGGTATAGGTCAACCAGCATGGCACTTGGTCCTTGACATAGTCCTCATCACGTGAAGTGTATGAGAAGTGGTTTGGCGCTTCGTCCCCTGGCTGAATCTCTGTCACATCGTAGTTGATAGAGGAAGCCTTGACACGTGGAGGAGTTCCTGTCTTGAAACGACCGATTTCGAGTCCCAATTCCTTGAGGTTATCAGCTAGGTTAATCGAAGCTAGACTGTGGTTAGGACCTGATGAGTACTTGAGATCTCCGATGATGATTTCCCCACGGAGGGCAGTCCCTGTCGTCACGATAACAGCCTTGGCAGCATACTCTTGATGGGTCGCTGTACGAACACCGACAACCTTGCCATCTTCCACCAAAATCTCATCAATCATGGTTTGACGAAGGGTGAGGTTCTCTTGATTTTCAACCGTCTTGCGCATCTCCTTAGAGTAAAGTTCCTTGTCAGCCTGCGCACGAAGGGCACGGACAGCTGGACCCTTACCAGTGTTGAGCATCTTCATCTGGATGTAGGTCTTGTCAATGGTTTTAGCCATTTCACCACCGAGGGCATCGACTTCACGCACAACAATCCCCTTGGCAGAACCACCGATAGAAGGGTTACAAGGCATGAATGCCAACATTTCAATGTTGATGGTCGCAAGCAAGACCTTACAGCCCATACGGCTAGCAGCTAGAGATGCCTCCACCCCAGCGTGTCCCGCACCGATTACAATAATATCGTATTCTTCCGTAAAATTATAAGTCATTTTCTCTCCTATTCCTCAAGATGAATGTGTCTTAGTTGACCGTCCCAATCCGGCAGGGCTGTTTTTAAAAAGGCTGGAACTAGCTGGATATTCTGGAGTTCATCCAAGTCAATCCACTCACAAGGTTGCGATTTTTCGTCTTCCTGCATGGTCAATGGAGCATCTTCAAGCAAGTTCACCAGATAATGAAACTCGATGTTGTGATAGGAAACACCGTCTTGTTCAAAACAATTTTCAACTACGAAAGCTAGCTGTCCAGCTTGAGCTTTGACACCTAGTTCTTCCTTCACTTCACGGACTACCGCGTCTTCCGTGCTTTCATTGACTTGAATCGCACCGCCGATAGTGTAATATTTACCCTTGTCTTTAGTAACTAGGAGCTTGCCATTTTGGAGAATCAAGGCTGTCGCCCGAACACCAAAAACAGTATTTCCTACTTTTGTCCGAAAGTCTTGTTGAGTCATTTTTATCCTTTCCCTTAAACGACACAAAAACAGTCAAAACTCCAAAGAAGTGCAGGACAAAAAAGCCTGCAACATCCATGAGCTTTGACCATCATTTCTATTGCTTTTATTATTGTAGCAAATTGAGAAAATTTGTCAATCTAAATGTACTGACAAACCTGTCCATCTCGATAAGCATTATCAATCAAACCGCCACCGAGACACTCATCGCCATCGTAAAAGACAACTGCCTGTCCTGGTGTGATGGCGCGTTGCGGTTCCGCAAAGATGACCTCTGCCTTATCTCCTTTGACATGTACTGTCACCTTAGAATCAGGCTGACGGTAGCGGAATTTAGCCGTACATTCTAGCGTAAATTCCTCTGGCATCTCACGAGTAAAATGAACTTGACTGGCTTCTAGGCTGGTTGACATAAGCGAATCATGGTAGAAACCTTGGCCGACATAGAGGATATTCTTGCTTAGATCTTTTCCGACAACGAACCAAGGGGCATTGTCACCACCGTGTTGGCCACCGATACCGAGTCCGCCACGCTGACCAATCGTATAGTACATAAGGCCGGCATGCTCACCCATATCGCGACCATCCACAGTCATCATGCGACCAGGCTGAGCTGGCAGATAGTTGCTGAGAAAGTTTTTAAAGTTCTTTTCTCCGATAAAGCAAATCCCTGTCGAGTCTTTCTTCTTAGCAGTCGCAAGTCCTGCTTCTTCTGCGAGTCTGCGAACTTCAGGCTTTTCCAAATGTCCCAATGGGAACATGGTTTTTTGGAGTTGTTCTTGCGAAAGTTGACTGAGGAAATAGGTCTGGTCCTTGCCATTGTCCACGCCACGAAGCATGTGAACGATGCCATCCTCATCACGCGCCACTCGAGCATAATGCCCAGTCGCTACATAGTCTGCACCCAAGGTCATAGCATAATCCAAAAAGGCCTTGAACTTGATTTCCTTGTTGCACATAACGTCTGGATTTGGCGTGCGCCCTGCACGGTATTCCGCTAGGAAATACTCAAAAACGCGGTCCCAGTACTCTTTTTCAAAATTGACAGAGTAGTAAGGAATGCCAATCTGGTCTGCCACTGCAGCCACATCCTTGTAATCTTCGGTCGCCGTACAGACGCCGTTTTCGTCTGTGTCATCCCAGTTCTTCATGAAGATACCGATCACATCGTAGCCCTGCTCCTTGAGCAAGAGAGCCGTCACCGACGAATCAACACCACCACTCATCCCCACAACAACACGTGTTTTAGAGTTATCACTCATGGTAAGTCTCCCATCTATTCGTTTATTTATACCCCTCAAAATTCTATTTACTATGACTTTCAATAGAATTTCTTTGAGTATAGTCTTTTCGTTTGCTTTTAGGAGTAAAATGGTCTGGGAGACCATTTTAGCCTATCATCTTAAAATGAAAATATGATAGGCAACGAGTCGCAGGCATAACTTGAGTTCGCTCAATCAGTCTGGAAGACTGATTGAGGTTATAAATCAGACAAGCTCAGCTTGCATCTCATTGCGAGTTAACGACGTAATAAAAGATAAACGAAATGACTAGTTCACGATTGAAGGTCGTGTGTGCTTCAACGATTGAAGGTCGCTTGAGCAGTATTCATTATAACACGCTTGGTTGGAGAAGACAAGAAAGAGGCTGATAAATCATCTCAACCTCTCTTTCTTCCTTTGCAAACGAATCAATTTTCCCCTTTAAGTTCTTTCTTCGCTTGTTCTATCTGGTATTTCACTTGCTCAAAGCCGGTTCCTCCTAAGGAATTCCGTCTCTGAACAGCGGTTTCTGGACGCAAGTAGATATAAATATCCTCTTCAATCAAGGGATGGTAGGTTTGCAACTCCTCCAAATCCCAATCTTGAATATTTTTACCATGCTTGATTGAGTCTAAAACCAATTTCCCTACTATTTCATGCGCTTCTCTAAAGGGAAGACCTTTTTCTGCCAAATAATCTGCCAGTTCGGTCGCATTCGAAAAATCATTCTCTGTGGATTGCTGCATTTTGGCCTCATTAACCTGCATGCTCGATAGCATACCTGCCAGCACATCCAGAGAATTCAAAATCGTTTCTACTGTATCAAACATGCCTTCCTTGTCCTCTTGCAAATCCTTATTGTAAGCCAGAGGCAAAGACTTCATGACGGTCAATAGTCCAAGCAAGTTCCCGTAAACTCGGCCTGTCTTCCCTCGAATCAACTCGGCCATATCAGGATTTTTCTTCTGGGGCATGATAGACGAACCCGTTGAAAAGCTATCAGACAAGCTAATATATTGATACTCAAAACTGCACCAATTGATGATTTCTTCACAAAAACGACTCATATGCATCATCAAAATGCTGGCATTTGATAGAAATTCCAAGATAAAATCACGGTCACTCACTGCGTCCAAGGAATTGGTATAGGGTTGTTGGAAGCCCAATAAATCACTCGATAATTGACGATTGATTGGAAAAGTTGTCCCCGCCAAGGCAGCCGCACCCAGGGGAGATAGGTCCGTATGTTTCAAGTTAAATGCAAAGCGTTCGCTGTCCCTTTGAAACATATTGTAATAAGCCATAAGATGATGGGCAAAACTAATCGGTTGGGCGTGTTGCAAATGAGTATAGCCTGGCATGATGGTTTCCACATGTTTTTCAGCCAAATCCAGCAAAACACTGTTCAGATTCGCCAACTTATCCAAGACATGGCCAAGTTGCTCCTTTAGATATAAGTGCATATCCGTTGCGACTTGGTCATTCCGAGAACGAGCCGTGTGTAGTTTCCCAGCCAGAGAACCAATTTTCTCTGTCAGCAACACTTCCATATTCATATGAATATCTTCATTTGCAATATCAAAATGAAGCTCTCCTGCCTCTAAATCTCGCAACAAAGCTTGCAGACCATCTTGGATCTGCTCCGCCTCTTCCAAGCTCAAAATGCCAGTCTGTCCTAGCATTTGAACATGAGCTAAGGAACCCATCAAATCAAATTTTGCCAGCTGGTGATCAAAGGAAATACTCGCACCGAACTGTTCTACCCACTCTTCCACAGTGCCTTCAAATCGACCACCCCATAATTTTGTATTTTTCGACATATCCTGTCGTCCCTTTCTATCGCGTCACTACTCAACATTTTTCTGAACTTCTGAATAAACCTTAGTCGGAAGCCCCCAAAGCTTGATAAATCCAACAGCCGCATCTTGGTCAAAAGTATCCGCACTAGTATAAGTCGCCAAATTTTCATCGTAAAGGGAATTTGGAGATTTCCGAGCCACTACCTGAGCATTCCCCTTATAAAGTTTAACTTTTGCAGTTCCATTGACAACTTTCTGTGTCTCCTTGATATAGGCAATCAAAGCCTGAGTTGCTGGGCTAAACCACAAGGCATTATAGATGAGATTGGACAACTCATTTTCGATAATTGGTTTAAAATGAGCCACTTCTCTCACAAGAGTCAAGTCCTCAATCTCCTTATGAGCTGCCAATAAAGTCACAGCACCTGGGCACTCATAAATCTCTCTTGACTTAATACCGACTAGGCGATTTTCCACATGGTCAATACGACCAACACCGTGTTTACCCGCAATTTCATTGAGCTTTTGAATCAAAGCAGCCACTTTCATCTTCTCACCATTTAGTGAGATGGGCACCCCGCAGCTAAACTCAATGTCAATAAATTCTGGACTGTCTGGTGCCTCTTCTGGTGAAGATGTGATTCCAAATGCTTCTTCCGGCGCTTGGTTCCAAGGATTTTCCAAAACACCACATTCATTTGCACGTCCCCAAAGATTTTGATCGACAGAGTAAGGATTGTCAAGGTCAGCAGGAACTGGAACACCGTTTTCTTTAGCATATTGGATTTCTTCTTCACGAGACCATTTCCACTCACGAACAGGCGCAACTACCTTTAGATTGGGATCCAAAGCCGCAATAGAGACTTCAAACCGAACTTGGTCGTTTCCCTTACCTGTACAACCATGGGCAATTGTGGTTGCCCCCGTCTGATGAGCTATTTCAACGAGTTTTTTTGAAATAAGAGGGCGACTCAGAGCAGATACCAAGGGATACTTCTGTTCATAGTAGGCATGAGCCTGAAGGGCCACTAAAACATAGTCATTAGCAAATTCTTCCTTAATATCAATGACATAAGACTCTACAGCCCCAACCTTGAGAGCTTTATCGTGGATGAACTCCAAATCTTTTCCTTCACCCACATCCATACAAACAGCGATCACATCATAGTCTTTTTTTAACCATGTAATAGCAACTGATGTATCCAATCCACCTGAATAGGCTAAAATGACTTTTTCCTTACTCATTTCTCTTCCTTCTTTCTATTTTTCGATAGAGGCTTTAAAAGCATCATCAATCAATTTGTCCAATTCCCCAGAATCCTTCAACTTCTGGATGGTTTTGTCAACCGCCTCTTTTAATTCTTTACTGTCTTTTTTCATCGCAACAGCGTAGGAATCTTCCTTGTCATTGTCAAAATCAAACTCAGCGATGGCTAGGTCTGGATTATTCTCTACAAATCCTTTTGCCACTGGTTCCTCAAAGATAACCGCATCCAGTTGCCCTGATTTTAAATCTGTTATCAAATTTCCATTTTTAGGAAGTGAAACGAGAGAAGAATTCTGCAAGGTTTCTTTAGCCAGAGTTTCCTGGATAGAACCTTTCTGCGCTCCAACCTTTTTCTGAGCCAAATCCTTGACTGATTGGTAATTCGTTAATTCAGATTTTCTTACGATAACCTTATTTTTCGAAGTGTAGTAGGGAATTGAAAAATCGTAAACTTGACTTCTCTCTTCCGTTTTAGAAACACCTGATATGGCAAGATCGGCCTTTCCTGAATCAAGACTAGCCAGTACATTGTCAAAACTCATTGGAGAGAACTCCACTTCTACACCCAGTTCCTTTGCGATGGCTTTGGCTAGTTCAACATCTGAACCTACAATCTGATTTTTCCCATCAACCAATTTCTGGTATTCGAATGGAGCAAACTCTGGATTTAGGGCCACCACCAATTTTCCTTTAGCCTTAATGGCTTCAACACCTTGGGATTGAGTGTTACTACAAGCAAATAATAAGGGAAACATAAGCAAACCAAACATCGTCATCAACACCTTCTTCACTTTATTCATAGAAGAGCCTCCTTTTATTTTTATACTTTATTATTGTATAAATAATACTCTTCTCATTTTCGTTTGTCAAGAAAAAACTGTATTTTATTTCATTTAAATCAAGAAAAAGCTTATTATATGATATATTTTTACATATAATAAGCTTATTTATACTGTTTGATTTTTTAAAAATACAATTGTCCAATTACAGGTAAGATGAAGAGATCAACGAACTATCCACATTCTCTTTCACAATTCAATAACTCGATGGCACTGTTCGGCCACATAGGCATCGTGGGTAACGATAATGACCGTTTTACCTTCCTTGTTCATATCTAAGAGAAAGTTCAAAACCAAATCTCGATTTTCAGGATCTAGAGAACCGGTTGGTTCATCTGCTAAAAGGAGCTGGCTGGGTTTTAAAATGGCTCTAGCAACTGCGATTCGCTGCTGTTCCCCTCCAGATAACTCTGAAACCTTTTGATGTAGAGTTGATGGCAACCCCACTCTCTCTAAAATTTCTTCTATCTTTTTGACTTTGTCCTTCTTGGATAATTTTACATACTTTAGAGCGAGCATGAGATTATACTCTACTGTTTCATTATCAATCAGAGCAAAGTTTTGAAACAGATAGGAGATATGTTCGCGGATAATCGCTTGCGACTTAACAGAATTGACAGGTACATTTTGCTGACCGAAAATTTCATAATGTCCACTGTAATCGCCATCTATCAAACCCAAGAGATTTAACAAGGTTGACTTGCCACTGCCACTTTTTCCAACAATGGCAACTAAATCTCCTTGGTTAATTTTTAGAGATAAGTTCTCCAAAATAACTTTTTTCCCAATGGTTTTCGTAACATTTTCCAACTTTATCATAAGTGATCCCCTTTCAATAACTGCACTACATTTCGTTTTTCCATCTTAGAACCCAAGAAAAGCACAAACAGGATATCTAAGCCTGTAAATCCTGCAAAAAGTAGGAGCGGGAAAAGTGCCTGTGTAAAGAATAGCAAAACCATAAAAGGAATGCTATAAACAGCTAATAGAAGACCCAGCAAGGAGCGATACCGATCTATCAATTTCCAGCCCATAAACTTCTTGGTGATGATATCTGTTCGCTTCAATAAGAAAGTTGTTACTAATAAGAAGTAGGAAATCATCATGCTAAGGAGACCAAACAAAGCAAAGAGTAGGTTAAAATTCCGAACAGCATCTCGATAAGAATCTACTTTATCTTGTTGAATGGCTTGAATAGATGAAAATTTTAAATAATTCCCATCTGATAATTTCCCAACTAATGCTGTCACCTCTTTTTGGTGTTGAGCCGTATTTTCGATTTTAATGGGATTATTTAAACCTGTTGTTGAAAGGGAAGCTTTTTCATCCCACATCATATCAGAATCATTGACCAAGCTAATAATTGGATTGTAGAGATTTTCCTTTCGCTTCTCGTTATAGGGGAAGAATGACCAATCACCTTCATAGTAAGCAATCTCGATATCCATCTCCTCTATCGTTCGTTTTTGCTGCTCCTCATACTTCATCGAAAGATAGGCAATTAATTTCCCCAAGAGCTGATTTTTATCTTCTTCACCTTTCGTACTTGCTGGCATCAAAATAACTTTTTTTGCGCCGGTATCGGGTAACTTGAATCCCTTGCTCTTTAGAAAATTGCGATTAGCATAGTAAACATCCACCGTATCTGTTAACTGATATTGCTGAATCTGTTCTGATTTGACAAAATTTTTTACAGGAAGACTGCTACTTTGCACATAGCCCGCCTGCGTTTTTTCTACCAAATCCAGATAAAATCGATAGAAATAATCCACTGCCTGCCCTGAGCCTGCCAACTGCTCTTGCCACAGGTTATCATTGAGTTGGAAAGTTTCCAAGGTCAGATAATTTCCTTGACTGATCCACTGTTTCTGGTAATCCAACTCTTTGTTTTCTTGCTCCAAACTTTTTCCTACCCCAACTAGCAAGACTGTCAGTAAAATAGTAGTTCCAATTTTCATCAAATAATTAAAGAGTAGACCAAATTTGAAAGATGAAAAACTTTTCAGCAGAGAGCTGATTGTCATTTTTTGGATTAAGAGGTAAGTCAACCAACTGATAAAGAGATAAAGTTGCAAAAGCAAAAAATGCGACAACCATAACATAGGGAACAAATCTTTTGGCTTGTAATCAAGCAAGAAAAACACTCCTAGATTGATCACAAGCGCCCCACCTAGGAGGAGGTAAAGGTTGCCTTTTACAACATCAGTTAAAACAGCCTTATCTTGAAAACCAAGTAATTTTTGTACCCCAACTCTTTTCATTTCCATCATCGGCTGATACACTGTTACTAAGACAAGAAGCAAAATAGCCAAGACAAAAATAATGGCATATAAGAGCAAATCTCGATTTATGACTTCCACTGCACTTTTGTAGGTCGGCTCTAGCAAGGTAGCCTGGTCTGTCTTGAAAAAATCACTCCATTTCTGTACAATCCTATCCTTGTCCATCTCCTGTGTAGAAGTTATCGTATAGCGACCATTTAAACTACGAGATGTATCCTTGATATAGGTTTGAAAAGTCATAAGCTGAATAGGTTTGGCTTTTAGAAAGGTCGGAATCGTACCAAGTTTATTGGAAATTTCTTTATTACTGTAAACTCCCTCACCATCTGTGGTAAAATCAAGAGAAGAAATCCCAAACTCTTGGTAGGGGAAGGTATCTTTATCAAAAACACCAGACTTGACCACCTCATCACCACTGTCTGTTTTGATGATGGAAACTTTGTATTCCTTTGATACATCCTCAAAAAATCGAAGTACAGATGCTGCAGGTTCGTTAATATCTTTCAAATACAAATCCAAAGAATCTACAGTCTTTCCCATTTCCTGAATCCGAACCACTTCTCGTGTGTAGTTTACATTAAAGACAAAAAAAGTAGTACACAGAAGCAGGAGTAACATACAGAAATTACTGATTTTTTTCATAAAGATACCTCCTCAGTACTTTATCATCTTGATTATAAAATACAATATACCTTGTCGTAAAATTTGTTAGCCTTTTTCACAAATTATTTTAGCTTCCTTTTTTACTTTTTATACTACTATGATACAATATTTTTAATCAGTTTCTATTTTCTGTTAACTTTTTTCACAAATAAGGAGGAAATCATGCGCTACGATTTTGGAAATGTTTATAAAGAAATCCGTGAGTCAAAAGGACTGACCCAAGAAGAGGTCTGTGGGGGTGTTCTCTCAAGAACCAGCCTATCAAAAATCGAAAGCGGGAAAACAACTCCTAAATATGAAAATATGGAGTTTCTTCTTCGGCAAGTCAATATGACCTTTGAAGAGTTTGAATATATCTGTCAACTTTATCAACCAAGTCAACGCACAGAAATTATGCAAACCTATCTCAATATGAGCTCAATCCTAGGGACTAGTGAACTCGAAAAACTATTTCAAAAATGTCAAGACTACCTCAAAACTCACCACGACCTCCCCATCAAAGAGATACGAGATATGCTAGAAATTGTTATCTATACCCGCCAAAATGGGACTAAAAAGCTGTCAATCGAAGTTAACAATACTGTAAAGAAGCTATGGAAGAAGATAGAAAAGCAGGACACTTGGTACGAGAATGACTTAAAAATCCTCAATACCATTCTCTTTACCTTTCCTATAGAACATATCCATCTCATCACTGGAAAAATCTTGCAACGCTTAGAAGTCTATAAAAACTATCAACATTTATATGACTTGCGAATGGCAATCCTACTCAACCTCTCCACCATTTACTTATACAATCAAGATAGAAATATGTGTCAACAAATCTGCTACACTTTACTGGAGGACGCCAAGAACAAGAAAAGCTACGATAGGCTTGCTATCTGCTATGTCCGTATTGGGATTTGTACGGATGATTCTAAACTTATCCAAAAAGGTTTCTCCCTTCTGGAACTAACAGATGAAACCTCCATGCTATCTCATCTCAAAAAAGAAGTAGAGACCTATCATCAACCAAAGGAAATATAAAAAAGTCGAGGGATTTCCTCGACTTTTACATATTTTTCTGTTAGCTAGTTCTTAATACCAACCGTTGTTAAGCCAGAAGTTCTTGGCAGCTGTCCATGAACCGTAACGTCCTGCAACGTAGGCATCTGCTACACGTTCTTGGTTTTCAGCTGAGTAGTCACCGTTCAAGTATGAATCTGTCAATTGGTAACGTCCGATGTAACGTCCGTTTGTAGCAGTGTAGCTACCACCTGATTCTTTTTGAGCGATCCATTCTTTGGCTTCTGCTTCAGAACCACTTACAGTAGAAGCTGCTGCAGTGTTGCTTTCTGCTGCTGGAGCTGCAGGTGCGGCTGGAGCTTCATAGGTTGTTGTTTCAGTTACTTCTTCTGCAGTTTCTTCCGCAGCTGCTGGTGCTTCATAAGTTGTTGTTGAAGCTGCAGCGGTTGCAGTTGCTGTCGATGGAGCTGTTCCTTCGATAACCAAAACTTGGTCAACATAGATAAGGTGAATATCTTTGATGTTGTTTTTTGCTGCCAATTTTTCAACAGTTGTGTTATACTTCTCAGCGATTTCTGAAAGAGTATCACCTGATTTAACTGTGTAAGTTACAGTTTCTTGGGCAGATGCAAGTGATGGAGCAAAGAAAGCAAGCAAAGTTGCTACTCCTGCGATAGTTGTTTTAATTTTTTTAGTTGTTAATGACATATCTAAAAATTCTCCTTCCATTGGATATATCTATGATACCTTTTAAATGTTACCGTTGTTTAACGGTTTTATGTAGAAATATTACAAAAATGTTTTATATTTACCGTTTTAAGGAGGTTTTTGTCACAAAAGACCTTATTTTATACTATCTTTAATCATTTTAAGCTTTTGATAAGGGAAATAAGCGCAGAGGTCCATTCTTTGATATAATAGATATAAGAATCTTTGTAAGGGGAAACAGATGCACTCACTTCGTTTTCAATCTGTCTTTGACATTATCGGACCAGTTATGATTGGCCCATCAAGTAGCCATACTGCTGGAGCTGTTCGCATCGGGAAAATCGTCTCTTCCATCTTTGATGATACGCCGACAGAAGTCGAATTCCAATTATTTAATTCATTTGCCAAAACCTACCGTGGTCATGGAACCGACCTTGCTCTCGTCGCTGGTATATTAGGTATGGATACGGACGATCCCGACATTCCAAATAGCCTAGAGATTGCCCATAAACGTGGTATCAAGATTGTCTGGACCATTCAGAAAGACAGCAATGCCCCTCATCCTAATACCACTAAAATTACTGTGAAGAATGAACACAAATCCATTAGTGTGACAGGAATTTCCATCGGTGGAGGAAATATCCAAGTTACGGAACTTAACGGCTTTGCTGTCTCTCTCAACATGAACACACCAACCATTATCATCGTACATCAGGATGTTCCAGGTATGATTGCCCATGTTACTGAAGCCCTCTCTCGTTTTGATATCAATATCGCTCAGATGAATGTGACTCGAGAAAAAGCTGGAGAAAAAGCCATTATGATTATCGAAGTCGATAGTCGAAGTTGCGAAGAGGCGATTGAAGAAATCCGAAAAATCCCTCATCTCCACAATGTCAATTTCTTTAAGTAGGAGGAAACATGTTTTATTCTATCAAAGAATTGGTTGAGCAAGCAGATCTAGACTTCCAAGGAAATGTCGCAGAACTCATGATTGCGACCGAATATCAATTAACAGGTCGGGAACGCCCAGAAGTTCTCCTCCTCATGGAACGCAATCTAGAAGTCATGAAAGCCTCTGTCGAGCTCGGTCTCAGTGAAAATAAATCCCGTAGTGGCTTAACGGGTGGAGACGCGGCCAAACTAGACCGCCATCTCAAAAGTGGCAAGGCCTTGTCTGACTTTACCATCCTATCAGCAGCCCGTAATGCCATCGCGGTCAATGAACACAATGCGAAGATGGGCTTGGTCTGCGCTACTCCAACCGCAGGAAGTGCCGGCTGTCTGCCAGCCGTTCTCACTGCTGCTATCCAAAAACTTGACCTCAGCCACGAAGAACAGTTAGATTTCCTCTTTGCTGCTGGTGCCTTTGGACTAGTCATCGCAAACAATGCCTCTATCTCAGGCGCTGAAGGTGGCTGCCAGGCCGAAGTTGGCTCTGCCTCTGCCATGAGTGCCGCAGCCTTGACCTTGGCTGCAGGTGGAACTCCCTATCAGGCTAGTCAAGCCATCGCCTTTGTCATTAAAAATATGCTGGGCCTCATCTGCGACCCCGTCGCTGGTTTGGTTGAAGTTCCCTGTGTCAAACGAAATGCCATGGGAGCCAGCTTTGCCTTTATCGCAGCAGACATGGCCTTGGCAGGTATCGAGTCTAAGATCCCTGTTGACGAAGTCATCGATGCAATGTACCAAGTTGGATCAAGTCTTCCAACTGCCTTTCGTGAAACGGCCGAGGGTGGACTCGCCGCCACACCTACTGGTCGTCGCCTACAAAAAGAAATCTTCGGAGAATAAGTTTATCTGTTAGGAGAAATCATGCCCTCTATCTCAGCTATCTTTTTTGATCTGGACGGAACCCTGGTTGACAGTTCCCTCGGGATCCACAATGCCTTTACCCATACCTTTAAAGAGCTAGGAGTTCCAAGCCCTGATGCCAAAACCATTCGTGGTTTCATGGGCCCGCCACTTGAAAGTAGCTTTGCAACGTGTCTTCCCAAGGAACAAATCTCAGAAGCTGTTCAAATCTATCGTTCTTACTACAAGGAAAAAGGAATCCACGAAGCGCAACTCTTCCCCCGAATAACGGAATTGCTTCAAGAGCTTTCGCAAAACTACCCTCTCTACATCACTACAACAAAGAATACTCCTACTGCTCACGATATGACTAAAAATCTGGGAATCCATCATTTCTTTGATGGCATTTACGGTTCTAGTCCTGAAACGCCACACAAGGCGGATGTCATCCGTTACGCCTTGCATATGCATCAACTGCCTGCAGACCAAGTCCTCATTATCGGGGACACCAAGTTTGATATGATCGGAGCCCAAGAAACTGGCATTAAAAAGTTCGCTGTTTCTTGGGGATTTTGAGAAGAGGCTGATTTACTCATCTATCAACCTGACTGGATTGCCCATACCATTGACGATATCATTAGCCAGCTCTAACCATACAAAAATACTCCTAACACTAGTGAACTAGGTTGAGGAGTATTTTTTTATATGTTGTTACTATCAGAAGGAATCAAATCCATGCTTAAGCAGTAATTTGATCCTGTTCTTCAGCATCTTCATCCTTCTTACTTGGCCAAGCAAGCATGACAATAAGAGCAATCGGTCCAACGAGAGGAACCAAAGCAATGAAGATAAAGGCCCAGTGGAAACCAGCATCCCGTAAGCGACGAACAGTCACGGCGATAGAAGGCAACATGAGAATAGCCGCTAAAAAGAAGTAAAAACCGCTCATAGCTTGTAAACTACGGAGTGCCTCCAAGTTATATGGGCGAGTTGACACTGCATCATGATATTTCATGTAAGCAGGAAGACAGATTAACAAATTTGTAAAATAAATCCACCAGTACTCCGAACGAGTCGAACGACCAGTAAAGTTTACATACCCCTTCCAAAAGTTCTTATAAGCATTAAACATACAATAATCTCCTTTATTTTTTCTCCATAGAGTCTACCATATATCATCATGATTGACAAGTTCTGAAGCGATTATTTGCTGCGAAGCGCGACTCAGCCGCTTTAAAATAGAGTAGAAATATCTTAATATTTTCGTACCATTTCTTCAAACTGAGAGTCTTCCGTATTCTCTTTATCTTTTTTACTATGCTCTATCACTTTTTCTCCAAATCGTTGACTTGGAATAGCGAGCATAACGAGCAGTGTTATTGCACCCAAAGGAACAAATACAATAAAAATATAGGCCCAATGGATACCCACATCTCGTAAGCGACGTACTATCAGTGCTAGTAGAGGAACAAACTCTACTATAAACAAAATAATACACATACTGAGGACCGTAATATTCCTGATGGCTTTATCAGATTCTACTCCAGTAAAAAGTGAGTAGTAGGCGGGCAAGAAAATTACCATATTTAGCAGCCAAACCCACCAAAATTCTGGACGTGTGGAACGACCAGAAAAATTTGCATAGCCTTTGAAAAGACTCCTAATAGCACTCAGCATACAATAATCTCCTTTTGATTTTAATACTTATTTCGCAAAGTTATGTTACCAGCTTAAAATAGAGGTAGTTTTTAGATTGTCTGAAATCACTCTCCTGATAGATCACATAACATCGTCCCTTGAATAGTTGCGCTTATTAAACCTTTGAAATATCCGACGTCCTCTACTCTCTATTTATAAAAACCAGCTTTCTGATTTCCTCAGAAAACTGGCGATAGTTGTTTCATTATGAAGGTAGTTGGACACTCTTACTCAGCATGAGTTGTTTCATTTGCAAAGGAAATAATCGCTTCTTTGAGCTCATCTCCACTGAGTGAACGGAACTCTTCAATCTTTTGATCAATAGCTTCTAGTGGCATGACATTTACCTTACCAACGAAAATCTTGTCCATGACTTGGTTATCAACCAATTCGGTCGAAACCAAGAGTTCTTCATAGAGTTTTTCACCTGGGCGGATACCAACCTCAACGATTGGAATTTCACTTTCCGTGTGCCCACTTAGAAGGACCATTTTCTTAGCCAAGTCATAGATCTTGACTGGTTTCCCCATATCGAGGATAAAGACTTCTCCGTCCTTGGCATAAGCACCAGCATGGATTACTAGACGGCTAGCCTCTGGAATGGTCATGAAGTAACGTGTCATACGGAAGTCTGTTACTGTTACAGGACCGCCTTCGGCAATCTGACGTTCAAAGACAGGAATCACACTACCACGACTACCGAGAACATTCCCAAAACGAACTGCACAGTAGGTTGATTTACTACGTTGGTTAAAGCCAGTGACAATCAATTCTGCCACGCGCTTAGTCGCACCCATAACATTCGGTGGATTGACCGCCTTGTCAGTCGAAATCATGACCATCTTAGGTACTTTGGCCTCATCAACAGCCTTGGCAACATTGTAGGTACCGAGGATATTGTTCTTGAAGGCTTCTTTTGGATTGCGCTCCATCATCGGAACGTGCTTGTGGGCTGCAGCATGGTAGACAATGGCTGGTTTGTACTGCACAAACACCTGCAAGAGTCGGTCATAGTCCTGAATATCTGCAATAACAGGAACATAATCAATCCCTTGGAATGTACGGATCAATTCATGATAAACGAGATAGATTGAATTTTCGCCATGCCCAAGCAAGATGATACGTTCTGGATTGAAGCGGCTAACCTGACGACAAATCTCTGAACCAATCGAACCACCAGCTCCTGTCACCAGGATGGTCTTGCCTGTAATCTCAGTACCCAGGCGCGATTCGTCGAGACGAATTTCCTGACGGCCCAAAAGGTCTGTGATATCAATTTTCTGGAAGCCACTACCTGATTGATGGAGTCCTTGAACGACTGTCTCAACCTTAGGCATCTTGTAACATTTGACGCCTAGTTTATTACACATCTGCAAGATGCGTTCGTACTCTGAAGGGTCTAGCGAAGGGATCGCTACAATGACACGCTCGATTTGGTGACGTTTAGCCAATTCAGGCAGATTGTCATAGGAGCCCAAAACTGGGATTCCACCTAGTTTTTGTCCCTTTTTCTTTTCATCGTTATCCAAAATCCCCACTAGCTCAAGGTCGCTAGTTGGATGTTGGTAGCTGTTCATAAAGAGGGCGCCACCATCACCAGCACCGATCAAGAAGGTACGGCGATGCTCTCCATCTCCACTACCTTGCTTGCGCTTAGAATAAATCAGCTGCCAAGTGATACGAGGAAGCAAGATGAGGAAGGTACTCAACAAAATGAAGAGTACGATGAAACGGATAGAAAACAATGGAAGAAAGGCATAGCAGATTCCATAAGAAAGAACACTGCTGAGCATCACTCCGAAAAAGATTTTCATGAAATCCGTAATCTTGCTATAACGACTAATACTAGCATTTAGCCCCCAAAACGCAATCATGATTTGATAGAGGAGGAAGGCTAAAAGAGTGTAGATCACGTAATCCACAGGCGCAGGATTTATAAGGCCATAAAACAAGATATAAGATACGATGATGGAAACCACCATACTCAGAATATCGAATATCCCCCAAAACACTTGTTTTTGCTGTTTATTTAAAATTTCAACCAGATCAATCACATAATCTGTTAGTTTTTTATTCATAGGAATTTACTCCCCCTTAAAAGAGTCAGATGATACTGTTGTTATGATAACCTGAATCATTCAGTCTATCGGGGCTTACTTTCTCTTTCTTAAAAGTTTGACGAAGATAAACTGACGTACAAATCCTGGACAAAGTGCAACAATTGCCTGAATGGCTACACTTTTAGCATATTCCATGTAAGAAATTTGCCCTCGCTCAAGCATCCGTTGGCGAGCTTGACGATAGAGTTTGAGGTAACGCAAGCCACCTCGACGCTCAAACATCCCTGCACCGACACGAACCTTACACAAGATTTGATCTAGGTTCCCAGTCTTGGCACCTGCAGCAATCATATTGAGCCAAAGGAGGTCATCCTCCATGTAAAGGCCATCTTCATAGTTGCCTGCCTTGAGGACCATGCCCTTTTTGAACATGACTGTCATATGGTTAAAGGCGCTTCTCATTCTCTGATAAGCCACAATGTCTGCATGCTGAGTTGGAACACGACGATAAGACACAATCTCATCTGGATTGTCAATGAACTCTGCGATATGCCCGCCTAAGAGATCGAGATCTTCTTTCTCCATTAGCTGAAGCTGTTTCTCAAAACGATCCGGAACAGCTAAATCATCCGTATCCATGCGGGCAATAATGTCATACTGGCACTGTAAAACACCGTATCGAAGAGCCAAGCCTAAACCTTGATTTTCTTCTAAGGGGCACCGTTTAACTGGAATGTCTGACTGAGCTTCCACTTCATCTAGCACCTGATAGAGTTCGGGTGTGAGCGGCCCATCCTCAACAAGAACAAGTTCGCTCGGTTTCAAGGTCTGGTTTTGAACACTTTTGATAGCATCTCTTAAAAACGTCGGATTTTCCTTTACATAGACCGACATCAAGACGCTGATTTTTTGCTTTTCAGGCACAGTTTTTCTCCAATGTATAGATTTCCTTCCACTATTTTATCACAAATTCTCCTAGTTTCCTATTTTTATATCAAATCAAGGAAAATTCTAGTAAAGAAATCTGTCCCTTTTCACTTTATTTTCACTTCCATTGATTTATCTGTCTTGGCTATCATTACTTGACATTATAAGGAAAAAACCTTAAAATAAGCTGTTATTAAAATCATCCTATCGAGGTTTTTATGAAAAAACAATCACTCTTTTTTGTTCTAGGAATTGTCTTAATCGGGACTGTTTTACGCTCTCCTTTTACTGCTCTTCCAACCATTTTAGGAGATATCGCTCAGGGACTAGGAGTGGAGGTTAGCTCTCTTGGGATTTTAACCAGTCTCCCTCTCTTGATGTTTGCTCTTTTCTCTGCTTTTGCAAGCCGCTTGGCACAAAAAATCGGGTTGGAACACCTCTTTACTTACTGTCTCCTCCTCTTAACTGTTGGCTCTGTCATTCGTATCTTCAATCTTCCCCTTCTTTATCTAGGAACCCTAATTGTGGGAGCAAGCATAGCGATCTTCAATGTACTCCTCCCAAGTATGATCCAGGCAAATCAGCCTCAAAAGATTAGTTTCCTAACAACTCTCTATGTCACTGCCATGGGAATTTCGACAGCCATCGCTTCTTATCTATCCGTCCCTATCACCCAAGCTAGTTCTTGGAAGGGCCTCATCCTCGTTCTCAGCTTTCTCTGTCTGGTCACTCTACTAGTCTGGTTGCCAAATCATCGCCACAATCACCGCCTAGAAAGCCAAAAAGAAAAGCAAGTCAAAGAGAATATTCTAAAAAGTAAAGATGTCTGGGCTATCATTATCTTTGGCGGGCTTCAGTCCTTGCTCTTTTATACAAGTATGACCTGGTTGCCAACTATGGCTGTTAGTGCTGGTATTTCTAATAGTGATGCGGCTCTCCTCGCTTCTATTTTCTCACTGATCAGCATTCCTTTTTCGATGACTGTTCCAAGTCTGACGACTCGTCTATCAGATGGTTACCGTCGAATCATGCTGGCAATTATCTCTATCGCTGGTATGATGGGAATTGCCATGCTCTTGTATCCAGCCAATAATTTCCTCTACTGGTTAGTTGTCCATCTCTTGATTGGAACGGCCTGCAGTGCCCTCTTCCCCTACCTCATGGTTTGCTTTTCTCTTAAAACCAGTTCTCCTGAAAAGACAGCTCAGCTATCAGGACTAGCGCAAACAGGAGGCTACATCTTGGCGGCCTTTGGTCCTGCCTTGTTTGGTTATAGTTTTGAACTTTTTCAATCTTGGATCCCAGCTGTCCTTGCCCTTCTAGCCATCGATATCATCATGACCATCTCACTCTTTATGGTGGATCGGGCTGATAAAATCCTCTAAACTTCTAGTTTATACTAGGAGTTTTTTTATATGTAAAATTTTTACACATATTTCTTGACAGGGCTTTCAACTTGAGATACAATATATTTGAAAAGAGTATATATAAAATTTTTATATAATATAAAGGAGGTTTCCCATGTACTTCCCAACATCCTCTGCCTTGATCGAGTTTCTCATCTTGGCTGTACTGGAGCAGGGGGATTCTTATGGTTATGAGATTAGCCAAACCATTAAGCTCATCGCCAATATCAAAGAATCTACGCTCTATCCCATTCTCAAAAAATTGGAAGCCAGTGGCTTTCTAACCACCTACTCTAGAGAGTTTCAGGGGCGTATGCGCAAATACTACTCCTTGACCAATCGGGGCGTAGAGCAGCTCGTTACTCTAAAGGAAGAGTGGACGCTCTATACCGAAACCGTCAACGGCATCATAGAAGGGAGTATCCGCCATGACAAGAACTGACTATCTGACTCAGTTAGAAACCTATCTCCATAAACTACCTGAAGCTGACCGCATCGAAGCCATGGACTACTTTAAGGAACTATTTGACGATGCAGGTCCAGAGGGCGAAGAAGAACTCATTGCCAGTCTGGGAACTCCAAAAGAAGCTGCCCATGATATCCTCTCTGATCTTCTCGATAAAAAGGTCAATGAGGCACCTGCTCAAAAGAATGATCGCCAACTGCTACACATTGCCCTCCTGGCTCTGCTAGTAGCTCCTATCGGAATTCCGGTCGGGATCGGCATCCTCATGGCCATCATCGGTATTTTTATCGCAGCTGTCTCCGTCATTCTAGCCTTTTTCACTGTTTCGGTGACGGGTATCCTGCTAGGTGGACTCTTTATCATAGAGAGCTTTAGTGTTCTGGTCGAAGCCAAATCTGCCTTTATCTTGATTTTTGGGGCCGGTTTGCTTTCTATCGGTGCTTCTTCTCTTGTTCTACTAGGTATCTCCTATGTAGCCCGTTTCTTTGGTCTCCTAATCGTCCGCTTGGTGCAATGGATTCTTAAAAAAGGAAAGAGAGGTGACAGACATGCGTAAATTGACAAAAGGATTTCTCATCTTTGGTGTGGTTTCTACAATCCTTGGTTTTATCATGATCATTGTAGGCGCCCAGTCCAATGGTATTCAAAGTTTGCTTGCCATGTCAAAAGACCCCGTCTATGACAATCGTATCGAAGAAGTGACCTTTGGAAGCGAAGTGGAAAAACTTGATTTGACCCTTGAAGAACACAGCCTAACCATCACAGAGTCTGTAGATGACAAGATCCATATCACCTATCATCCTTCCGTATCTGGTCGTCACGATTTGACTACTGGTATGAGTGACAAAACACTGAGCGTCACTGACAAACAAGCCTCCCAACATCGTTTTCTCGGTTCAGGAATCGAAAGCCTACTTCGTATCGCCAGCAACTATTCTAATCGTTTTGACGAAGTCGTTCTCTCCCTACCCAAAGGAAGAAAGCTGCAAGCTATCACCGTCTCAGCCAATCGTGGACAAACTAATATTCGTCAAGCCAACCTTGAAAATGCAACCATCAAAACAAAAGGCTATCTCTTAAGACTAACAGAAAGTTCTATCAAGAACAGCACATTAACGGCATCTCATATCATCAATATCTTTGATGCCGAATTGACAGATAGTCAGGTCAAGACGGAGGGAGCACACATCTATGCTGAAAATATCCAAGTTCACGGCAAGGTCGAGCTAGAGGCCTATTCCACTCTAACACTCATTCTCTCCCAGAAAGAGACCGACCGTATCAATCTAGAAATTTCTTCTCAGCATGGTGGTATCTATCGTCAACCCAAAGAAGAACATCGTGGACAAAAAGAGAATGTACTTGCCAACCCTTATAAAACGGAAAAAGCAGATATCAAGGACCTACTCATTGCAAAAGCCAACCAAGATATCTACCTACCAAAAGAAGAGTACTCTTCTCCATCTAGAAACCATTGACAAAAACGCTTTCATCTGCTAATCTAAAAATAGAAAACGATCATAAAAAAGGAGGTTCCACCATGACACAAGAATGGTTTGAAAGCGCCGATCTTGAGAAGAAATCAGCTCAGACGAAATCGGAAATCCAGCCCGACCAACCAGAGACTTCGGATACTGTAGAGACCGAACCACAAGCAAGCCAAGAAACTCCTATCTCACCTAAAGAGTCGGAAAGGCATGAGGAGGAAGCTCCCGAAACGATAGAAGAAGCCCAAACAGAGGAAGAGGGAGAAGGGAAAGCTGAAGAGGGACACAAGCAAGAAAAACCTGTAAAAGAGAAAAGTATCCTCAGCAAGGCTTTAGAAAGCCCCTATATCCCAGATATTGACCCTCGTAAAACAGCCAGATTAAAAGCAGAAATCGCACTATTTTGGACTTGGCTGCTGGACGCTATCCAAGAACCAACTACCAGCAAGAATACGGACCAAAAGCATCGTTATAGTGTCTTTGCCCTACTCACCTTGCTGTCGTCAATCAACCTTTTCTTTAGTATCTATCATATCAAGCACCTCTACTACGGCTATATGGCCTCTATTGCCAATAGTTTACCTAACCAGCTCCCACCTTTAGATCTCTTTGCTGGACTTTCTATCTTGGTCGCTAGCGCTCTATTTTACTTTTCCATCATTTTGGGAGGCTTTACTGTCCGACGTGTACTGGACCAGGAGAGCGACTTCACATTCCAAGAAGCTTGCGATCGTTACAGCCGACTCTTTGCTATCCCGCTTGTCTTAACGGCTCTAGCAAGTTTCTTTGCACTTTTTGGCGGCTTGCGATTCGCTGGCATCCTCACTCTTCTAAGCATGACCATCTTTGCCCTTGGCAATCTCTTTGTGATTAGCAAGCCAAGTAAGGCTAGTAGCCTTGACCCATTTTATCGATTCCTGCTAGCTGTCTTACTTGATGGCGCTATTCTCTTACCCTTCTTCATTGCAGAGTTAGCGCTGACAGTGGACTACCTTCGCATCCTGACATTCTTTTAACCAAAATCCCTGCCATTTATTAATGACAGGGATTTTTATGCTTACTCTTTTTTGGACAATGGCTACTTGATGGTTGCCAATCCTTCAAAATCTTTTCCCAAAATGGCTTGTACTTCTAATTGATTGGCATCTAATTCCTGGTAAAATGCTTCTGGTAGTGACTCTAGGAATTTTTCATAATCCAAGCGAGCGATGGCTTCATAGTCTTCTGCTTTGGACCCATCACCAGAAATCTTCACTAGGTCAATCTCCCAAACAAGCTCCTTGCCTGCCAGCTGCTCCGTATAAGGAGCTGGTACAAAGGGTTCCTTTGGTAAAATCGTTTTGACTCCCTGAGCTAGGTGATAGATACCGTGCACCTTACCTTGGGCGTCTGGGTAAAATTTCACACTGGCAAGGTAAGCATCAGAGCCTTGAACCTTCTTGACCAGCTCTTCAAAACGTACCAATCCATCCTCAGCCAAAAAGCTCTCGAGGTATTCCTTGTTGAGATAGATAGGCGACAAGAGTCCTTGGCAATAGACTAAACGAACCGCCTTATCCGCTAAATAATGCTTGACCGTTTGTCGGAAATAGGTTTCAAAATCAAACCCTTCTAACCCTTCTACTACTTGCCCCAACTTGTTTGATAGGGCTTGGAGGAGAGCTTCTACAATCTCCCAGTCTGCTCTAGTAAGGAAGTCTGGAATCACCACTTGATAGCCTTTTCGGCTATCCGCATAGTTGATTTTGAAAAGAAATTGCGACTGGCCTACAATCCCACACTCGATATACTCGAGACGATTGAGTGGCTGACGGAGATAGACCGTATCATAACTGTGTGACTCCAAGCCCTCTACTAAGGCTAAGATGGACTTGGCAGTCAAGACCTCCTGTTGTCCTAGAATGCTTTCTTTATTTGGGATAAAAAATGTTTTCGCCATAACTGGCCTCCTTTGAAATCGTTTACACATAGTATACCCTATTTTCCTGAAAGATACAGAAACAAATTTTAGATTTTTAGATAAAAAGCATAGAAAAACAGCCCCTGAAGGCTGTTTGATGTTATACAGTAGCGACTTGATCCAAGCTTTCACCGATAGCAGCTAAGCGCTCAACAACTTCTGCTTGTGTCAATTCATTTTCTGAAACATAGCGGTTGTGTGGGTGAACACGACACTCGTGTGAGCATCCACGAAGGTACTTGTCTTCATTTTCTTCTGATGTTAGGATACGACGGTTACAGAAGGGATTTCCACAGTTGACATAACGTTCACATGGTGTTCCATCAAACCAGTCTTTCCCTACGATGGTTGGGTTAACATGGTTGACATCGACTGCGATACGCTCGTCAAAGACGTACATTTTCCCATCCCAAAGCTCGCCTTGAACTTCTGGGTCTTTACCGTAAGTTGCGATTCCTCCGTGCAATTGGCCAACATCTTTGTAGCCTTCACGCACCATCCAACCTGAGAATTTCTCACAGCGAACGCCACCTGTACAGTAAACCACGACACGCTTGTCCATGAATTTTTCCTTGTTGTCGCGGACCCACTGTGGTAACTCACGGAAGTTGCGGATGTCTGGGCGGATAGCCCCACGGAAGTGTCCTAGATCGTACTCATAATCGTTACGCGTGTCAAGGACCACTGTATCTTCGTCAAGAAGGGCTTCTTTAAACTCTTTTGGAGACAAGTAAGCACCTGTTGTTTCAAGTGGGTTGATGTCGTTGTCAAAATCGTTGTCTTCCAAACCAAGGTGGACAATTTCTTTCTTGTAGCGAACAAACATCTTCTTGAAGGCTTGTTCATTTTCTTCGTCAATCTTGAACCAGAGGTCTTCCATGCCTGGGAGGCTGTGAACGTAGTCCATGTATTTTTGAGTTGTTTCGTAGTCACCTGAAACAGTCCCGTTAATCCCCTCGTCAGCGACTAGGATACGGCCTTTGAGACCGATTGATTTACAGAAAGCCAGGTGGTCTGCCGCAAATTGCTCTGCGTTTTCAATTGGAGTATAGAGGTAGTAAAGTAAGACACGAATATCTTTTGCCATAAGATTTGTTCTCTTTTCTATTCTTAAATTTTCAGAATTTTTCATTCAACTATACTAGTATACCCACTTGGGAAAACGAATGCAATTTATTTGACCGGAAATTATATAGAGAGACCTGCCACTGCACTTCATCAGTAACCATAGCGAATCGCAGATAATTCTCTCAATTTTTTGATTTGCTTAGCTTGACTTTCTGACAAACCCAGCTTATTGTCAATCAACACACGTGAGATGTCAACGTTCATTTGGCTCAGAATAAATGGAGTAGAGGTCCCATCATCCTCTAATCGTTTTTTATAAATCACTAACTGATTTTTCAAGGGAGCAAGTTGAGGCGCAGACTTTATATCTTCCAATAGATAATCAATGATGGTCATGGCTTCACAACGCCTTTCTCTACCTCCAGCGAACCATTTTAATGGTGTCATTCTCATTTTCCTCCTGAAATTCGCTTATAAATTGAAAAACTATAATTCCTAACTCTCCAGCCAATATTTTACCCAAACACCCTATGTAAAAAAGTCAGCAAAAATGGCAAGGTCGCTACAATATTATTGATTACATGCACCGCATAGGAAGGATAAATGCTCTTGGTATAACGGGTCAAACCAGCAAAGATGATTCCAGATGTTGTAAAAACGAAAATATCTAACAGACTAGGCAGACTTGAAAAATGAGGAAGAGCAAACAAAATGGAAGGAAGAAACAAATCAAGGCCAAATCGCGAATGTTTAAAGAAAGCATGTTGCAGTAATCCTCTATAGATTAACTCTTCCATCAGCGGAACCAGAAAGAACAGGGCTATATAAATACCTAGCTCTGCAAAGTTAGTCCCACTATAACCAATCAATACAGCCCAACCTTCCGCAGTTGACTGAACATGTTTAGCTGTCTGAACGTTAAAAAAGATCTGGAGCACTACCACTAATACTGTCAAAATCAAATACCAAAGCCTTTTTTTTCTTGGAATGCGAAAGAGATAACCATGGTCTGTCTTAACCAGAATCCAAATCATGACTCCGATAAATAGCAAACTCAAGATATTTTGAATCCAGAAGAAATTGCCAATCTGGGAAGAAAATTGCCAATAGTTTTGGACAATAAGCGTCAGCTGGGAAAGGCCAAATACGAAAAATAGGTAAGAGAAGACAGCACTCATTTTGAAAAGAAGACGATATTTTTTCATAATAAATCCCCTATAGATGTATGTGTATCACATCGCATAAACCCTCAGAACCACTGTTTTCATTTTTACATCCTAAAAATCACTACCTCCCCTAGAGAACTAAGGAAGGCAGTGATCACATTTTTAGGAATTAGGAATGAATACACGAAATCAATCGTTCTTATGATTTTTTGTTTTTCAAGAATTCGTCGTATTGTTTTTGCATTTCGTTCAATACTTTTTCGTAGGCACCTTCAGATTTCAATTTTTCCATCAATTCTGGGATTGCTTTATCTGGGTCTACAGTACCAGTGTTGATAGCTGTATCGAATTGTTGCATTGTGTTAGAAATTGCTGAGATTTCAGATTTCACACTGTCAGTGTTAAAGATAAATCCAAGTGCTGGAGATTCTTTAGCTTCTGCCAATTGTTTCTTAGAATCTGCAATTTGTTGGTCTGTAACGTTTTCGTTGATGTAAAGGATCCAGTTGTTACCAGTGTTCCAACCTGACATGTGAGTGTTTCCTTTATATCCATCAAGGACGCGGACACGGTTTTCTTTACCTTCAACTTTTTCCCAGTTCTTACCTTCTGGACCGTAAACAAGACCGTTCAAGAGTTCTGGGTTTGTGTTCAAGAGATTCAACACTTCCATTGATTTTTCTTTGTTCTTAGAGTTGTTTGAAATGACAAAGTTAGCAACTTGTGTTGTTTGGTTTTTCTTGATAAAGTTAGTAATTGGTTTGATTTGGATGTCTTTGTTAGCAACACGTGAAAGCAAGCTGTTACCATAGTCAGCTGGTCCTACTGTTTCTTCACGAACGAACCAAGTATCTTGTTGAAGGTCAAATGAAGTGTCGCTTGTTGCTACGTCTTTTGGAATGTATCCAGCTTCATAGAATTTGTGAAGAGTCTTCAAATGTTCTTTGAAACGAGGCACTTCGTAACGGTTTACGATCTTAGTAGTGTCTCCTTCAAGGTCGATAACAAATGGAAGTCCGTTTGGTACTGGGTAGTCAAAGTTATCAGATGGGATAAAGTTCTTCGTAACCGCAAATGGTACTACATCTGGAGCTTTTTCTTTAATTTGTTTCAAGACTGGTTCAAGTGTTTCGTATGAAGTGACACCTGAAATATCGATACCGTATTTAGCAAGAAGAGTTCCGTTGAAGGCAAAGTTTTGAGATGATGCAACGTTAGCTGCAACTGGTACTGCATAGATCTTACCGTTTACAGTGTTCCCTTTGATGTAAGCTGGGTCAAGTGCTTTGTAAAGCTCTGCTCCTTCTTTTTTATACAATTCAGTCAAGTCAGCATAAGCACCTTTTTGAGCATTTACGACATAGTTAGATGCAAATGCGATATCATAGTTTTCACCAGATGATGTGATAACAGACATTTTCTTATCATAGTCACCCCATCCAAGGTATTGGATATCCAATTTAGCACCGACTTTTTCTTCGATGATTTTGTTTGCATTTTCTAGCAATTCATCCAAGTTGTCTGGTTTGTCACCGATTTGGTACATTTTGATTACAGGTTTTTCACCTGAAGTAGTATCTGCAGCTTTTTTGTTGTTACCTGTAAGGTTTCCACAAGCAGCAAGACCAGCAGCCAAAGCGACTACGCTAGCAGATGCAAAAGCATATTTTTTCCAGTTTTTCATGATAAAAACTCCTTTTTTTATTTTTAAACTTATAAACGATTTAATAATTTGTAACTTCAGTCACTAAGATGAAGTTGGGAAGGGAGAAACGGTGTTTCTCAGCAAGTGCTATTCTTTCACACCACCGATCGTCAACCCTTTAACAAAGTAGCGTTGGAAGAATGGATACAGAATCGCGATTGGAAGGGTTGCAACAACAACCATGGCCATACGACCTGTTTCTTTTGGAAGAGCGACTCCCAGTTGGCCAGATAGGCCGACTGCTTTTGCAATGTAGTCCATATTTTGCTGGATTTGCATGAGCAAATATTGCAATGGATACAAGTTGTCACTCTTGATGTAAAGAAGGGCGTTGAACCAGTCGTTCCAGAAACCAAGAGCTGTCAAAAGCGTGATGGTTGCGATACCTGGAAGTGACAAGGGCAAACAGATCTGGAAGAAGATCCGAGCTTCACTGGCACCATCGATACGAGCAGATTCGAGAATGGCTTCTGGAATGGTCTTCTTGAAGAAGGAACGCATCAAAATGATGTTGAATGGTGAGAGAAGCATTGGAACAATCAAGGCCCAAACGGTATCACCAAGTTGAAGCAGGCGAGTGACCACAATATAGCCTGGTACCAAACCAGCGTTGAACAACATACTAAGAAGAGCGAAGATTGTGAAGAATCTGCGGTACTTAAAGGTTGTCCGTGAGATGGCGTAGGCATAAGTAGTTGTAATGAAGACGTTGGTCACTGTTCCGACTACTGTTACAAAAACTGAGATAAAGAGCGCTTGGAGGATCTTATCTTTAAACTGAGCTAGGAACTGGAATCCATCTACACCGAACTTCGAAGGGAAAAAGCTATATCCATACTGGAGGATGCTCTTTTCATCTGTCACCGAAATGATGATAACGAAGATAAAGGGCAAGATACAAGAAAGAGCGATCAAACCAGAGATGATACTAAAGAAGATATCTGCTTTCTTACTGAAGGAGTGAATGCCGACATTATCGATTTTTTCTTTTTTAATTTTCTTTTCTGCCATATTCTCCTCCTTTCTAGAACAAAGCTGAGTTTGGATCGACTCGTCTTGCAAGCAAGTTTGATAGGATAACCAGAATCAAACCGACTACGGATTGGTAAAGACCGGCTGCTGAAGCCATACCGATATCTGCTGTCTGAGTCAAACCATTAAAGACATACACGTCCAAAACGTTGGTTACATTGTAAAGCTGACCAGCATTATGTGGAATTTGATAGAAGAGACCAAAGTCTGCACGGAAGATATTTCCGACTGCAAGGATGGTCAAAACTGTTACAAGTGGAGTCAACTGAGGAATGGTTACGTTGCGAATACGTTGCCACTTGCTCGCCCCGTCCACTGTTGCTGCTTCGTAGTAGGTTGGGTCAATTCCCATGATCGTCGCATAGTACATGACACTGCTATATCCAAAGCCTTTCCAAATACCTAGGAAAAGGAGAAGGTATGGCCAAATGCCTAAGTCAGCGTAGAAGTTGACTTCCTTCATGCCAATGGATGTTAGGAAATGGTTGAAGACCCCTTTGTCAATGTTTAGGAAGGCATCTGTAAAGAAACTGATGATAACCCATGACAAGAAGTAAGGGAACAACATAGACGTTTGGAAAATCTTAACCATTCTCTTAGAGCGAAGCTCGCTGAGGATAATGGCAATCCCTACTGATACAATCAAACCGATAAAGATAAAGCCGAGATTGTAGAGAACGGTATTTCGAGTGATGATAAAGGCATCTTTTGAACTAAACAAGAATCTGAAATTATCTAACCCGACCCATTTACTATTCACAATACTATCTATGAAACCATTACTGGTCATATGGTAGTCTTTAAAGGCAACCACATTCCCAAATACTGGAATGTAAAAGAATAGAATCAACCAGAGTGCCCCTGGTAAAACCATCAAGAGAAAGATCCAGTTATCTCTCAAGGTCTTTGAAAACTTTTTCATAATTTCCTCCCTTTTTATTCCTAAAAACTGATTTCATCGAATTTTTAGGTTTGATAACGATTACATTATTAGTATACTCCTATTTGAAGGCTAGGTTAAACTACTAATTATAGAAAAAACTCCACAAATTATTTTTTGTGGAGAAGTTTTTTATAAGAAATAGGTTTCACGAGAAACACTCTGACTCGGAAAAGATGCCTTTAAGTCGTATAAATCGTTGAAGCTGTTGCAATGGTATGCCACTGGTTGGCTGTTGTGGCTGCGAAGTCCTTGTCTGCGTAGAAGTCAGTAAATGGTAGGATTTCAACTTCTAGCTCGTCGATGCGGTCAATCTGCCCTGCCAGATAAGCCTCTATACGGCTTTCTGCTCGTTTGATACGTTGCAAGAGTCCGCCCATACGGATATCGACCGTATCTAAACCAAAGATCTTGTTTTCTTTCAGCCATTGGTGGCTAAAGAGAGCATGGAAGTGTTCAATCTCGCTTCTGAGTTTTGGTAATTCTTCTCTGGCGATTGCTTGCAGACTTTCTTTATCGTTTGTTTGGTAGGCCTGACGAATGCGTCGTCCCACATCGACTTTAGAACTTAAAATAGCATTCAACTGGGCCTGAGTTTCAAAGAGATAAGCATAGTTTCCAGCTTTTTCTTTGATTTCAGCAAGCGTTTCAGCGGCCTGAGCGAAGTGCGGTTTGTCCTGTTCAGGTGTCATGTGTCTATCAAGAATCGGGCAAAGAACATCCTGATAAAAGACATAGCGGTTGGGATTGATACCACTGAGATTGCCTGGTAGATCTGGCAAGAGGTTGGCTAGGTCAATCTGCATGAAATCCTCAACTGATAGACCTGTATTGGTCTTGAAGTGTGCAGACAAACGGTCTAGGTCATTGCGGTAGCTGAGTTCTGCCCAGATTTGCAAGCTGGGTAGGATAGAAAACTGGGCTGTCTCGCCACCGTTATCCCCCCAACCCGTCACGATAACTTCTTTTATCTGATTGGCACGACAGGCTTTATTGGCCTCGATAGCGATGAGACGGCTGAAATGGTTGTTGGGTGTGAAACCAATCCACTTCCAAGCACCACCTGCAAAGGCAATATCTTGGCTAATCTTGTGATGGTTGCGGAAATTGCGATTGTACTTTTCTTCGCTGTCTTGATAATAATCCCAGTAAACCAAGGTCACACGGTCTTTGAGACGGTCTAGGTAGACACGAGTTTCCTCTGGAATCTCCACGTCACGATCGTACTGGCCATCCGCTGACATGAGTTTAAAGAACATATCGCTCCACATTTGGCAGTGGAAACCATACTTATCGGCAATATCCAGCACGCGCTCCAAGTGTTGACACATGAGGAGACTACGGTCCACAACACCGTTCAAGATCAGGTAGCGTCCCAAACCAACCAAGTGGGCTTCGTCCATCCCGATATTGACCTTGCGTGTCTGCAGTTTAGACAGAGTGGCAAACATGCCATCAATCAAATCATAAACCTTTTCTTCACCAATAAGGAGAATGTCCTCTACATCACGAAGTTCCTGCACTTCTTTGACACCCCATTTAACGAAGGCCGACAAATGAGCCAAGGTCTGGATGCAAGGCACAAAGGTCATGTCAAACTGCTGGGCGTAGGCTTCTATTTCCTGCAGCTCCTCAGCCGAGTAGGCACCACGGAAATAACCAAAGTAAGGTTGTCCCTCAATCTGATAAGTATCTTCCATGTAAAGCTCAAAGGTTGAATAACCCATGAGAGCCAAGACCTCAATCATCTGTTTGGCAGAAGCGACATTGAGCACTGCATTTCGTGAACAGTCTGCCATGTAGGCCAACTCTTCGTAAGCAGCTTCTTCTTCAATCTCTACCTTATCACCTTCTACTAGAGCTGTTGCCAATAAGGACAAGGCGCGGTATAGTTGGTGAGGTTTGCGATAGGTTAGTTGATAGTGTCCACTTTCACCCTTGATAGAGATAGTGGCTTGATTAAACTGAGCGACTGCTACCTCTACATCTGCTAGCGAAATATGCTTTTTAAGCAACTCTAATGCTTGCTCTTGTTTGGGACTAAGTCCTGTAAATCTTACCATTGGTTTTCCTCCTGCAGCCAGTTGACAAGGGCACCGTAGAGATTGGCTTCTGCATGATAGGTGCAGGCCTGGATAACTGGTGCGACCGTGTATTCTTCGTAGGTCTCGACAAATGCTTCGACAGCTTTTTTGACCCCTTGGATGAAGTCTGGATTTTGGCTGATAGAGCCTCCCAGACTAATGACATCTGGATCGATCAGATACTGGATATTGAGCAAGCCTTGCGCCAGATTACGGTTCATGCGCTCAATGGCTTCTTGGCAAAGGGCATTCCCGACTGCAGCTTCTTGGTAAATCTTGCGACCATCCCAGTCAGTCTGACCAGATTTTTCAATTACGTAGCGAACCATGTTTCCTGTAGAGGCTAATAGTGACCAGTTGTTAAGTTTTTCAGCTGGTTCAATGGTTGTCATATAGCCAAACTCACCACCTAAGCCGTGGCGACCACGGTGAAGTTTGCCATTGATAATCATAGCTCCGCCAATTCCTGTCCCAATCACGACACAGGCTGCATTTTCAATCTCTGGATGAGCCAGCAGTTCACTAAGTCCAACACAGTTGGCATCATTTTCTAGATGGACAGGTAGCTGATGATGAGCAAACGTCTCATACCAAGAAAAACCATGGATGTAAGGCACGGCACTGAAGCCATCAATCACACCTGTCTCTTGATTGACCGCGCCTGGAACGCTCATGGCAATGCCCTTATAATCTTTCTCTGCCAAGCATTTGTCTAGCCATGCCAGTAAATCTTCTAGGGTTTCTGGTGTCGGTGTACTTGTCTTATCTAGTATTTTTCCATCAGGAGTCAGACTGGCAAACTTAATCCCAGTTCCTCCGATATCAATGGTTGCAATCATCATATTTTCACCAAAAAAGGGGCGAATCAGTAGTTTATCCTTACTCTTTCGCCCCTCCTTTCTATCTCATAGTATTAGTTATAGAACACTTTAAAACTGTTAAATGTCTTCTTTTTTAATCAATTCTGTACGAATTTCTTGTGGTGCTAAGAGTCCTGAATGAACTGGATATGGTCGCTCAAGCAAGTCCAAAATGGTTTGTTGGTGTTCTGATATGCGAACATTTTCTTGACTCATATTGTAGTAACGGAGGACATATCCTTCTTCATTTTCAGCCACTTTAAAGGCTGTTGGGCAAACTTGTGGTAAGCTGAGTGCCGCATGACTCAAGAGGCTACCAGTCGCAGCAACACTTCCTTCTTGTTTAGCAACTTGAAGACTAGTGAATGGTGTTTGGAAGGCTTTGGCACGACGGAAGGCTGAGAAGCGTTCCCCTGCTTGGTGGCATTCAAGCGCAAACTCGACTTCAAACTCACGCAAGCACTGAGCCTCTGGTGTTGGGAAGTAACCCCAGTCACCTAACTCACCTGAGGCACGAAGAACGGTCACGGCAATGGTATCATCTCCAAGGATTTCATACTCGTGCAATCCTTTATTGGCCACCGTCACCCCTTTTTCATCGTCATACAGACTGACAAAGGCTTGTTGGTGTTGAGGATTTTCAGGATTTTCCCATGAAGCCGCTGGTTTATTTGGTCGTGTCACTACCTCATAAATGCTTTCCGAATCATTGCTTGGACGCGTATTATGAGTCTTAACCAAGAGACGGATCCGGTGGTCCTTAGCGGTGTTGGTAAAGCGAGTCTTGAAGCGGATTTGTGGATTGTCAACAAAGACGGTCATCTCTGTTTCAAGAAGAATGCTTGTCCATTCATCTGAGCGCCCAGCTTCACGCGTCATAAACTCGATGATACCTCTTTGTTCCGCATCCAGTTTTTCGTCTGCACTTACTGGAATTGTCAATTCATGCTTGAGCAAGATCTTGGCAAAACGAGCTGTATTTTCCAAGACCTCATAGTCTTTGAGTTCTGCGTAGATAGGCTCTGTTCCTTTTGGTTGGAAGTAGATGTACTCATTTCCGATGTCACCACGGTCTTCAAAGCGAATAACATCTTCATAAGCTTCATGAGTTGTCTTGTCGTAGACTGTGATAGTTTCATCCACACTGACCGTTACAAATGGCGTATCAATCACTCCATTTTGGTAAATACCGTCACGATGTTCTTGTTCTCCTTCAAGCAATTGGAAGGTTGTCCAAGAAAGTGGTGCTAGGTGAACAGGTACTGTCACGCGCACTTGTCGAGCGATGCGAGCCTGACGGAACTTATCTTTTGGCAAATCATACTCAAAGTTAGCTCCCAGATCTTCGATTTTCGCTTCTACAGCATGCCCCTCCAAGTCTTCGACACGGTAGCTTGGCAAGGTCAAGGATGCCATCTTCTTATAACCTTCTGTTGGGTGTAATTCCTTGAAATCACAAGTCGCCACATCAATCACGGTGCTGACCGTATCAACCTTGTCGTGCAAGCCTGTGTTGATGACGGTAAAGAGATGGTCGCTTTGGGCTTCGTGGGTTGCGATTTTGCCCTTCCACTCATTGAGAAGATTGGTCTTAACAAAGTTTCCAACTTGGTTAACCTTGGCAAAACGTGTTTCCATCTCACGGTGAACCTCGTCCACGCTACAGCCACAGATACTGTCATGTGGCGCATTTTGCAGAAGGACTTTCCAAGCATAGGTCAACTGGTCCTTATGGTTGTGGCCGCCAGTGATGACGGTCAATGGCTCCACTACTTGTTCTAGGAGATTGCTATTTTCTTGGAAGGATTGTTTGAGGTAAATGCGTGATGAGGAAGTGTTGGCAAGCGTGTACCAACCATCTGTTTCCTGACTTGTCAACTCACCTGTAACCGTTGATAACTGCTCTGGTAGAGCACTTTCTACTGCATGAACATAGTCATCAAAGGAACTATGCACAAAGGTCACATCTGGGAAGAGTTCATTGGCCACACGAATGGCTTCACTCAGATTTCGCTGTACAGGCTGGTGGTCACAGCCGTTCATCATCAACCATTGGTTGGTCGAAGCATAGTCACGCACGTCTGACAATTTTTGTTTCCAAAAGGCCAAGGCTTCGTCCTTATCAACTGGGATTTCATTCCCGTTACTGTACCAGTTGGCAAAGAGGATACCGAGGACACGACTTCCGTCTGCACCCTGCCAGTACATTTCTGAAAACTGGGATGTGAACTGCTCATCTTCGAGAACTTGGTTGTCAAATCCAATCGGCTTGACACCACGCCCAAAGGCTGCCACGTGAATACCTGATTTTTGAAGGATTTGGGGAGCTTGTCCCATATTTCCAAAGGTATCTGGGAAGTAACCAATCTGGGTTGATTTGCCCCATTTTGCACATTCAGCTTGACCAATCAAGGTGTTGCGGACGTTGGCTTCACTTGAAATCAAGTAATCATCCTGCAAGATGTAAAAGGGACCAATTTTAAGTTTGCCTTCGTCAATGTAACGTTGGACTTTGTCACGATTTTCAGGGCGAATTTCCAAGTAGTCATCAAGAACAATAGTTTGTCCATCCAAGTGGAAACTCTTGAACTCAGGGTCATTTTCAAAGAGATCAAAAAGATTGTCAAACAATTCCACCAACTGCATCCGGTGGCTTTCAAAAGGCAAGTACCACTCACGATCCCAGTGACTATGTGAGATAATATGTACAACAACATTTTCCATGAAGTAAAACCTCATTCTAACTTAAATTTTTTAATGTTTTAAATGTAAATTTGTGATTCTAATAAGAATCGGTGAAACTAAAGCGCGCTCCTTATACTCAATGAAAATCAAAGAGCAAACTAGGAAGCTAGCCGCAGTCTGCTCAAAGCACTGCTTTGAGGTTGTGGATAGAACTGATGAAGTCAGTAACCATACCTACGGCAAGGCGAAGTTGACGTAGTTTGAAGAGATTTTCGAAGAGTATTAACGAATATCCAGGTAATCCAAGACTAATTCACAGAACATCATGTTGGCCCAAGAGAACCATTCACGTGAGTAGAGAGTTGGGTCATCCACGTGGAAGCTTTCATGCATGACACCTGTACCCCCATCACAGGCAACCAGCTGATCCAGCAAGAATTTTTTCTCTGCCTTATCTCTTGTTGTCAGGCCTTCGATAGAAAGGGCTATTGGCCAGATATAGCGATAGAAGGTATGAGAACTTCCGAGACCGCTAGCGTATTCTCCTTGGTAGAAATATGGATTTTCAGGGCTTAGAATGGTGCTGCGTGTGGCTTGATACACTTCGTCTTCAATATCGCAATAGCCCAGATAAGGCGCCGCCAACAAACTTGGTACATTTGGATCATCCATGATGCTAGCATTTCCTAGGCCATCCACTTCAAAGGCGTAAATCTTTTCACCCTTGCTGTTGGTTGTGTAAGCGTAATTTTCGATGCCTTCTTGGATTTCAGCCTGGAGACGCTTAGCATCAGCAATAATACTCTCACTATCAGCTAGGTCTAGTTCTGTAAAGATTTCTTGGACATAACCCAAGACTACTACAGCAAACATATTGGACGGAATCAAGTAGCTATACTGGCAGCAGTCATCACTCGGTCGGAAGGCTGACCAGGTCATTCCTGTCACGGCAAAGTCAGGTCCAAAGCCATCATTTACCAGAGTATCTTCCTTACGGTCTGTATCACGGACAAAACGATAAGGAGAATTCTTGTGGTCTTGCTCCACTGTCCATAGATGAAGAATTTCCTTGGTCGCTGCGACAAAAGTCTCATCAAACTGACTGGTCTCGCCAGTCTCTTTCCAAAGGAGATAAGCCAACTGCAAAGGATAGCAAAGCGAGTCCACCTCATACTTGCGTTCCCAAATCCAACCATTAAGGTCGGTATGGTCAGTCTCGTGGTGGCCCTTCCAGTTTTCCTCAATGTTAAAGGAGTTGGCATACGGATCTTTGAGTACTAGGGTCATTTGACGCTTGACCAAACCTGCAATGGTCTGACGCAAGAGAGGATCTTTTTTTGCCACATGCAGGTAGGGTCTAAGTTGGGCTGTCGAATCCCGAAGCCACATGGCAGGAATATCCCCTGTGAGTACAAAGGTTGAACCATCTTCTAGGATCTCAACCGTATTGTCCAAGGTATCTGTATAGCAACGCTCAAAGACATCCACCCACTCCGGATGGTCCTTGGCACGCTCTGCTACTTCATCCAGCCACTCTCTGACAATCTCTTTTGAATAAACCATTTTTAATTTTACCTCTTTCAAACAAGTTTCATGTTCAGTATATAGTTTTTGAGACAGAAAATACATACACAAATGATAGTCATTTTTCTACAAAATTGCTTACTTTCGAACCCCATATCTAAAGGTCTCATTTTTCTGATATAATGTAGAAAAACAGCTAAAGGAAAGACTATGAAACCACTACTTGAAACCATCGATACCCGCTTTGGGACTGCTAGCAAGCATGCCTTTTCTCGGGGAAATACCCTGCCTTACACGGGCGTTCCTTTTGGGATGAATTATTTTGTGCCTCAGACCAGCGATCAGGAGGGAGCTTGGTTTTTCGAACCACATCTGCCCATCTTTCAAGGGATTCGATTAACCCACCAGCCCAGTCCTTGGATTGGCGACTACTCTTGGCTGCTTCTGACACCTGTCACCGGCCAGCTTGGGGGAGATAGTCTCTTTCACCGTCAATCCTCCTATGATAGGGATAAAGCTTCCTTCCAACCTCATTATCTGAAGATTTTCTCCCTGCGCTTTCAGATTGAAACCCAGCTTACACCGACTTGCTATGGCGCTTCTATTCGTTTGGAGCAAAAGCAAGGCAAAGCCCTCTCCCTCTATCTTCACGCAGCAGATGACTTGACAGTCAAGCAAGTAGATAAGCGGACTCTTTCCCTACGACAAGAAGGAAAAACAGAGACAAACAAAAATACGCTAAAACTATTCACTGCCCTGCAAATGAATACGGATATTCTTGCTGTCAGCCAAGAAGGTGGAGACTGGCGAATTGACCTGACAGATAGTCATGCTGACATCCAGCTAGCAACTTCTTTCATCTCGCCTTCTCAAGCTCTGCTTAATCTACCTCAAAAGGACTTTGATAGCTGTAAAGCAAGTGCGAAAGCGGACTGGGAAAATCTCCTCCATCGTTTTGACATACTAGAGACAGGAGAGGCTGACCGAACCTTCTTTGATCACTGCCTCTACAGACTCTTCCTCTTCCCGCAGACTTTTTATGAAGTGAACGAGTCAGGGCAAGCCATCCATATGGACCTGACTACTGGTACTGTCAAGCCCGGTGTCCTCTTTAGCAATAATGGCTTCTGGGATACCTTCCGGACTACATTTCCCCTCTTTGCCCTTATCATACCGGAACACTATCGTCTCTTTTTAGAAGGCTTTCTCAATAGCTACCGCGATACTGGATTCCTTCCAAAATGGCTAGCTCCAGACGAACGGGGTATGATGCCTGGTACCCTTTTAGATGGCATTATCGCAGACAGCGCCTGCAAGGACATGGCCCCCGACCTAGAAAAAGAACTCCTTCAAGCCATGCTTGAAATAGCCACTAAGTCCGACCCTCTCGGCATCAATGGCCGCCACGGACTAGCCCAATACCAAGAACTGGGCTACCTCTCTACCGACCACCACGAAAGCGTCAGCCATACCCTAGACTATGCCTATAGTGATTTTTGTATCGCCAGCTGTGCCGAAAAGCTTGATCAGAATGACATCGCGGAAACTTATAGAACTGCGTCTCAAAATTACCGCCATCTATTTGACGCTGATACAGGTTACATGCGAGCGCGTGATTATCAAGGAAACTTCCGCCCTGACTTCTCTCCCTATAGTTGGGGACGCGACTACGCCGAATGCTCTGCCATTCAAGCGACTTTAGGCGTCCTCCATGACATCCCAGACTTAATCCAGCTTATGGGTGGAAAAGAAGCCTTCAGCAATTATCTTTTGAAAGCCTGTCAGGACGCTCCTCTCTTTGAAACCACCGGCTATGGTTACGAGATTCATGAAATGAGCGAGATGGCAACAGCCCCCTTTGGACAAGTCGCCATCTCTAACCAGCCTAGCTTCCACATTCCATATCTCTTTCGCTACAGCAACTACCCAGACTACACTGCTCTTCTCATCAAGACCCTACGTCAGAGGACCTTTCACCCAAGCTGGCAAGCCTATCCTGGCGATGAGGACAATGGCAGTCTCTCTGCTTGGTATATCTGGTCAGCTCTTGGATTCTACCCGACCTGTCCAGGCAAGCCCAGCTATGATCTCGGAGCCCCTCTCTTTGACCACCTCCGTATCTACCTAGCTAAGGAAAATAAATGGTTAGATATCCACGCTGAACAAAACTACAGCCATTTTAACTTTGTCAAAGAATGCCGATTGGACAAGACCATAGTATCTAGCATTCAACACCAAGACCTCTTGAAAGCTGAGCAACTGACCTTCACCCTCAGCTGGCTACCAAATCACTCCTAACCAAAAGAACCTTTGCATCGCGCAAAGGTTCTTCTTTTATGAAACTTGGACCTGAAGCTGGTCAACCAGCTGCCCATCTACCGTCAGATTCAGATAAAAGTCCAAGGTTTTATCTCCTGCAAAATACAAGGTTGGTAGCGTTAGCTTTTTTTCAGTCTCGCCAACTTGAAACGCAAGGACTTGAATCTCGTCCCGATAAGCGACACCATGCACACCCGTCCCTGGTTGAATCGAAATCTTAGCTTCTAAAGGACTGCTAGATTCTATGCGCTTCACTGTAAAATGGACATTTTCTCCCTTGATCACAGCCAGACTTTTTTCTGAGAACTCTAGTTGCTGAACGACTTCTTTTTTCGGCAAGGTAGGTATTTTATAGAGTGAAATTTTGGTCAACAAAGGAAATGCCTGTGCCTCTGTAATGGTCACGCGTATCTTTTGCGCCTCAACGACTGATCCTCGTAAGAGACGTTTGTAGCCAACAGTATAGCCAGAACCAAACTCCTGCCAGACACCATCCAACTCTACCTGAACACGGAAAGCGGCGATGCGTTGCCCCAGCTTCAAATCTTCTCTCAGCTCGATCACATCAAAAGTTTTAGGAGCCCCTAAATCGAGCTCTAATTGGATTGGCAACTCTGCATCACTTGCCCAAGAACTAGCCTCCAGTCCATCTGTCAGATGATGACAAGCAAAGTCTGGTGATAGAGCAGGGCCAGATACCTTGGCTCCCAAAGCCAAATCTTCCCTATAGAGCTCATCACGGTAGGCAGCAAATTCATACAGTCGCCGGATATCCTTTTCGTCAAAGAGTCCATCTTGGTTTGGCGGAATATTGAGTAAGAGAGGTGTACCCCGACCCACCGAGTGAAAGTAGATTTCGACCAATTCCTCGAGAGACTTGGGGTCCTGATCCTCATGGTAAAACCAGCCCGGCCGAAGAGAAACATCTGCCTCACCGATTGAAAATAGCGTCCCAAAGGGGTCTCCGTGCTGTAGATAATCTAATTCCGCCTCTGTCCCTAACTGGTCTGGCTTGACTTTTTGCCACAAGGGATCCCCTGCATAGCCTCTTTCATTCCCAATCCAGCGAATACTGGTTCCTTCAGTTGAGAAAATCAAACAATCGCCTTGCAAGTCACGAATGGTTTCAAACCAAGTCTCAAACTCATAGTTGACCTTCTGGGCCCCTTCTCCTCGAGCACCATCCATCCACACCTCAGCGAACTTACCAGCATTTCCATAGGCAGGATTTGACAAGATTTCCTTCAATTGAGTCAGATAGTAGGCATTGTAGTCCGCTTCTCGGTTCACGTGATAGAGGGGACTGTGAGCATCCCAAGGAGACAAATACACTCCCATATCCATGTCAAACTCAGTCGCAGCTTTGGAAACCTCAAGGAGCAAGTCCCCCTTTCCATCCCTCCAAGGGCTAGCCTTGACCGAATAATCTGTATGGGCTGTCGGGTAGAGCACAAAACCATCGTGGTGCTTGACCACCAAAATCAGCTTTTTAAAACCCGTTTCTTTGAGTACCCGAATCCATTCACGCGCATCCAACTTGGTCGGGTTAAAACGCTTGGGGTCCTCTTGCCCACTTCCCCATTCTTGGTCATAAAAGGTATTGGGACCAAAATGGATAAAGGCAGCTAGTTCATCCTCTAAATAAGCCAGCTGGGCTTGGCTAGGTAATGGTCCATGTGGTTTTATGTTCGTCATCATCTCGTATCTCTTTCTCTTGTTCACAAAGTTATCCACAAATTGTGGATAAGAAAACATTCCTAAAAACTAGTTTCTCCAAAATCCAGCTCTTAGACTTGGAAGCCTTCACGCTAAACACACCTTTGTCAAACAGCTCTGTACTAGGGTTTCTGCTAGCTCTATAGCAAGTTACTAATGTACGGAACTATTATCAGGATGCTTCAACCCCCTGAGTTGTATGTCATTTCCTCCAAGGCTTATCCACAGACTGTGAATAAACTAGTGTTCCAGACCGCTCTCTCCTTGACTATAACAAAAAACGATAGCAGCGTCAATATGACTAAGATTCCTTCCTAAATCCCCTGAAAAGATTCTATAATTTGTACAATCGTAGCTTTTGAATTCGCCAGCTAGTGAGAATCAGCCAGTAGAAAATGACTGCTTTATCACATTGTGAACAGCACAGCTGTAGTACTATTGTGCCCACAACCTACTCAGATAATCGTTTCTAGCAAAAAATCCCGCAGATTGCGGGATTTTCTCTTGCATCAATGCGCCAACATTTCTTGGGCAATTTCTTGGCCAGATAGGTTATCTGGATAGTAGGTTGGCCAGTTATCCATCTCTTCAAAGAGGGCTTCTTGGCTAGTACCTCCAAAGAAGATATGGAAATGTTCTGCCTTGACTGGGGCGATATTGTGGTCACTAAACTGAACATACTTGAACTGTCCAGCATCTGCATCTGTCGCTTCAAAGAGGAAGCGCACGCCACGATTGCCTTTCTTATAAGTCAAGATTTTCTTGCCGACATACTTGTAGGTGAATTTCTTGCTTTGGCCACCTTGGATGAATTCCATAGTGTTCTCCGTGATGTTGATCTTGGTCACATCTGTCTGATAGCCTTTTCTATAGTAGGCCTTATACTCATCCTTGGTCATCTTGCCAGTCAACTTAGCCTTGTAGTCAAAGACTTGATCAAAAGTTCCATCTTCAAGGAAAGGATAAACTGACTGCCAGTTGCCTACATAGTCACTCAAGGTACGGTCTTTGACATCTGCATCCTCAAAGTAACCATTGTGAACTGTCTTGGTGTTTTCTTCCTTCTCTGGCTCGATTTCTGGCCCTTCTTGGTCCGTTGTCTGTTTCAAAGCCTTGAGGTTTTTCTCCATCACGGAGATGTAGTCCTCACCAGCCTTGGTTGCTTCTTCTGTTAGACTTTCTAGCGGATTGAGCACGTCTAGTTTGACACCTGTTTCTTTTGAGAGTGTATTGGCGAGGGCTTGTGAGGCATTTTCTTCAAAGTAGATATAAGAAATCTTGTTTTTCTTGATATACTCTGTTAATTCTGCCAAACGTGCTGCTGATGGTTCTGCATCTGGTGAGAGACCTGAGATGGATACTTGCTTGAGACCGTAGTCCAAGGCAAGGTAGTTAAAGGCAGCGTGCTGGGTCACAAAGCTCTTTTGTTTAGCTTGAGACAAGCCATCTGTGTAGGCCTTGTCCAATGCTTGCAATTTTTCGATATAGGCAGCCGCATTCTTCTCAAAAGTCTCTTTTTTATCAGGATAATCTGCTGATAAGCTGTCACGGATATGCTCTACCAGTTTGATGGCGCGAACTGGTGAAAGCCAAACGTGGGGATCGTAGTCGTGATGGTGACCTTCACCACCATGATCATGCCCTTCCTCTTCTTCCTCACCACCTGGCAAGAGGAGCATATCACCTGTCGCCTTGATGGTTTTCACTTTTTTCTTATCCAAGGATTCTAGCAATTTTGGAACCCAAGTTTCCATATTTTCATTTTCATAGACAAAGGTATCTGCATCTTGGATTTTGGCAACTGCCTTGGCAGACGGTTCGTATTCATGAGGTTCTGTACCAGCACCGATTAGAAGTTCTACATTAGCAGTATCTCCTGCGACTTGCTTGGTAAATTCGTAGACAGGGTAAAAGGTTGTCACGATATTTAGCTTCCCATCTGCCTGTTTTTGATTGGAACAAGCCACTAAAAACAGGGCACATAGACTAGCCAGTAGTAAGCTTAGTTTTTTCATTTCATTCTCCTATTTGATAAAACGTTTCAGTAGACTGACTAACAAAAAGACAGCTACAAAGATAATGGTGATACTAGCGCTAGCAGGTGTTTCCGCATAGTAGGAAATATAAAGTCCTGCCACCATTCCCAAAAAGCCAATAGCACTGGCTAGCAACATAACGGATTTAAAGTTTTTCCCCAGACGAAGGGCAATACTAGCTGGCAAGACCATAATGGTCGACACCAGAAGAGCTCCTGCTGCTGGAATCATAAGGGCAACGGCCACCCCTGTCACCATGTTAAAGAGGATGGACATAGTACGAACGGGCAAGCCATCCACAAAGGCCGTGTCCTCATCAAAGGTCAGGATATACATTGGTCGCAAGAACAAGAAAGTCAAGAGCAAAACGACCGCAGCAATGGTAAAGAGGAAAATCACCTGCTCCTGGCTAATGGTCACAATCGAACCAAAGAGATATTGGTCCAAACTCATGGAACTCGAACTTTTCCCCTTACTCATCACGATAAGGGAGACTGCAAGCCCTGTAGACATGAGGATGGCAGTTCCGATTTCCATAAAATTCTTATAGACTGTCCGGAGATACTCTAGAAAGACCGCAGCAATCAAGACAATGGCAATGGTTGAAATAGTTGGAGAAATCCCCAAAACCAGACCAAAGGCTACTCCTGATAGAGAAACGTGACTGAGGGTATCACTCATCAAACTCTGACGACGTAAGATAAGGAAAGTCCCAAGAACTGGAGAAAAGAGACTCATGGCAATGACAGCCAAGAAGGCCCGCTGCATAAAGTCATAAGATAACAAACTAAGCATGGTCCACCTCCTGGTCACTTTCGTGAACGTTGAAACAACGCCACGGCGAGTCTTGATTGCGTACTAGATGGATATTGCGATCCGCATAGTCCTTGACCTCCTCAGGATCATGGGTAATCATCAAAACGGCCTTGCCATGATGGTGGGCACTATGGTGCATGAGTTCGTAAAATTCATTTTTGCTTCCTGCATCCATCCCTGTCGTCGGCTCATCCAAGACAAAAATATCTGGGTCAGAAGCAAACATCCGGGCAATCACTGCTCGTTGCTTTTGCCCTCCCGAAAGGGAACCAATTCGTTTGTCACGGTGTTCCCACATACCAACTGAGTCTAGACTGGCCTTGATGTGCTCCTCATCATGGGCATTCAAGCGACGGAACCAGCCCTTTCGAGGATAGCGACCCGACTTGACAAATTCATAAACCGTACTTGGAAAGCCAGCATTAAAACTGGCTATCTGCTGAGGAAGATAGGCTATCCTAAGCTTTTTCCCATGAGTATTTGTCTTTGAGATGGTTACCTTGCCAAATCTTGGCTGCAAAATGCCTAGACTCGCCTTGATCAGCGTCGTCTTGGCAGCCCCATTTTCACCAGTCAGGGTAACAAACTCCCCACTATCAACACTATAGTTGATGTGCTTGAGGACAGGTTCCTTGTCATAATAGAAAGACAAGTCCTCTACTGTAATATACCGCATTATTTGATTTCTCCTACTAAAGCAGTTAAAAACCGCTGGATAACTTCTTGTTCATTTGGAGTAAACTGACTTGCCACTTGTTCATAGGCTAAGAGCGTGTGTTCATGATGATGGTGGTGTTCCTCTGCCACTGGTCGAGCTAGTTCTGTCAGTTGGTAAAAAATCACACGCGCATCTTTTGGATCTCTGGATGTCTCTAACATGCCCTCTTTGACCAAAGATTTGATAGCCTTGGTTACTGCCGCCTGACTGACATTAAGGCGACGGGCCAACTCCGAGTTGGTTAGGGATTCTTCTGACAAGAGCATGAGGATGTGTTCCTGAGTATTGGTCAAGGCAACGTCACTCGTGCAATGCCCGATTAGAATTTCATGCTGGTTCTCAGATCTCAAGATCACCTCGTTTAAAAAGTTATCGATTTCCTGTGCAAGCTGTCTCATGTGTTACTCCTTCCCTAGCTATCTTTTTCGTAAAAAACATAGATAGCCACCGATTCTTTACTGGTTAATTATATCATAAACCAAAAAAGAGTCAAGGGAAAAAGGCGTAAAAATGTTTCCCTAGACTCTTCTAGATGTAAAATTTAACCTATTTTTGCTTTGGTTTTAGACTCGATAAGATACCTGCCAAACCAGCTACCATTCCCATCAAGAGCAAGAAGATGGACTGTTCGCTTCCTGTATTTGGGAGGGCTTTTTCTGAGACAACTGCCTTCTTTGTATAGTCATTAGTAGTCTGATCCGATACTTGAACAGTTTCTCCTCCAACTGTTGAATGTGATTGTACTTCATCTTTTATCACGGATATCTCTTGACCTTGATTAGTTCGAAGGTCTATTTGTGTATCATCTTCTACTATATGTTGATGTTTTTTATCAGAATTTATTTTCCCATCTAACAAGTAAGACACTAAATCCTTGTAATCTTGTTTGTTAGCAGAGCTGATCTGATCATTGTCTTTCCTAGGTAAGATAAAAGTTGTAGAATCCACAGAAATCGTCCGTGAGTTCGGATTAATCTTTTCATACTGGGTCAAATCAGCGGTTTTCAGATACTCTTCAAAGGCTGCATCCATAGATGGACCTTCTTCACGCGCGCCACCCAACATAGTGTAGCCATCACCACCCGCAGCTAGGAAATCATTGGTTGCAAGATAGTAAGTTTTGGCGAGGTCCAGTAGTTCATAACGACCAGTCGCACGGTTTTTAACCTGGATAGCCAAGACACGTTTGCCTGATGGTAGGTTGGTATCATAGTAGACCTTCACACCTGAAACTTGTAAGAAGCCTCCACTTGGCTCTAACAATGGTTGGCCGTTATCATCCAAGACCTTCTTGCCATCCTTATCGACCTGCAAGATAGAACCGAGTGACTTTTCAAACATATCCAATACTTGTTCCCCAGTCACTTGGATTTGTGAAATGGTATTCCCAAATGGAAGAACAGCAATGACATTCCCTTTAGTGATTGGTTTCCCTTTTGCAATGGTTTCACGCAAGCCACCACCATTTGTCACAGCGATGTCTGTCGGATGGCTAAATCCTGTTTGACCATACTGATAGAGCGAGTCTGCCACGACGTTTCCGAGGTTGGTTTCACGGACCCGAACATTTTCACGATCACCGTTTAGTTCTACAGGGCTGTTTGAGACAATCTCAACCGCATTTTCAGCATCGTATTTTTGTTTAATGTCTTTGACCAGTTTTTCAACTGTAGGATTAGCTGGTAATTTTTTAGCATCTGCAGCCGCAATCAACGTAGGATTACCCAAAAGCTGACGTGATTTGTAGGTGATTTTTCCTACATTATGAAGGTAGCTTCCCGTCTGGTTATAGGTAACATTATCTCCATAGGTCGTTGATTCTACTGTATGAGAGTGACCGTCGATTACTGTTACGCGTTTCCCTTTCAAACGAGGATTTTTAGACAAGGCTTCTGCCAAGGTTGAACCGCGCCATTCGACTGGGGTTGTAGTATCAACACCCAAGTGAGCGAGCACAACATAGTGTTTGTAGTCCTTACCTTCTGCACGCGCCTTGGCTTGAACTTCTTCGATGACCTTATTGACTTCAGAGATTGGATCTGTAAAAGTTACCCCTTTGACATTTTTAGGGTGAGTTTTGGTAGCTGTTTCAGGTGTTGTCACACCGATTACAACAAATTCATCGCCTTCCACAGTCTTATCTTTATCAACGATTGTAGAAGCTTCAAAGAGACGAGCACCATTGACGTAGGTATTTGAACTAAGTAATGGGAATTTCAAGATTTCCTTGTATTTCTTAGCTTCGTCTAAACCAAAGTCAAACTCATGATTTCCTATTGCCATGGCATCATACTGCATCTGATTAAGAATTTCGGCGCGTGCTTCACCCTTTGTAGAGTTGGAAATCGGTAAACCTTGGAAAGCGTCTCCCGCATCAACAACCAGAGTATTTTGATTTGATTTCGCGCGTTCCTGCTCAATGACAGTCGCTAACTTAGCATCACCAATTACTCCCTTTTCCTCTACAATACGACCATGGACATCATTAGTGTGTAAGATAACGGTGTCCTTTTCTTCGCTTTTAGTAGATTCAGCAGGAGCTGACGGAGTTTCTGCAGGTGCAACCGCTTCTGAAGTTGCTGAAGTTTCCGGTACCGCAGGGCTCTCAACAGGAGCTGGAGTCGCCGACGTAGCTGGAGTCGCTACGACAGCTGAACTTTCTGCAGGAGTTGTCGCTTCTTCAGCGTATACTTGTCCAGCTAAGAAGGCTGGAGCTAACAGGGCTGTCGATAAGACAGGTAACAAAGAACGTTTGTTCATTTTAAAATCCCTTTCTTTTTCTCTTTTATATTATACGCTATTTCTAAAAATTTTGAAACTTTTGACCTATTTGCATCTTAAATATTCGCCATTTAAACAAAAAAGCTTGGATTCAAATCCCAAACTTTTAACTCATTTTATTGGAAATCTTTGATGTTCCCATCATAGGTCGCCCAGTCCGTGCTAAAGAAGCGGTCATTCATCTGGTAGTCTGGAGCTGGAGTTGGATCCGTCAAGAAGGGATTGACAACCTTATCAAAAGCCAGCCAGCCCAACCAGCCAATATGAATAGTATCCTTAACAAAGTAGGGATCTCCGCCTTTTTTAGAAAAGTCAGCAATGTTGGTAAAGCCTTGACTTTCTAACTGGTAACGAATTTTTTCCACAGCATGTTGGTACATTTCCTCGCTGAGCCCTGTATGGGCCATCCATTTTTTATTGACAGGCTGGATCACAAAAAGGACATTGACCTTTGATTTTGCAAATTGATTGAGAACCAACTGCAAATCATTATATTCAGACGACTTGAGGAAATTGTAATTTTTTTGATAGCCCTTATACTTCTCGAGGTAGTCTTTCACCTGGGTCTTATAAAATTGATTTTCAATTCCCATATCGTTATTATTGGTATTGGCTTCTGCATCCTTTCGAGCAATTTTTTATAACTCTTCATAAGAAAATTGATCTGGAAGATCTTTTAAATAGTTCTCCACGTGTTCCTTGTACTTGAGTTTTCCTCGAATGGAAAATTGCCCAAATAGAGAGGCCTGACGCTCATTAAAACGTGCAAAAGCCTTGATAATAGCATGGTCGATCTCTGATAATTCCTCACCCTTTGACAGCTTCTCAACGATCCCCTTCATAGAGACTCCAGGATTTTGCTTTAAGAGACGTTTAGCTGCATGTTTGGCTGCTATATCTCCCGATTGATTTTCTAGAAAGGCTGTCAACTGATCGTTGTTAAAGTAGTTTTGGAAGAATGCTGGCTCATAGTCCTCCTCTGTAAACCACTGAGGCGAAATGACAAATACCGCCTGCTTTTCCTCGATTTCTGGCAAGATCTGCTGCATGCCGAAATACTGATTGAGAGAAGCTGCTCCTGCTTGCCCCAAAAAGTAAGGACGGTAGGGACGACTATACTTCTCCGCCAAGACCGCTGGGTGCATGCTATCAAAACGAATCCACTCACTTGAGCCAAAAAAGGGAATAAAGCGCATATTTGGTTCCGTAAAGGCTCTCACTTTTTGACTTCTCTCTTTAAAACTTTCCGAACTAATCGCTGCTGCAGAATATTTCTCTTCCATCAAATTATGACTTGGATTGTTTGGATAGAAAAAGATTAGTAAGAAAACAAGAATACTAGCAAGAAGCAGAGGCCCAAAGATCAGCCACAAGCGTTTAAGCATTCTTCAACTCCGTAATACCTGCTACGATTTTATTAGCCGTATTCCAGTCATCACGACCGAACTCCGTCACTGGAACACGAATGTCAAAACGGTTTTCAATCTCAACAATCAATTCAACCGTTCCCATGCTATCCAAGACACCGGCATCAAAAAGATCCTCATCCATCATGTCAGAAACATCTTCCATAAACAACTCATCAATAATTTCAATAACTTCTGATTTGATATCCATTTTTTATATCCTTTTATTTTTTAAACCATAAATCATTCAAAAATCCAGAAAAGATTAAGAATGAAACCATCACGACATGGAAGGTGACAACCATGCCAAGCAACTGAATCCAGCGATTCTCAGGTAAGGAACCCTTTCCAGCTTTTTTCCGTTCTTTATTGAGTGCTTTTTTCTTACGAACCCAAGCGTCATTGATGACCAGCCCAATCCCATGAAAAAGTCCATAGGCGATGTAGTACCAGGTCACACCATGCCAAAATCCCATAATCAGCATATTGAGAATATAGGCTACACTTGAGGTCACATTGCGATTTTTAAAGACCTTCTTTCTGGTCAACACCATGACCATCCGCATAAAGACAAAGTCACGGAACCAGAAAGACAGACTCATGTGCCAGCGATTCCAAAACTCTTTTAAATCCCTTGACAAAAAGGGCTTGTTAAAGTTGATAGGACTATGAATACCCATCAAGTTTGAAATGGCTAAGGCAAACATAGAGTAGCCTGCAAAATCAAAGAACAATTCCAAACCAAAGGTATACATGACTGCTAGGGCATAATGGTTAAAGAAACCACCAGTCTGCAGGGCCAAGTTCTTTAAAGGAGGTAGCAAAATCTCTCCTAGAATATGGGCCAAGATAAACTTGTAGAGAAAGCCAAGCATGATATACTTGACAGCCTCCTCTAGCATATCCATCAACTCTTCTCGCTCAGGAATGATCTCATAATTTTCATTGAAGCGTTTAAAGCGATCGATAGGACCACTCGAGAAAGTCGGCATGAAGAGGAGAAATCGGAGAAATTCCCACAAGGTGAAAGCCCTAATCACCCCATCTCTCAGCTCGATGATCATCCCAACAGAACGAAAAGTCAAGTATGAGATTCCTAAAAAGCCAAGCAAGGACTGGGGAGCATGAATAGCAGGAGCTACTTTCACAAAGATAATTGGCAATAAAGATAAAAAGCTAACCAGATAAAAGACCCACTGACTATCCCGCTTTTTTCTGTATCTTTTGTAGGAAAAAACAAGTAGTAACTGCCAAACGACATAAAGGAGGAGAGCACTGATTTGATCCGTCTTCCCACCTGTCAACATGGCTAGGATAAAGCAGAGACTAACCAGCACCTCATACAAGGCAAAACGTTTCTTGAAAAAGAGGCCGATAAAAATGGGCAAGGTCGCACCGATGATGTATAGAAAATACTGTGGATTCCCATAAGGTTCCAAATGAGGAAACTGTTTGAAAAATTCCATCATCTATTGTTTACCTCGTTAATCAAGCCCTTGATGTCAATCTTACCATTAGGAGTCAGTGGAAGGCTGTCCCGATAAAGGAATTTAGATGGCATCATATAGGACATCATGATATCTGCCAAGTCTTCTTTGATAGCCTTGGTTATATCGATATCCCGTTCAAATTGCTGACGGACACCATCCTTTAGGATCACATAGGCCAGTAGATTTTGTACCTTATGGTCCTTGTTATAACGTGGGACAGCAACAGCCGACTCGATATAGCGAGACTTGTTGAGGTTTTGCGAGACATCTTCAAGCTCAATACGATAACCATTAAACTTAATCTGGAAGTCCATCCGTCCACCGTAGAGAAGCAAGCCCTCGTCTGTCATAGTTCCCACATCTCCTGTGTGGTAAGCTGGAAGACCTTCGAATTCAAAAAAGGCTTCTGCTGTTTTTTCAGGATTGTGCATATAGCCTTTTGAAACAGCTGGTCCAGAAACAATGATTTCTCCCTGCTCACCATTTGGAACTTTCTTGCCATCCTCGCTAATGATAAAGGTCGGAGAATCCGCCTTAGTATAGCCAATTGGTAGACGTTTCATAGTTGCAAGCATCTCATCTGTAATTGCCACTGCCGATAGAGCCACTGTCGCTTCTGTTGGACCGTAGGCATTGATAATACGGGCATTTGGGAAACGCTCACGCAGTTTTTGAGCTGTTTTGACCGTCAATTCTTCACCATCAAAGTAGAAATGCGTGATTCCTGGCATTTTCTCGCTGTTAAAGTCTTCTGACAACATGGCCATATCTGCAAAGGACGGTGTTGATGTCCAGATAGCAATCGGCAGTGAAAAGATGGTCGCAAAGAGTTTTTTGAAGTCCTGAGTAATGGCAGATGGAAGAGCGAAAAGTGTACCACCTAGTGCCAAGGTTGGCGCCCAGTACATGACAGATAGGTCAAAAGAATAAGGGGGCTGAGCCAGCATTTGTGGACGACTTGGCGTCGCAAATTCCTTATCTGTAATCATCCAGTTGGTAAAGCTGAGGAGATTATCATGGGAAATCTGCACTCCCTTTGGCTTACCAGTCGTACCAGAAGTAAAGATGATGTAGTAGTTGTCATCTCCCTTGACTGGATGGTTCATCTCGTAGCTAGAAGCTTGAGCAAAAGCTTCATGGACTTGCCTTAAATTCAGCATTGGTGTGCTAGTTTGCTCTAATGGAAAATCTGAGATAGCAATAATCAAGCTTGGCTCTGCAACTTCTACGATAGCAGCTACCCGTTCTAAGGCTGAATGGCTATCGATGGGAATATAGGCATGACCTGACTTAGTTAGCGCTACAAAGGTAGCCAACATCTCATATTCCTGACCACCAAAAACGACGATTGGAGATTTCTCAGGCAAGCCTAGTTGGTCGATAGCTGCAGCCAAACTATCCGAATCAGCCTTCAGATCACCATAAGTATGCTCTTGCCCCAAAACATTGTAAACTGGATAACTGGCTTGTGTCTGAGCAAGGTGCTCAATCGTTTCAATCATATCAACTATGGATTTATTTGACACAATAGGTTTTCTCCTTTGAGTTAAAATTCGTTATAGATAAAGCCACCTTGCCCCTGTCCAAGGTAACTAAAAAAATAAAGCAAACCAAGCAAAATAACGAAATACAGAAATGTTTGAGCACAAAAAATATAAAATGTTCTCTTTTTTTTCATATTCGACTTCTTTTTTGTAAATTTTCAGAAAAGCTATGCAAATCAGCAATTACTGCCTTATCTTCCTAACATTTTACCACTTTATCAACCTTTTTTTCAACTGTTTACCATAACTTAAAAATTGGTTTTAGCTTATTTTAAGATAAGTTAAAATATTAATATTTTGGCCATCAAAAAAGAGCCTGAGATTTCCATCTCAAACTCTGTTGCCAATAACTCTTTTATCTTAGAAAAGTGAAAATACGAGAACTGCTAGGGCCGCTCCGAGGATAGGTCCTACAACAGGAATCCAAGCATAAGACCAGTCTCCATCTCCCTTGTTTGGAATTGGCAAGATACTGTGCATGATACGAGGTCCAAGGTCACGAGCTGGGTTCAAGGCATAACCCGTTGTCCCACCTAGTGAAAGACCGATACCGACGATCAAGGTCCCCACTGCAAAGGTCCCTAAACCGGCTTGAAGGTCATAGAGTCCCAAGGCAAAGATTGTCAAGAGCAAAACAAAGGTACCAAGGATTTCGCTGATCAAATTCGATACTGTGTTCTTGATTGCTGGTCCAGTACTAAAGGTCGCTAGGATATTGCCTGCATTTTCTTCCGCCTCATAGTGTGGTTTGAATTGCAACCAAACCAAAATCTGAGCCACCATCGCTCCTGCGAATTGGGCTAGGATATAAGGGAAAACAGAAGCCCAAGAGAGCGTTCCTTTTAAGGCCATAGCAAACGTCACAGCTGGATTTAGGTGAGCTTGGCTGAGCGTGCCAGATACAAAGGCTGCAACGGCTACAGCAATTCCCCATCCCATAGTAATCACAATCCATCCTGAATTGTTGCTCTTGGTTTTGGGAAGAACCACACCTGCTACAACTCCATTTCCTAGGAGGATAAGGATTAAAGTCCCCAAAAATTCTCCAAATAATTCTTTCATCATATCGTTGTCTCCATTTAAAAGAAGGAGAGAGAAGGCAAGGAAATCCTGCTTCCCTCTCTTCTAGTTTTTCTTAATTTTTTAATGTCGCTAGATCATTTTGAGCAAGTGCTGCTTCAACATCCGCACGGTAGGCTGCTTTTTCTTCTTCGGTCCAATCATAGAATCGTCCCATTTCATCCAGAACTGGCTCAACGATGCTATCCAAACTATCACGCATAAAGAGCATGTGGTTAGTACGACGAAGGAGGAAGTCAACTGGGCTCAGAGCCAACTCATTGCGCATTGCATAGTGAAGGGACAAGGTATCTGCCAAGCTGAGTCCTGGCGCTTGTTCCAAGCTGTGAGCAAGGGCAAAGACCTTCGGTGCATTTGAACCGTAAAGATTTGCGAGATAGTGAGCTTCCTTGCTATCCAAGCCACGTGACACTCCAAGTTGCGCAAAGGCTTCGATTTCTGAGTCCACATTTGCTGGGTTCAATTCCCCACCTGAAACAGGGTAAGTCTTAGAATTGATGAGTTTAAAGCTACGGTCAAATTCTGCTTTGAGGATGTCAACCACGCGCTCCATAGCTCCTTCAGCCATCTTACGGTAGTCTGTGATTTTACCACCAGCAAGGGTCAAAAGGCCATTGTCATCACGGTCCAAGCTCGAACCACGTGAAACTGCAGATGGGTCCAAATGTTTTTCAGACGTACTGCTTTCAAGCTTGCTGACAGCAGATTCAACATCTTCACGCGTTTTTTCTTTCGATAGATAAGCTTCGACAGTCGCAATCAAGCTATTGAAGCTCTCATCACTAATGGTTCCGTTATTTCCGCCATTGTAGTCAGAAGCGCTATTGCCTGCAATCAATGGACGAAGACCAGCCCAGCTGCTTTCGATATCGTCAATTGTGATATTTGCTTCTGGGAAGCGGTTGTTGACAATGCCAAGTAGATAATCTACATCTTCCTGCGTCACTTTTGGATGTTCCAAATCGCCTGTGTAGTCTGTATCCGTTGTACCAAAGTAAGTCTTGTTTTCACGTGGGAGGACAAAGACCATCCGGCCGTCTCCCAAACCTGTATCAAAGTAAACTGGCTGTGAAACCTTGATCTTGCTTGAATCCACTACCAAGTGCACTCCCTTAGTTGGACGCATTTGTGAGAACTGTGTTCCCTTATTAAACAAATTACGTACCTTATCGCTCCAAGGACCTGTCGTGTTGATAACCAGACGAGCCTTAATTTCCAAGACTTGGTCTGTCAACAAATCACGAGCTACAACACCTGTAATCTTGCCACTTTCGTCAAAGAGGAGGCCTTCTGCCTTAACGTGGTTGGCAATGAGTGCACCGTCTTGGTTGGCACGTTTAATGTTTTCAATCACGAGACGCGCATCGTTATTACGGAAGTCAAGGTAAACCCCACCTCCTACCAAGCCTTCTTTCTTCAAGTTTGGCTGGCGTTCCAAGACTTCTTCCTTACTCAAGACCTTGTTAGCAGCTGGTGTGTTGTTAACACCCGCCAAAAGGTCGTACAAGTCCATGGCTACTTTGAGACGGAAGAGGCTAAAGGTCGCTCCATCTTCATCGTAAACTGGCAAGAGCATTGGATCTGGTTTTGGAATATGTGGAGCGATTTGTTGAACCACCGCACGTTCAGAAACTGTATCTGATACCACTTCTACGTCGAATTGTTTGAGGTAACGCAGACCTCCGTGGACCAATTTTGTTGAACGGCTGGATGTCCCTTCTGCGAAGTCCTGCATTTCAATCAAACCTGTGTCAAGACCACTAGCTGCTGCCTGCAAGGCTACACCAGCTCCTGTAATCCCCCCACCAATAATCAAAAGGTCCAGGGTGCGTTCCTGCATTTTTTTAATTGACAATTCACGTGTTTTCTTTGAAAATTCCATATTTACACACTTTCTAACTGAGTCGTTTCATTCTTAAACTGATAATTGCACCAAGAAACAGTATTAGTCATCGATTTCCGCAAAGACTTGCGTTGCTTTCACAGCCTTCTTCCAGCCTTTGTAGAGTTGTTCTTTGCGCGATTCGTTCATCGATGGCTCAAAGAGTTCTCCTGTCTCGTTCAAGAGTTTCAACTCATCCAAATCCTTCCAGTAACCCACTGCCAAACCAGCTAAGAAAGCCGCACCTAAGGCAGTTGTTTCCAAGTTTTTAGCGCGGGCGATATCAATTCCCAAGATGTCAGCTTGGAACTGCATGAGGAAGTTGTTCATGGCTGCACCACCATCCACCTTCAAGACCTGGATAGCTGTCTGAGCATCCACTTGCATGGTGTCAATGATGTCACGTACTTGATAAGCGATAGATTGCAAAGTTGCCTTGATAAAGTCTTCTTTGCTTGTCCCACGAGTCAAGCCAAAGACAGAGCCTCGAGCGTTTTGGTTCCAGTATGGTGCCCCTAGACCTGTAAAGGCAGGTACGACATAGACTTCGTCATTATTGTGAGAATTAAGAGCATATTTTTCAGACTCTGGTGAATTTTCAACCATGCGAAGTCCATCACGAAGCCACTGAATAGCACTTCCTGCAATAAAGATAGAACCTTCCAAGGCATAGTAAACCTTGCCGTTGATTCCGTAACCAATCGTTGTCAAAAGGTTGTTTTCAGACAACTGCATCTCTTCACCAGTGTTCATAATGATGAAAGAACCTGTTCCATAAGTATTTTTGACCATACCTGGTTCAAAGGCCAACTGACCAAAGAGTGCTGCCTGTTGGTCCCCAGCCATACCTGAAATTGGTACTTCTCCACCGTAGAAATGGAATGGAGCAGTCTTGCCGTAGATTTCAGAGTTAGAACGAACTTCTGGAAGCATAGCCTTCGGAATGTTGAGGATTTCCAAAATCTCATCATCCCATTTGAGTTCTTTAATGTTATAGAGCATGGTACGGGCTGCATTTGAGTAGTCCGTCACATGAGCCGCACCGTCAGTCAATTTCCAAACCAACCAAGTATCGATAGTACCAAAGAGCAATTCTCCTTTTTCTGCTCGCTCTTGAGCGCCTTCTACATGGTCCAAAATCCAACGAACCTTGGTAGCAGAGAAGTAAGCATCGATGATCAAACCAGTCTTTTCATGGAATTTTTCCACATAACCTTGACTTTTTAGTTGTTCAGCCAGAGGAGCAGTTTGACGTGATTGCCAAACGATAGCATTGTAGATAGGGAGCCCTGTTTTCTTATCCCAGACGACAGTTGTTTCACGCTGGTTGGTAATCCCGATTGCTTCGATTTGACTTGGTTTCACACCGCTTTCGATGAAAGCACCCGCAATAACTGACTGAACAGAGTTCCAAATTTCATTGGCATTGTGCTCAACCCAACCTGCTTGAGGGAAAATCTGAGTGAACTCTTTTTGACTAGAGCTGATCTTTTCTCCTTTTTTGTTAAAAATGATGGCACGAGAACTGGTCGTTCCTTGGTCAATAGCCATGATGTATTTTTCTTGTGACATGTGCTGTCCTCCTGATAAAATCTTGAGGGGGTCCCTCTTTACAGTAACTAGTATACAAAATAAAGCGCTTTCTTGTTCATCAATTTTTTTTAAATTTTAAAAAAATGTGAGGAGATTGTGCGAATTTCACAAAAAAGACCTGAAAACTCAGGTCTTTTAGGCAAAGAGCATCTGACGAATCTTTGCCAAATCCTCCATATCCAAGTCGTTTTTTAAATAATAGATCGGAGTCTGTTCTTTCTTATGAATAGGGTTGTTAGTAATCAACAAATCATAATGTCGACTAGGATCATAGGCTTCAATAGTAATGAAACGATTGTATTCCAAATACCGTTTCAAAAGGGCAGCCATCCTAGAAAAGACAAGGAAACCAGATGTCAAATCCAAACCAATCCTCATATGTTGGCCACCATTTTCTGCCATATACTCTATCAACTGGAGCCATTCCCAGAGAATTTTCTTATCCAAATCCGTTCCCTGATGAAAGGCTGGCAAGATATGAAAAATTCTCTCTGCAGTCCCTCTAAAATCATGTTCCATCAGCAAATAGGGATGGCGATTCTCTGTCTGGTATCTGTACTGATCTTGTAAAATATAGCCCTTGTATAGATAAACTTGACCACAGAGCTGACTGAGTTCATAGGTGACATGGTCCTCTGTGTAGTCCCCCAGTAACTCCTCTTTCTTCATCTCTTGAATCAATTGCGTAAGCAAATCGGCTAATTGCCCTCCAAAACCAAGAATATACTCCATAGTATGAAGAGGAAGAATACGATGGGAAAGGAGAAATGAAAAGAATACCATCATCTCACCATCCTCAGTTCCTAGAGGGATATGTTGCCCAGCAAAAAAGGACGGAGCCTTTCTCAGCAAACGAAGGTAGAAAATATTGTCAAAATATCCTCGCATTTTTTCTTCTATGACTTGAAACTGACAGGCGTTAACCCGAAGGCGCTGTTGACTGATGTGAACCCAGAGAACCAAGTCCAGTTTCTGACCTGAAGACAAGCTAGCACCGCAGATTTCTTCTAAGCTGGCAATCTCCTGCTTTCTCTCTGGCTTCTGCATATGTCCTTCCCATTCCTGACTCGACCACAACTTGCGAAAAAGACAGAAATAGAAATAGCGAATCTGATGCTCCGGACCTCGCCAACGGCCATTTTGGATGGATAAGTCAAACTCTGACAAAATCTGATTTAGACTAGCTAAGTGGCGACCAAGCGTGGCCTCGCTAATCATCAATTCTTGAGCCAACTGATGAGCTAGAAACTGTTGGTGATAGAGAAGGTAAACCAAAATTTGGTACTTAATGGCATTGTCTAGAAACAAGCTCCGAATCTCTCTCCCCTTGGTAGCTGCACCAATCGACAAGCGCAGATTTTCATCTTCCAAGTGGATGGTCAGCTCTAATCCTCTTTCCAAGGCATTTTCGTTAATCAGAGAGATATACTTGGTTAAGGTCGCCTTTGAAAAACCTGTTTCTTCCATGGCTTCCTTGACTGTTGTCTGCGAATCTTGTAATAGAAAGGAAAGGACAAAAAATTGGCCAGATTCAGCTTTTTCCATCAAATCACCTAAATACATTTGTTACCCCTTTCATTTTCTCCTACAAGAATAGCATAAATCTTAGAAATGCGGAAATAATCTGTTTCTCATTTTATTTTAAAGTTGATTTCCTCGTAATTATTCCTCGGAAACAGCAAACACACGGCTCCCCCTTTGGGCACTTTTATGCTAAAATAGTAGCTATGGATAAAATTATTAAAACTATATCAGAAAGCGGAGCCTTTCGTGCTTTTGTCCTTGATAGCACTGAAACCGTCCGCACTGCTCAAGAAAAACATCAAACCCAAGCCAGTTCAACCGTCGCACTTGGTCGTACCCTTATCGCTAGCCAGATTCTCGCAGCCAATGAAAAAGGAAATACCAAGCTAACGGTTAAAGTTCTTGGAACGAGCTCTCTCGGTGCCATTATCACAGTCGCAGATACTAAGGGGAATGTCAAAGGCTATGTGCAAAATCCCGGTGTAGATATCAAAAAAACTGCAACGGGTGAAGTCCTAGTCGGACCTTTTGTCGGCAATGGCCAATTTCTCGTTATCACAGACTACGGTACTGGAAATCCCTACAACTCCATGACTCCCCTCATCTCTGGGGAAATCGGTGAAGACTTGGCATACTACCTGACTGAAAGCCAACAAACCCCTTCAGCAGTCGGGCTCAATGTTCTTTTGGATAAAGACGACAAGGTCGAAGTTGCCGGAGGTTTCCTTCTCCAAGTCTTGCCAGGGGCCAAGGAAGAAGAGATTGCCCGCTTTGAGAAACGCATCCAAGAAATGCCAGCTATCTCAACCCTTCTGGAAAGCGACGACCATATCGAAGCTCTCCTCAAGGCTATCTACGGTGACGAATCCTACAAACGTCTATCTGAAGAAGAAATCCGTTTCCAATGTGATTGCAGTAAAGAACGTTTTATGAACGCTCTAGCTAGTCTGCCAAGCTCTGACCTTGAGGAAATGAAAGAGGAAGACCACGGGGCAGAAATCACTTGTCAATTCTGCCAAACTACTTATAACTTTGATGAAAACGACCTGGAGGAACTCATTCGTGACAAATCTTAATACACCCTTTATGATTGGCAATGTTGAGATTCCCAATCGTACCGTTTTAGCGCCTATGGCTGGCGTGACCAACTCAGCCTTTCGTACCATCGCAAAAGAGCTCGGAGCTGGACTCGTTGTGATGGAAATGGTCTCTGACAAGGGAATCCAATACAACAACGAAAAAACCCTGCATATGCTTCATATCGATGAAGGAGAGAACCCTGTTTCTATCCAACTTTTTGGTAGCGATGAAGACAGCCTCGCACGCGCAGCAGAATTCATCCAAGAAAACACCAAGACTGATATCGTCGATATCAACATGGGTTGCCCAGTTAACAAAATCGTGAAGAATGAAGCTGGCGCTATGTGGCTCAAGGACCCAGACAAGATCTACTCTATCATCAACAAGGTCCAATCTGTCCTTGATATCCCCCTCACTGTCAAAATGCGTACTGGCTGGTCTGATCCATCCCTAGCCGTGGAGAATGCCCTCGCTGCTGAAGCTGCTGGTGTCTCTGCCCTCGCTATGCACGGTCGTACACGTGAGCAAATGTATACTGGTCATGCCGACCTCGAGACCCTTCACAAGGTTGCTCAAGCTTTGACCAAGATTCCGTTTATCGCAAATGGTGATATCCGTACGGTCCAAGAAGCCAAACAGCGTATCGAAGAAGTCGGGGCTGACGCTGTCATGATTGGCCGCGCAGCCATGGGAAATCCCTACCTCTTCAACCAGATCAACCACTACTTTGAAACTGGAGAAATTCTCCCTGACCTGACATTTGAAGACAAGATGAAAATCGCCTACGAACATTTGAAACGCTTGATTAACCTCAAAGGAGAAAACGTAGCCGTTCGTGAATTCCGCGGCCTCGCTCCTCACTATCTCCGGGGAACATCTGGCGCTGCCAAACTTCGTGGAGCCATTTCCCAAGCTAGCACCCTGGCAGAGATTGAAGCTCTATTGCAATTAGATAAAGCTTAATACACAAAAAACCGTAACTCGCTTGAGTTTACGGTTTTTTTATCCTAGGAAATCCTAGATACTATTATTGAATCAAGGCAACGCTTGAAACTTTACCATCCGCACCTGTTGTAATTTGGATGATTTTTCCTCCACCGATTTTGGCATTATACTTACCATCATCAAGTGTGTAAGAGTAGCCTCTGATAGAATAGTTTTCTTTCTTTCCATCTGCAGTTTCTACTGTAAATTGACCCCCTGATGAAACCGTAATAGTTTCGCCATTTGCTCCCTTCCAGTTGCCTGCTGCAGCTGAGAAGTCACCATCCACCATGGTTAAAACACCCTTGTAGCGTTTGTTGTGTTCTGCTTGCTTGTCTTGAAGTTTGCGGTCAGTTGTTGGATCATAGCCTGACTGGTTAGACTGGGCTTGAGAGTCTTGCTGAGTTGATGGAGCCTGAGAAGGAGCTTGTTGACTAGGAGCTGCTTGTTCTTGTCTTGATTCAGGTGCCGGTTTCGCTTGTGACTGATCTGCCGTTGTAGAAGACTGACCAGAAGATGCCTGAGCCTTTTCAGATGAAGCTGAGCTTGAAGATTTTTGGGTCTTGCTTTCTTTGCTAGAAGAGGCTGCTTTAGAACTTGATGATTGACTTGTCTTGGCAGAGCTACTGGTTTGAGTGGTTTCGTTTTTATTTCCACAAGCTCCTAGTAGCAAGGTAGAAGCCAATACAGTCGCTGTCATCAATTTGATATAGGTTTTCTTTTTCATTTTTCTACTCCTTTGTAACATTTTTGAAATTTTAAGAAATCTTTTTGTAATATAATTGTAACATTAGACCTTGAATCTGTCAACTATTTAGAGAAACTATTTTAAAAAATTTCTCTCTACTATTTCTATTCGTAATTGAAACGAAAAAATAGAAAATTTTTAAAATTAGAGTCCTATTTTTACATCACCTTTGTGTAATCGCTTGCATTGCATTAGATAAAGGAATATAATAACATTGAAATAGAATATAGGAGGTGCACTCTTATGCTAAATAAGTATTACAAGTATCTTCCTTGGTTGATTTTGGGAGCTATTGGCTCTTATCAATCAGCCACTTACTATGCGCGAACTGCATTTGATGTCTTCTATCTGACTGCAATCTTTTTGATTGTTTATATCGCTTTGTTATTTTTACATGAGAACTATCTCAAGTATCGATACAAAGACTTTTTTACTCACCTGTTGAGCAATCCTAAGAAAGATAGGCATACCTAAAAGCAATCGCAACAGCAAAACCATCTCATGATGGTACATAAAGAGGTCGGGACAAAGTTCCCGACCTCTTTATTTCAATCGATAGGTTTTTCTTGGTTTCTTTTTAGGAACTCGTTTGAGTCCAACTTCTTCTACGTATTCACCGTATTTTACGAGAAAGTTATTGCTGACAATTGGGCGACCAGGGTTGATGAGATTGACCAGTTCAGTCCCCTCGTAGACAGTGAACTCCTCCTCCAGCAGATAGAGGAAGGTCGGGTTCCAATCGAGACGGCCTTGAATTCGTTTGATGGATTCTTGGATAATGGCATAATGGTCAAAGGCGAAGGCTTGCTCCTCCAGCTCGACTCCATCTAGGTAGCATTTGCCTGTCTGAAAATCGACATCTACGAAAACGACATCCTTGGCATCGTCACCTGCCTGAATGAGGTCTAAGGCACGACTAGGTAGGTACACTAAGTGGGCAATGGTCACTGTCCAGCCCCGTGGATCACGACCGGGGGTCGATACCGTCATCAATTGCTCGATTTTCTCCAAAGGTAGATCGAGATTGACTTCTTCTCTCACCTCGCGCTGACAGGCATGTGCAGCATCTTCTCCCTTGTCCATAAAGCCTCCGACTAAGGCTAAACAGTTCTGATAAGGGTGGGCCTTGCGACGGATCAGCAGGAGCTTGATCTTTCCTTCGACAAAGCAGTAGGCTACCATATCCACTGTCACACTTGGTTTTTCATATTGAGGGAGTTCCTGCTTGTAGTACCAGTCTAAAAACTCCTCCTGACTGGCATGGATTTCATAATATTCTTTTTCCGTCATCCCTTCTGGAATCTTTATGTCTGCCATCTTATGCCTCCTTTCGAACTGCCTTAGTCCATTGGTACCAACCCACTAGACTATTGAGTGTGTAAACCCAGTACATCCCTTGAATGTGGATATTTTCACCCCACCAGAGGTAGATACTAAAGAGATTGGTTGCAATCCAGAAAATCCATTGCTCACGGTAGAGACGTGTCATCAAGAGCTGACCAACACCATTGGTCGCATCGGTAACACTATCACGGAAAGGGCGAGCGCTATTGATACTTTGATAAGCCAAACCCATACCAATCCAGATAATGGCAGTCAAGGCTAAGTACTTGAGCCAGTCAAGAACAGATAATTTCTTAGCTTCAAAGTGGGATTCTTCTGGTTTTCCTTGGTCGTTGATACGATTGGACAACCAAGCATAGAGACCAATCGGCTGCATGACAAAGAAGTAAACCGTCGTCAAGACTTCGCCATAAAAAGTCGCATTCATGGCCAAGATCAAGTAGATAGCCGAGTTAATGGCCCCAAAGAGATAGTTGCTTGCACGCCCTTCTGCTACCAAGATAACACAGACAATCCCAGTCCAAGATGCAAACAAGCTCAACCAGTCATGGCTTTCTGTATTCTGTGTGAATTCCAAGATCAAAGGAACACTTGACAAGGCAATGAGATACAACCACTGGAAAATGCTACGTCCGACAAAGAGATCTTTCCATAGCAGGCGCATGATTCCTGCAAAACCAATCTTACGGGCTTCGGAATGGACATTTTTAAAATTTTCGATAAATTGTGTGATTTTTTTAGTTACTGTTTTCATAATTTTCTCCTAATCTGCTTGGTAAATGGCATCGATAGCCACTTTTGCTACTTCATAATTGCCTAGATAATCCTCAGCTAGATAAACTAGTGGAATAGTGGTTAAGTATCGCTCCCTCATCTGGTCCAAATGCTGGGAAAAACTGTAGCGAATGTGGTCTTCTGCCATGGTCATATCTCTAAATCCGTCATTGACATAGGAACCAACAGGCTGCACAAAGAGAATCAAGTCCCATTTTTCCTTAGCCAAGATTGAAACAAAGAGATTGTCAAAGGTTTCTCCTGATAAGTCCCCTTGATCCTCAGTCTCCATGTAATAGTCATAGTAGCCCTTGGTTACCAAGGAGTTGGTATCGGCTATCACTAGACCTCGATTGGCATTGCTATCGATTAGCTTTGAGGTCTGGTCATACTGTCCTAACAGGAGATAATAGTAATCCTTTGGAGTCAATTCATCGTCTCGGACATTGTTTTTGATCTGGTACTCACGCGCGTATTCCAGACTAACGGGCGCATCGTAATACCTTGCCAAATCCTTGGCTAGAGTGGTCTTCCCATTACTAGCACTTCCCATAATCAACACTTTCTTGGTAAACTGACGACGGAAGGGTTGAGCGATGTATTTCCAATATTTGCTTGGATTTTCTCGAATCATAGTCGCTGAGATACCAAACTTTCTTTCTTGCAAGACAGTGCCAAATCCACGCTTAGATAACTCTTGCTGGTAGTCTGCTTCTCCCACAAAGAAAGTCAGTTCTTGCTGGGTTTCATCATAGGAAATCTCCGCTAACATCTGGTCCAACCACTCCTGCCAGCCCATAGGGTAACGGGGAAGGTTGGTCTCATCCAACTTGCAGACAGAGGTCAACTCGTCATCACGAAAAGCCTCTCTGATATAGCGAAATCGTTTTTGAAGACTTAAACCTACCTGCTCCCCTCGGTCTCCCTCGTAGCCTGAAACGACTACCCAGACCTGGTCACACTGACGCTTCGCTCGCTGGATCAGATCGATATGTCCCTGATGGAGGGGGGCAAAGGTCCCAAACACCACTGCTGTTTTCTTTTTCATAAACGTTTTACCTTTTTATACTTTTTGATATTTTTATTTTCTATGTTTTTATTATATACTATTGTTTTGTTTTGTCAATACTTTTTTATCATTTTTTATAAAAAAGTAGCAAAAAAGAATCAGGATTACTCCTGACTCTCCATTTTTAAGCAATATCAAATTTTAACTGACCTGCTTTGACGCCAATCTTGAGGGTCTTGCCTGCTACTAGTTCCCCCTTAAGAAGGAGTTCTGCCAACTTGTCTTCCACTTCTGTTTGCAGTGTTCTGCGAAGTGGGCGAGCTCCCATTTCTGGATTGTAACCGTGACTAGCTAGCAACTTCAGTGCCGAAGCTTGCAGTTTCAAGTAGATACCCTTCTCTCCCAGGCTAGCAATCAATGGTTTCACCATAATCTTAACAATTTCTTGCATGTGTTTGCTATCTAAGCTATGGAAGACCACCTTTTCATCAATACGGTTGATAAACTCTGGTCGATAAGCTTTTTTCAACTCTTCAAAGATTCGTTTTTCCATATTTTCCTGGTCAAAACGAATGTCCTTGGCCCCAAAGCCGACCGTCTTGTCATCACGAAGAGCCGTTGCACCAAGGTTTGACGTCATGATGATAATGGTATTTGAAAAGTCCACCTTGCGTCCCTTGCTATCTGTCAAGACACCGTCGTCCAAGACTTGCAAGAGGACATTAAAGATGTCTGGGTGGGCCTTCTCTACCTCGTCAAAGAGAAGCACTGAGTATGGTTTATTGCGGACCTTCTCGGTCAACTCTCCACCTTCTTCGTAGCCTACATAGCCAGGAGGTGCTCCATTGAGACGGCTAGCTGCGAATTTCTCCATATACTCACTCATATCAAAGCGGATAAGGGCTGATTCGTCATCAAAGAGGACTTCTGCCAGAGCCTTGGCCAATTCGGTCTTACCGACTCCTGTCGGCCCTAGGAACATAAAGGAACCAATCGGACGCTTGTGACTGCGAATCCCTGACTGGTTGCGACGAATCGCACGGCTAATGCTTGAAACAGCTTGATCTTGACCGATGACACGTTTGTGTAGTTCCGCTTCCAAATTAAGGTATTTCTTGGCGTCAGTCTGCGTCAGTTTTTGAACTGTGATACCTGACAAGCGACTCAAGGTAGTCAAAATTTCAGATTCTGTTACCAAGTCTTTATAGACTGGGACTTCCTGCTCCTTTGCGATTAGCTGGGCAGCTTGTTTCCACTTGCCATCCATCAAGGCCTTGTCAGCTGGACTCAAGTCGGATTCGTCTGCTTTCACATGCTTGGATTTGTTTTGCACTGTTGCTGCTGCTTCATCTAAGAGGTCGATAGCAGAGTCTGGCAAGTGACGACTGGTCAAGTAACGATGCGCCATCTTGACAGCTGTTTCAACGGCTTCATCTGTGATTTGCACACGATGGTGTTTCTCATAGGTAGCCTTCAAACCTTGCAAAATGGTCATGCTGTCAGCTAAACTTGGCTCTTCAATCGTCACTTTTGCAAAACGACGAGAAAGAGCTGCGTCTTTTTCAATGTGTTTTTGGTATTCTTCCTGAGTGGTTGCACCAACTGTTCTCAGAGTTCCGCGAGCTAAGGCTGGCTTCAAGATATTGGCTGCATCCAAAGTCGAGTCAATACCACTACCAGAACCCATGATGGTGTGGAGTTCATCGATAAAGAGGATCACTTTGCCATCTTCCTCTATATCCTTGATGATATTGTTCATGCGCTCTTCAAAATCTCCACGGAAACGTGTCCCCGCAACAACATTCATCAAATCAAGCTCTAGAACACGCATCTTTGCCATCTCAGCTGGTACATCCCCACTAGCAATACGCTGGGCAAGTCCAAGTGCTAGAGCTGTTTTCCCGACACCCGCATCACCAACCAAGACAGGATTGTTCTTGGTTTTACGGCTCAAGATTTGAATCATACGTGAGATTTCCTTGTCTCGACCGATAACTGGCTCTAACTTGCCAGAACGCGCTTGCTCCGTCAGGTCATGAGTATAATCCTCTAAGCCGCCACTTTGAGCTTGAGGCATGCCCATCATATTGGCCATGGAATTTTGCTTGTCAGTTACTGTGCGATGGCGTTGACGCAAAGCCTTAAGATCTTCTCTTGTCCAACCTGCACGTTCCTCTAAATTGCGACGAAGAGCAGCAATTCTGACCTGATCTTTCTGGTCTTCATAAGAAAAGCCTGCTCTCTCCAAGATGCGAGTTGCCAAGGCATTGCCGTCATGCAAAATCGCATAGAGGACATGCTCTGTCCCTAGCACCTTTGCGTGGACCACTGAGGCTACATACTCTGCTTCTGCAAAGAGAACCTCCAAACGATGGGAAAAGGGTAATTCCGTAAAAGTTTCATCTTGGCTATAGTCCGTTTCAGTCAGTTCCAACGCAACCTCTTCTAAACGGTCCATCTCATATGGGTAATCATTTAGAGTCGCACCTGCCACACTGTAACTGTGATTAGACATGGCAATCAACAAATGCCATGACTCTAGGTAACGAGCTCCAAAATGGCTCGCAACCATGTAGGCACTTTCGATACATTCATTCAATGCTTTTGAATAGTTCATCTTACTTCTCTTTTCTATCTACCTCTTGTAATAGCTGTCGGAGCATATTGGCACGGACAACTGAGGATTCTTCCCCTAGGACACGATCCGTTGCTACTGAAGTTAGCAAGGTCATCTCCTGTTTGGTCATCAAGTCCTGCTCCACCAAAAGCTGGAGAATATCCTCATAGATCTCCTGACTAACTCTCTCACCAATCGAGTAAAGCAAATCGCGGAGCATCTCATGATGACTGGAAAATTCAATCCGTCCTATGCGAATGTAGCCTCCACCACCACGCTTGCTCTCAACCAAGTAACCTCTGCTTTCCGTAAAGCGGGTCTTGATGACATAGTTGATCTGACTAGGTACAACCTGAAAGGTATCTGCCAACTGGCTCCGTTGCAATTCCACGATACCAGACTGGTCTAAAATCGCCTTGATATAGGCTTCGATATGATCTGATGTATTTTTAAATCTCATAGTAAATCAAACTCCTTCTTTGAACCTTGACTATCTTTGACTATACTATCATTTAACACTCTATAAGTCAAATTTTTAGAGCTCAACCCTTGAAAATACTGACTTTCTTTAAAAATACTAAGGCATTAGGACGCCTTGGTTTTTCTTGAAAGTTCCTAAAAAAGTCCACAAAAAAGAGCCCTAAAAAGGGCGTAATATTGACGAGTTCAGCAGGCAAGAAACTAGCACGGTCAAACGTGCTTTTTTATTACCTGGTAATATTATAGCATATCTAGAATACTCTCTCAATCATTAGCAATAGCTCCAATATTGAAGTATAATGATACTATAACTCTTGCAGAAGTTAAGGAAGCTTACGTTAAGGGGATTCCAATAATATAACAAACTATAGTGCTACAAAATCAGGAAAATAAAAAAATGAAACTTAGAAAGTTTAACAATAAAGTTGTAACGATTACAGACGTTGATAACCAGACCTTTGAGGGAATTTGTCTTTTTGAAGATAAGGATACTTTTGATGAAGAGTATGATGCTTTATCTGTTAAAACAGGTTTACGATGGACGAGGTTATTTGAAAATGAAATTTTAAAAGTTGAAATTGCTGATAAAACCGAGCAGTCAAAAAGCCCTTAGATTTGTTTCTAGGGGCTTTTTATTCCACCAGTAGTTTTCAATCGTAATATGTCAATAATGCTCCTTCTCGATAACTACGAGCAAAATCTAGTAGGATTTCACTTTTGAGACGGTCATACTCTGTTTTATCAATATCCAGTAAGCTATATAGTTCTTTTAAAGTATGCTTTTGTTTTTGGGAAACAATAAATAAATTATAAAATATACCACGTTTCTTTTCGTCTAGGCCACTACTATAAGAGTCTATCATTTTGACAATCTCGATAGCTTTGGTTTCAAATGCGCCTGGAGTATCTCTAAGATTGGCTAACTTCTTCAGCGACTTGTAACTTTTCAAAAAATGATATGCTCTTTTTGCTGTTTCTGTGTTGTCTACGTCCATTTCATACTACCCAACTCATTGAAAAAATTCTCTCCAGAAAGGATTTTCACTATCAAAAATTCTAACTTCTTCTTCCGTCATATTGTGGGGATAATCAAGAAATAAGTTATAAATTTTTTGCTGATCAAAACTGAACAACAGCTCTCCTCTAACATCTATCTTATCAATCCACCAAATTTTTGATTCTTCATTATTTTTGTAAAAATCACTGTATCCTTCAATATTAGACTCTGAAATAAAAACTTTATCCATTCCATCGGATGAACTTGGTTTATCGCATTCCATTAAGTCGTTATTTAACATCATTCAGGCTCTTTCTATCATCTTAGTCAAATAATGTGACCATATTTTTATTTTAAGATACTTGTGGAAAAACTTCATCCCATATATCCACTAAACTTTTACCATCAAAAACTTTAGCTTCCATAGCTTCATCAATCGTATTAAACTGCTGACCTTCATAATCATAACCAACTACACAAACGCTAGATAAGAAACAAGCACCTCGGCCATTAACATTAAATTCAAGATCGGTCTCTAAATATTTTTTAATTTCATCTTTTTTCATACATAATTACCACACCTCGATTATATCATTTTTTATATTTCTAAGCCCTAACATTTTATTTCATTATTACTTAATTCTGTGATTTGGCGCGAGAAAAAATGTACAGTGACGGCGTGAAGCTCGCGAGCGCCTAGTGGGAGGGGGATACCCCCCCACCTTCTCCCGAGTCACTCCGCTTTCTTTCAAAAAAATTTTTTGATTCTCTTTTTTTAAAAAAATAGTTTTTTAAAAATATTTTCTAATTACTTTTTTTAGAATCTTTAAAATAAATCTTTCAGCATTTCACTCATCCCTTTGTTAAGTTTTTGCTGGTGTTCATCGGGCATTGATAGGCGCTGACTAACTTCCTTATCAACCTCTTTGCGCTTCTCTTCCGTCAAGCGTTCGATCTCTTGCTCTCTCTTTCTTTCCTTCTGTTCTTTTAATAGTTCATCGGAACGATCTAGTACCGCTTGCCACTTAGCGTCTCTTGCTATATAGCCTTGTCTCTGACGTTCCCAATTGTCTTTAATTTGTTTAGTTTTCTCTTCATAAATCTCAGCAGACTTTTCTGCTAAATGCTTCCCGTATTCGTTTAAATCAATCTTACCAGTGGGTAGGGTCATTCTGTGTACCTCATCTTTCTATTGGTTAGTAGGGGGCTGATAATTGGAGGGGGGAGTATTTTTTAACCTTGTCCCTTTTTAAAATTCCCGACAATTTCTTTCAAGCTATACTGATATCCGTAAAGGGCATTTCTTGGAGAATAAGATAAAACTGATAATGGATTCATGATCCAACCGCCGTTTTTACCTTTCTTATAATCTTCATTATTTTTAGAGATTTCCTTTTCAAGTTTTTTCAGCACTTCGTTTACACGTTCCATTGCCTTAATTGCATCGTCTCCAAGTTCTACAACTTCCATCAATTTTGCTTCTGCTGGAGTAAAAAAATTATTTTGCTCTTCATCAGCCAATCTATATATGTCTGCAACCATAGCATGGTATTCATCGTAAGAAATCATTGGGGCTTTAGTTAATTCTTTCAAACGTCCCTCATGAAATTCCTTTGTACGTTCTGCTGTCCATAGTTCGCTTTTTGCCTCAACGTATTTTTCTGAATTGATTTCTTTTTGAGCTTGTACTAGCTTGGTTTGAGCATCTGAAATTGCTTGATTTGCTTTAACTAATTCCGCTTCAGTCGTCTCAATATCCTTCTTATTTTGTTCAATCAGTTTGTCAATTTTAGTTTCAATAGTTTGTAATGTTTCCATGTTTTTATTCCTCATTTCTTTTATTCTTTTTTAATTGTACATGTGACCTATGATTGTCTACTGGATCTTTATTCCTCATTATTCTCCTCTTTCCCAAAACAAAAAGAGACGCAACAAAAAAGCTTTTTAGCTTTAATGTTACGCCTCTAGTTGTCTAGTCAGCTATCTTTCTTTAATTGTTGTTTCAATCTGGACAATGTTACCATCTTGACTTGTAAATACCACACTACCAAAGTCTGGTATTTTCTTCATTTCTATTATACCATTTTTGACAAAAATAATAAAGTTATCCTTTAAAAATGGCGTGTAATCTTTGTTCGGATTCATCTTTTTTTCCTCTCTTTTTTAGTGTCATATATTTAACATATCTTCTATTCTGTTAAATTCAAGCCGTTTTCTCAATCCCTTTTGTATCAAGGGGATAGGTCTATTTTGCGTTTTTTAATTTACATTTTTTCATTATGTTAAATACACATGAATTTTATAGCTAAAATAACCTCCAAAAATCAAATTCAATCACTGAAAAATAATCAGTTTCAAAAAGGTAGTCATTTTTGAATATCTAGTGACTACCACTTCTGCCTTACAGCCACAAGGGTTTAGAAAATGCGTAGTCAGGTAGTCACCTCGCTCCGAAAAAAAATAAATAATAAACACCTTTAATCTATTTATTCTATTTACTTTATAGATAATGTAAAATAACTACTTTTTAATATAAAAGTCAATAATATCAAGGGCTTAATAGGGTAGTCAGTAAAAACTTAAAAACTACCCTTTTTCTAAATCCTTTTTGTTTAAAGGCTCTAGCCACTCTCTGAATGGTAGTCATTTTTTTTATTAGTAACTACCCTAACTACCTTTTAGGTTTTGAGTACCCAGGTTTAACGCTTTTTCCAAATTTTAAAGATCGTTTATGTTCCCATCCCTCTTTATTTTGCATGTACTTTTTAACCTTTGCTTTATCCTTTGGTGGTGCTTTATCAGTTAGATAGACTTCTTGGAAGAATAAGTTTATAGTCATCTTGTCACGTTCTACTAATTCGCCATATTTATCTGTATCAAGTTCAACAGTTCCACCTTTGCTATTTCTAAAATAGCCCTCGTTCATCATGTCATAGATATAGTAATACCTGGTTCTATCTGTAACTGGATAATGGTACATGTTTTTTGGAAAAGGTAAAGCCAAATAACGCTCCAAATCCTCAAGGGTTTCATCTGCAAACTTGTAACGACTCCTAACATCATTTACTAACTTTTCATGCTCGTCTGTGAGCATTAGAGACTTGTTTGACTTCCAAGCCACCACCATAGCACCCCAAAAGGCTCTACGGTCTTTCTCCGTCCATTTTCTGCCCTTATAGGAGTTATCTTTATGGACTTCTGAAACCAGGAAGCGCCTTTCTCCTGTTAGGTCGTTCAAATAATCATGATCGTTAGTTGCCCTAACAATGATGAAACTCTTAGGTAGTCGTCTATCACTAGAAGCGTAGGGCGGTCTATACTCTAGCTTAGTTTCTGTAATGAACTTCTTCAACTCTGAAAAACTAGCCTTTTTACTGGCCACCATTTCATCATCAAATACACACCAATTTCTAACCATCCTAGCCTTGTCATCCTTATCTGTGAAGGTCTCAACCGTTGTAAAATACTTGTGAGTGAAAAGACCCTCAAAAAATTGAGTCTTTCCCACTCCCTGTCTTCCAGTCAAGTCCAGCACAAAGTCAAATTTAATAGAGGGGTCAAATACTTTAGCAACCGCCCCACGAAAAAACAAATCCATGATAATGCGGTTATATTCATCATCTTTGATATTCAGATAATGCCTTATAATATCAAAAGGATCACGCTGATACACTAGCTTTTTATACTCGCTTTCGCATGATTCCAGGTAGTCTTTTAAAGGGTTGTAGCTATGCTCACCAGCGACCACTTCCAAAATATCAGCGATATCCCCTTTCTTATAATCTATCTTGTACTTTGTAGCAATATAAGCCCTAATCTCTCTAATAATTAGGTCGTCAATGGTTCCGCTTAAGGTTCTACCGTTCAATTTTGTTTCTTTTGTCACGTCAATTTCATAAGTGAATGTATTGTACTGTATCGCCCCCTTCAGTTTGCTATCTCCACTTAAAATCTTCTTAAGATTGTCCAAGGTAACCGCAAAGCCTTTCCCTTTGGTTTTCGGTGTTAGATTCAGACTATTATTATCCTCGTTGGTCTCTCTTGCTTGGGTCAAGTCCACCACGGTAGGCGGTATTTGTTGCTGATTCTCTTCGATAATTTTAGTTACAATTTCTTCACTATTCAAAAGCCACCTCCTTATAGAATTTTGTCGCTATTTCAAGGAAATAACTGGCCAATTCTTTCCGTTTGACGATAGTAGAAAACAAATCCACTAACTGACTAAAACTGTAACCATTCACAAATAGCAATCGGACAAAAAGTGAAGTCTCATACCTGGTATAAATGCCATTACAAATCAGGTCAAAAACCCAGCCTTTTAACTCCACTCCAAGCCCCTGCCGTTGCTCTGTCAATTTATTTACCTCTAAATCTTTCAGGATCATCAGCAATTCAGGACTAGCCAAGGTAATTTCTAATGGTCTAGCTAGTTCCCAGCCTTCCCTATCACTTTTTTCGTCTCTGATAGCCACATATAAGCCTTTGTAACGAAAATCCGTCAACCCCTCACCTATTGGCTCATAGTAGACAAACTTATAATAGTTTCCATTCTTCCAAACTTGGGTAGGGGTAGACTTGAGAAAGGTAAATAATGATAGTTTATCAGCGGACAAAATCAACTCCAGAACCCTCATTCCTCTACCCCCAAGAACTTCCAAATATCAGCCACTTTGTAGTATGCCTTTCTAGTATCCTCTAGTGGGGGTTGATACCGTCTTAAACCTGCACCTTCCCACTTTTGGAGTGTTTTATACTTTATATCCAACTCTTCCATGGCTTCCTGGGCTGAGATTAGACCTGTAAACTTTTGTGGTACTTTTTCATGACTTTTTAGGTAACGCTCGATGGCTTCTAATATTTTTGTCTTGAGTTCCTCAATCATTTTTTCAAACATATCAGCACCCCCACGGTCTCGCCACTGCAAGCTGAATATATCGCCCATAGTCAGGGCTTAAATCCTCGCTAGGTGTTTCTATCGTCTGTTGGTTTTCTTGCTCGATTTGGGCGCTTTTTTTGCGGTCTCGGTGGTTTAGATAAACCAGTAAGCCAATCAACAACACCATAGAGATAACCGCCTGGGTGTTGCTTAAATCTAGTTCATTCATGTCATTTCCTCGCTTTGTAATTCTTGATGTATAACTGTTGTATTTCATGTTCCATTTTTAGAAATGCTTCCACTTCTTCTATGGATACTTTTTTATTGATAAAATCACTTATGAATTGGAATAGGTTTGGACTTTCTGCTTTAACCTCAGACATTAGATTGTCAAGGTCTGCTTGTGTATTTATTTCTAAGTTTGTTATTGTCATCTTTTGCTTTGTTATCCTTTTTCTTGCCGTTTCTTATACAGTATTAGCACCACTCCAAACGCTGGGCGATTGCCCCTAGTTGGCGGACGCATGTAGTGATGTTTCGTGGGTAATCACCCACATTTTTACTAAACAAGTGCTTAGAGTCGCCGTGTCAGCACTCATTTTTCAAAACCTTTTCTAATTGCTTGCCTGCTCTTCGGTTTTCTTAGTTTGTCTTTGTTTCGTTTTCGATTTGATCGCCTAATCTTTTCCAGGCTCTATCAAATTCTTCACGTTGAATTTCTTTGCTATGTAATTGCCTTGCTAATTCCATCCCTCTACGCATGAATCTAGCAAAATGTGTCTTTTCTTCCATCCCTAGCTCTCCATCATGTCATAAAGTAGGGCGTAGTATTTATCTGGAATCCTATCCAAGGCTTTCAGTCCGTCATGTTCTGCTTTTTGTCTAGTTTCTGCCTTAACCGTGCTATCAAAGGCAATAGAAAAGGCATTTAACATAGCCTTGTAGCGGTCTACACTCTTCAAATAGCGACCACGTTCCCCAAGTTCTTTGTCTTCCAGTTCTTCTTTTACAGTATCGTCCAAGAGTTCAAACTTAGTGTAAACTCCTTTTTCTACTTTAAAACCTAGTCGCTTGTTTTGTCTGAGATTGTAAAGATTAACCTTGCAACTATCTAGGTTACGGTAGCCTAACACTCCTGCGATTTCTTCTAAGTTTTTGCCCTCAAGTTCAGGCAATTTTTCAGCAATATCCTTGAATTTTACTGCTTGATGTTGTTTTCTCATTGTGTACCTTGTCTTCCTATGCTATAATCAAGGTATAGAAAAATTTCTATATCCTTAATCTTGTCGCTTGCTCGCTTCGTCTAAAATTTGAGCAAGTGATTTTTTTATTTTCTTTTTTCATGACTACTACCTGACTTGGGTTTATAAAGCAAGTCTTTACTTTCGATAAGATCTAGAATCCAACTGATTCCCTGTTCTACTGTTTCAAGAAATGCCCCCAGGTCTTCACTGTCCAAGTTCTCGTAGTTCATGCAAAGATATTCGGCTAGTTGTCTGTCTTTCTCAACTAGCTTTTTAAAATCCTTGGGATACTTAGGAATTTCTAACCCTTTGGCATTTGTAACTGTCTTAAATTCATTTTCCATTTTCTATACTCCTATACTTTAAAAATTAATTCCTTAATTTCTGAATACCCCCTATTCAAGTTAATCATAGCTATTGCCATATCTTCCAAACGTTGGTAGTTTGTCAGCTCTACACTTGTCAAGCCATCAATACCGTTCTTACTTTCTCGCTCCTTCATGAGTTGCGCTTTATTCTTCCCTGTCACTCCCTTTAGCAGTAAGTTTGTCAGAGTGCTATAGGCATGCTTGGGGGCTTTCTCCCATGTTTGAATAGCTTCAGTTAAGCTTTTACGCTTTGGCTTTTCCAGTTCTCTTTGAAGATAGCGTTTAGAAAGTTCATCACGCATTTCAAAGAAGGCTTTGACTAGGTTCTTCTTAAACTCTTTTACGGGTTCTGTATTTCGTAAGTAAGTGATCAGCAATGTTGCTTGTTGCTCGTTCAAAATATAATCCCGTACATTTTGCCCACTCTCTGAAGGTGAAATTTTAAATTGCACCTTTCCGAAGCTTTCAAAGTCCTCTCGGTGCTTATTCAGCAAAATCTTCAAATGTCTGTGCTTAATTTCAGCACATTCTGCTACGATACTGCTCAGTGTATACGGCTCTTTCTTGCCGTCCATATAAACCAGTTCCATTAGTTCGCTCCTTTCTAATAATCTTCAGCAAGCCACTGCATGGCCTTTTGGTAAATACTCGGCTTTACTTCGCCACCGTCTCGTATTTTTCGATAGGTAACCTGTGTAACTCCGATTTCTTCACCTGCTTGCTTAGCAGTCAGTTTCTTGTCTGCTTGCTTTCGGCGGATTGCTTTTGCTTGTGTTGAGGTAATAAGCAATGAAATTTCTCCTTTCCTAACTAACATTTTTGTTAGTTCTCTTGTAGTTTACTACATAAAATGTTAGTTGCCAAGAACTTTCTAACATTTTTGTTAATGATATTATTTTTTTATGATATAATTAATTCCGAGGTATTACAATGAATAGATTAAAAGAACTAAGAACTAGAGCAAATAAAACTCAGAAACAGTTATCTGATATACTCGGTGTTTCGGAAATGACTATCTCCCGTTGGGAAAAAGAGCCAAAACTTTCCATAAAACATGAGTATACTGTAAAGTTGGCTGAGGAGCTTGGAGTAACTATTCCTGAATTATTGAGTTATGATACACCAACATTTGAAGCAACAAAAAATGAAACAATTGAACTGCTAAATAAATATAGTAATATTCTTGAAGCTGAAAGAATAAATTTATCAGATTTGACTGAAGTAGAAGAAAAATTTTCTAAGACAGCCGGTAAACAAATAGCTTTAAATATGATTTCTGAAGCAAAATTAAAGAAAATTGAACAAGATATATTTGCAGATCATACATCTTCTCTTTTATCTACCCTATCAGATATAGAACGTACAAAGAAATACTATTTTGCAATAAATAGCTCTGGTATAGAAGCTATTGAACGTTTTTATCAAGCTATTGGTAATCTTCCGTTTATCTACTCTGAACTCTTGATTCACTTTGCAGCACTTTCACCTGAACAAAAGCAAGCTATATTGGAGACTGTTAAAAAACTTTCTTTAACTGACAAAAAATAAAACTCTTGGTAAATTCCATAAAAAACACCATACACACTTTATTCCTACACTGGTACATATTTTTTACCGTCTGACTGCTTAAAATCGAAAATAGGGGCATTCTCGTAGCTCCTCGCATGGTATAAACTCAAAACCTTTTCTAATTGCTTGCCTGCTGATGGAAAAAGGAGTAAAACCATGAAGATTACACAACACACGAAAAAAGACGGATCAGCAGTCTACCGCTCCAGTATCTATCTTGGTATCGATTCTGTAACTGGTAAGAAGGTCAAGACTACTATATCAGCACGAACAAAGAAAGAACTCAAAAACAAGGCCACCCAGGCTAAGGTAGAATTTGAGAAAAACGGCTCGACACGGAAACAACGCTCACATATAACAACCTATAGCGAACTTGTAGACTTATTTTGGCAAACCTACCAGCATACCATAAAGACTAACACGCAGATAAAGATAAAAGGCTGCTTAAATAATTACCTCTTGCCCTCATTTGGTACTTACAAACTAGATAAACTTACACCTGTCATTATCCAAACTCAGGTAAATAAGTGGGCGGATGAGTACAATCAGGACGGAACGGGGTATAAAGAATACAATCACCTTCATGCCTTAAATAAACGTATTCTACAGTATGGAGTTTCTATTCAAGCATTAGACAATAACCCTGCTCGTGACGTTGTCATTCCTAGAAAGATAACAAGAGATAAACAAGAAATTAAATACTTTCAAGATCAGGAACTTAAAAACTTCCTCTCCTATCTCGATAGCCTGGAGAATACCTTTGTCAATTTCTATGATACTGTGCTTTATAAAACGCTCCTAGCTACTGGACTGCGCATCCGTGAATGTCTGGCCCTGGAATGGTCTGATATTGACCTGCAGAACGGAACGATCGATATTAACAAAACACTCAACATTTTAAACCAGGTAAACAGTCCTAAGACAAAATCAAGCTATAGAGTTCTAGATATCGATCATAAAACAGTACTCATGCTTCGACTCTACCGAGCAAGACAAGCAGAAAACGGTAGAAACATTGGCTTAACCTATGAGAAAGTATTCTCTGATAGCTTTGACAACTATGTCAATACTCGAAAGGTTGATTATCGCCTACATAAACACTTAAAAAACGCTAACTGTACTGATTTAGGCTTTCATGCTTTCCGACACACTCACGCTAGTATCTTGCTTAATGCTGGCCTGCCATACAAGGAAATACAGACACGGCTTGGCCATGCAAAAATATCTGTAACTATGGACACTTACAGCCATTTATCAAAAGAGAACCAAAAAAGAGCAGTCTCATTCTTTGAAACTGCCCTCGAAAAAATAAAAAGTTCTTAAAAAAGTCCACAAAATAAAAAAAGCGACACATAAAACCCTTATGTATCAACGATTATAGAATGATTTCGGTATAATTGACTATTATACCGAAATTTTTGATTTTTTTAAAGGAAAAGGGAGCGAGTAAAATAAAATATTGTGAGATCTTCAACTTTAACCACCTTCATTAGACAGTTTACGTCTTGTGGAGTGATATAAACTAATAGTCTCAAAACAAAAAAAGCCCCTAGAAAACGAATTTTCTAGAGACTTTCTCTATCAAGTTTAAGAGAGAAGTAGAATTCTCACTTACCAAGTTTCATGTTTCTTCTACAAAAGCTTAAGCTTTACGTTTTACGAAGAATACCAATCCGCTCAATGCCAATACTACAAATCCAATTGCAGAAAGGATAGAGGTTGCTTCACCTGTGTTTGGAAGTTCAGCTTGACCTTTTTCCTCAGTTACTGGAGGTGTTGGTTGTGGATCTGGCGTTGGTGCTGGATCCGGTGTTGGTTGTGGATCTGGCGTTGGTGTTGGATCCGGTGTTGGTTGTGGATCTGGCGTTGGTGTTGGATCTGGCGTTGGTGTTGGATCTGGCGTTGGTGTTGGATCTGGCGTTGGTGTTGGATCTGGCGTTGGTGCTGGATCTGGCGTTGGTGCTGGATCTGGCGTTGGATCCGGTGTTGGTGTTGGATCCGGTGTTGGTTGTGGATCCGGTGTTGGTTGTGGATCTGGCATGTAGGTGTTCTTAAAGACACTACCTGCGGGGTATTCAACAGCCGCCTTCAAGGCGTTTGTTGCTGCATCTTTGGTTACTGTTACTTTTACAGTCTTTTCTGTATCGTAAGTAATACCAGTTGCTCCAGCATTCACTTCTTTTACAGTATAAGTATGAACACCTTCTGCATCATAGTTGATTACATTAAACGTTACTTTTCCAGCTTGGTTTGTTTTTGTATCCAGTTTGTTTGTATCTTCATACAATTCAAATTGGAATTCACCATCAACCAAAGCACGACCAGTCAATTCTTTCGTAAACTCAAGTGTTGCTGATGTAGCTGTTGGAGCCGGTGGAACTGGTGCTTTATAAGTGTTAGTGAAGACACGTTCTGCATCCGGATTTTCTACAGTCGCAACCAATTGACCTTGACCGTTATCTACTACATTCACTTTAACTGTGTAAGATTCAGTTGAGTAAGTCACACCTGACTCTGTTCCTGCTTTTTCAGTGATAGTGTAAGTGTGCTCTCCTGCTTCTGTGTAGTTGACGTTAAAGACAACCTCTCCTGAAGCAGTATTCTTAGCCGTAGCTACAACTACATCTTTATCTTTAACTGTTTCTTTCAATTCGAAAGTATAAGCATCAGCTACAAGTTCTTTACCATTCAAGACTTTCTTAGCTTTGATAGTAGCGCTTGTTTCAGCTGCTTTATAAGTGTTGGTGAAAGTAATGTTCTCTGCATCTGGTGTTGCAACAAGTTGACCTTGGCCGTTATCTTTAACGACTACATTTACTTCATAAGCATTCGGATCGTATTCAACTCCGGCTACATCACCTGCTTTTTCAGAGATAGTGTATGTATAAGTTTTTTCTTCTGTGAACTTAAGTTCTGGGAATTGAATCTTACCGTCTGCAGCGTTTTTAGCTGTCGCAACGACTTTGTCACTTTCTTTTTCTTTCAACTCAAATTCAAATTTTCCAGCTTCAAGGGCTTTACCGTTCAAGACTTTCTTAGCTTCAAGTTGAAGTTTTGCTTCTTTAGCTGCGTATGAGTTTGTAAATTCTTTCTTAGAATCTTCAAATTTGACGCTTGCTAATTTTTCACCCAAAACATCTTCTACTGTTACAGTTGCTTTAAGGACGTTCGCATCATAAGTGTATCCAGGTTTGTTATCATTAACTTCTTTAATGGTATATTTAAAAGTTCCTGCTTCTTTGTATTTGATTGCCTCAAACTTCACTTTACCATTTTCATCATTTTTGACAGTTTGTAAAACATTACCCTGATCATCTAGAAGTTGGAAACTAAATGCATCTTTTTCAAGAGTTTTACCATTAAGTTTCTTAGTCACTTCTAGAGCAACCTCATCCGATTTGGCACCTACACCAATACCGTCAGTAGTTGTAATTGGTGCAAAACCTTCAAATTCTATTGGTTGGGCTTCCTCGTTTGTAGTGACAGTTACATTGTTCAATACACGTTTAGTAACTGGATTGACTGGTTTAGTCAAACGAGTACGATACATGATATAAAGCCCTTTATGATCTAAGGTTCCATCACCATTAGGTGTAATTGAGAAATGGTTCTTATCTGTTACTTGGACATGAGCACTATCCAATTTTGTTCTTCCGTAACCATTTTCCCAGTCTGGGAAGTAGTAACCAGTGATTTCACTTGCAAGAACTTGTCCATCAGGAATAGTATCTTGGATATTTACACCAGTGTAAGATTTTGCATAGCGGTTAACACGGATACGCCAGTTTACATAGTTAGGATCGTCTGAATCTTGAACTCCCCATTTAGTAAATCCAGTTGGGTCAACGTCTGGAACGATACGAGTCAAATGATAAACTCCTGCACCAGGAATGTTGATTTCATATTCCTTATTTTTTTCAACATGGTCTGCCCACACTACAGTAAATGATGCAACAATTTGCTTGTTCTCATTAAACTTCTTAAAGTACTCTTCGTTTGTTACTGTAATCTTAGCAGTATTCGTTGCCTTCTCTGTTGTCAGTGTTGCAATCGTTTCACCGTTCGGAGCTTTTAAATCTGTAGTAGAATCTACTTCGATTTTAAACTCATTTGGAACGTGATAAACCATGAAATCACCGTTTTTCAGAGTTACATTATCTGGGAATGCGTAAGTTGTTTTAAGATAGAACTTACCTTCACCATATTTGGCATGATCGACTAATCGGTTCGTATTAATCGTCGGTTCTGTAGTCAAAGTGTACTCTGACTCAGTTTTTTCGGCAGCACTAACAACGCCATTAAGTCTTAGCGCAGGCAAAAAGACTGACACAACCAGTAGCAAGGCCATCAAGCCATGAAAGAGTTTACTAGTTCTCTTTTTCACCACATTATCCTCCTTATTGTCTATAATGGTTCAATTATATTATACAGATTCATGACAGAATGTCAACTAAAATTTATTTATTTTTATATTAACTTACTATTTATTTAAATATTAAGCCTAATCATGCATGTTCATCAGCTTTGAAACAATTAAATCCAAGCAAGGATTTCGCTTGTATTTAATATATAATAATTTCCTAAAGAGCTATGTGTTCAATCCCAATTCTGCTAATATTTGCCGTTTGTAGGCAATTTTTTGGACTTCCTTGTCTTCGTTCTGGGAACAATCTAGTTTAATTTCTGAAACAATTTGCCCAGGACGATTTTTCAAGATGTAGATGCGGTCGCTGAGATTGAGGGCCTCTTCGATGCTATGCGTGATGATCAAGGTCGTCAGCTGCAGCTGTTTGTGAATCTCCAGATACCAAGCGTGGAGTTCCATCTTGGTCATCTCGTCCAAAGCACTAAAGGCCTCATCCAAGAGAAAGAGCTTGTGCCCGAAAAGGTAGGTCCGGAGCAAGGCTACACGCTGACGCATCCCTCCACTGAGTTCGTGAGGATACTTGTCCCGTACAGCTGTCAACTGGAAGGTCGCAAGGATGTCATCCGCTCGGGCAATAGCCTCTGCCTTATTCACCTTTTGAATCAAGAGAGGCAGGATGATATTGCCAAGCACTGTCTTGTGTTCCAAGAGGAGATCCTTTTGTAACATATAACTCACGCGCCCCTTAGGATTTTCCTCGCCATCAAGGACAATTCGCCCAGACTGGACTTCTAAAATCCCAGCGATTAGGTTAAAGAGGGTGGTCTTTCCTACACCACTTGGACCTAGAATAGAGACCACCTCACCCGAAGTCACCTGTAGGTTGATGTCCTCTAAAATCTTTTCATCGCCATAAGCATAGCCTACGTGTTCAAGTCTAATTTCTGTCATTATTTTACAAATTCGTTAGTGAAGCCTTTGTCTGTCAAGTCTTCTTTAAGGATACCATTTTCTTTATCCCATTTGTAGAAGGCATTCCAGCGAGCTGCGTCAAATTGTCCCCATTTTTCCTTGTCACTTGCATATTCTTTTGACAAGTATTTTTGAGATTCGATGACAAAGTCACGTTTTTCTTTGAGTTCAGGTGCATTCTTGATGAGGATATCTGCTGCTTCTTCTGGATGTTCCATGGCATATTGGTAGCCTTTTTTGATGGCTTGGATGACTTTGCGAGCTTCTTCCTTGTTGTCTTTTAGATAGTCGTTGTTTGCAATGATAACTGGTGAGTAGTAGTCAAACTCCTTGACATAGTCTTTTAAGTACATAAAGTTAGCATCTACGCCTTGAGATTTGGCAAGGATACCATCCCAACCGTAGTAGATCCAAGCAGTGTCAAAAACGCCATTGGCAATCGGTGTAATCGAGTTTGAGTCATTGTTTGGTACTTTTTCGACCTTCTCGAAGTCTCCGCCTTGTGATTCTACCAAGGTTTTCAACATAGCAAGCTCCGTTGGGTCATTCCAAGTACCGTATTTCTTACCAACCAAGTCCTTTGGACTGCTGACATTGTCCGATTTATGTGAGATGATTCCAGATGTATTGTGCTCAACGATAGCTGCAACGGCAGTGATTCCTGCACCTTTTTCCAATTTCTTAGCCATGTAGTCTTGGAAATAGATAGCAAACGGCGCTTTGCCATTGATCACCAAGTCAGACGAGCTTTCTTCTGGTGGCAATTTCAAATCAACATCCACTCCAGCTTCTTTGAAATAACCTTTTTCCTTGGCAACATATAGCCCTGTGTGGTTAGTATTTGGCGTCCAGTCTAGGATAAAGTCAATCTTCTTGAGTTCTGCTTCTTTGTTGTCCTTAGAAGCAGTCCCTTGACCACAAGCCACCAGCACGACAGCTACAAGAGCTGTCACAAGCGTTAAAAACACTTTCCATGTTTTCTTCATCTTCATTTCCTCTTTTCTTTTTCTAAAACATCCTTATCTTAGGGACGTTTCCATTTAATCACATATTTTTCACTAATATCGACCAATTTCATACCCAAAAGGCTGATAATCGACACCAGAATAATAATGGCAAACATGGTATCATACTGAAACAGTTTCTTGGACTGAATCATGTAGACACCTAGTCCTTCAAAGCCTCCCAACCACTCAGATACCACTGTTGTGATAAAGGCGTAGGAGACACTGACCCTCAGACCTGCATAAAAGTAAGGCAGACTGACCGGGATTTTAAAATGCCACAGGATTTGCCAAGGCTTGGCTCGCATCAGACTAAACAAGGTCAGCATATCCTTGTCACAGTGCCTAAATCCATTCAAAATACTAACGATGATAGGGAAGGTTGTCGTCAGGATAATCAAGACAATCTTGGGCAAAATTCCATAGCCTAGCCACAAGACCAGGATAGGGGCTATGGCAATGGTCGGAATGGTCTGAACAACCACCATCATAGGGTAGATAAGATCATTGAGCCAAGTCAGACTGTCCATAAGCACCGCCATGATACAGGCAATCAAGACTCCCAAGACTAGACCTAGCAAAGCCACTCTCAAGGTCGCCCAGCTATGGTGCCAGAGAAATTCTCTATCACGAACAAAGGCCTGGAGAATTTCAAAAGGAGTTGGCAGAATAAACTTGGGTAAAAGTTTGAATATTCCTGCTAACTGCCAGATTGACAAGACTCCTAGAAAACCCAATAGACTAATGTGACGTCTCAGTATACTTTTCAAGTTTCTCATCAATACTTAAAATTTCTCCTACATTTATTTTGACATTGGCAAAGACATTATCTGCTTCCTGCCCTGCCACTTCAAGCGCTTCTTTGAGAATGCGCATGAGCTCATCAAACTCCCCTTCCAAGACTGTTTCAAATGGTGTCACCACCATGGTCACGGACTGAGCTTGCAGATAAGCAATCACCTGATCGATAATAGCAATTCGATTAATCCCCTGTGATAGGGGCAAGACTTGCAAGGCAATGCTTGCTTTCATAAAAACCTCCTTTTCTCAGGTTTCCTTTTGATAAAAAGAAAACCCCTTCCATATATGGAAAAGGTGCAGAATTCGGCTAAGTATCGTTCCCTACGCTGGCATTACCCAGATCAGGTGCGGTCGAAGTTTAACACTTCCTCTCAGACTGTACACAGACTCCCATATCTTATATGGACATATAGTAACGCAAATACAAGGAAAAGTCAAGGAAACTGCTTACAGAAAACTATGAAAAAGAGTTTGAAGGCAAATGCTTCAAACTCTTTCATAACTTTCTTATTTAGCCTCGTACCAGGTTGCTCCTTCATTCTCATCTGCGATAAGGGGAACACTGAGCTGGATGGCTTCTTCCATGGTTTGTTTCACCAGTACTTTGACGGCTGCTAGTTCTGATTTCGGAATCTCAAGGACAATTTCATCATGCACTTGCAATAACATCTTGGTCTGATAACCGCCCTCTACTAAAGCCTTGTCTAGCTGGATCATAGCAATCTTGAGGATATCTGCAGCTGAGCCCTGGATAGGAGAGTTGATGGCTGTCCGCTCTGCAAAACCACGAATGTTGAAGTTGCGCGAATTAATATCTGGCAACTCGCGACGACGCTTGAAGAGGGTCTCTACATATCCCTTATCACGCGCCTCACGTACCACTTCTTCCATATAGTTTTTAATACCTGGGAAACGTTCAAAATAGGTATCAATGTAGGCTTTGGCCTTCTTACGACTAATACCAAGATTGTTTGCCAAGCCAAAATCTGAAATTCCGTAAACCACTCCAAAGTTTACCGCCTTGGCATTACGACGGTCGTTTGGAGTCACATCTTCAGGACGTTCAATTCCAAAGACCCGCATGGCCGTCGAGGTATGGATATCTGCTCCCTCTTGGAAGGCCTTAATCAAGTGCTCATCTTTAGAGATATGTGCCAAGACGCGCAATTCAATCTGCGAATAGTCGGAGCTAAGAAGAACACTATCCTCCCATTCCGGTACGAAAGCCTTACGAATGAGACGGCCTTGCTCCAAACGCACAGGAATATTTTGCAAGTTGGGATCCACACTAGACAAACGCCCAGTCTGAGTCAAATCCTGCACATAGCGCGTGTGGATCTTGCCATCATCCAAAATCCAGTCCTGCAAGCCAATCACATAGGTAGACTGAATCTTAGCAATTTGACGGTAGTCTAGAATTTTTTTAACAATCGGAGCAATAGGAGCTAGACGCTCTAGCACATCCACAGCTGTCGAGTAACCTGTCTTGGTTTTCTTGGTGTACTCTAGAGGAAGACCCAGTTTTTCAAAGAGAAGGACCCCCAACTGTTTAGGGGAGTTGATATTAAATTCCTCACCAGCCAGTTCGTAAATCTCTTGGGTGAGTTGCTCAATGACGACCTCATTTTCAGCCTGCATCTCAAGCAGGGTTTCTTTTTTGACCTTGATCCCAGCGATTTCCATCTTGGCAAGGACAAAAGCCAGAGGTTGCTCCATGTCATAGAGAAGATCTAACTGCCCATGTTCACTGAGTTTTTCAAGTAAAACCGGCTCAGTCTCAACCAATACTGCAACCTTGCGAGCTAGGTGTTCCAAGAATTTCTCTCTCTCAGGGATAGCTTTCTTGACCCCCTTACCGTAGAAAGTCTCATCATCGACCAAGTATGTTTGACCGTAGAGATTCGCAATGGTTGAGATTTCATTGTTCTCAACTGTTGAGAGTAAGTATTTTGCCAAGCGACTGTCAAAAGCAGGTGCCTGCAGGTTCAAGCCCAAGCGATTTAAAAGAACCTTCGCTTTCTTAAAGTCATACACTTTCAGAGGTGTTTTTTCTAAAAATTCCTTGAAAATCGGCTCCTGCAAGAGCTCAAGTTTATCTGTAGCGTAAAGTTTATCCCCACAAGACCAAGCAAAACCAACCAAGTCATCTGTATGGTAGTTTTCACCAAAGAGTTCAAAGTGGAAGATAGAGTCTGCGCTCAACATGTCTTGACTGACTTGGTCAACGATAGTGAAATCCAAACTTTCAGGCGCATCCGTTGATGACACATTTAAAGCTTGTTTGAGCTGTTTGAAGCCCATCTGATCGTAGAATTTTCCGAGATTTTCCACATCTGGACCATTATAAACCAAATCATCTAGTCCAATCTCAATCGGTGCCTGAGTCTCAATGGTCGCTAGTGTTTTCGATAAGAAGGCCTGTTCCTTGTCATTGATGAGATTTTCCTTCATCTTAGAAGCCTTCATCCCATCGATATTTTCATAAATACCCTCAAGCGAACCATGCTCCAGCAAGAGCTTGATACCCGTCTTTTCACCAATCTTAGTAACACCAGGGATATTATCAGACTTATCCCCCATGAGGGCCTTAAGATCAATGAACTGAGCTGGTGTGAGGCCCATTTTTTCCATGAGATAGTCTGGCGTAAAGGCCTCAAACTCAGCCACACCTTTCTTGGAAATCTCGACCACCGTATGCTCATCCGTCAACTGGATCAAATCCTTATCTCCGCTAACGATTGTCACATCAAAAGAATCCTTCTCAGCCAAACGGCCTAAAGTCCCGATGATATCATCCGCTTCATACTGGGCCAACTCATAATGGCGAATCCCAAGATGGTCTAACAACTCACGAATGAAAGGAAATTGCTCACGAAACTCATCTGGAGTTTTAGCACGGCCACCCTTGTAGTCTGCATACATCTCTGTTCGGAAAGTCGTCTTGCCTGCATCAAAGGCTACCAAAACATGACTGGGCTCAACCCGTTCTAAGACATGATTCAACATGAGTTGAAAGCCATAGATTGCATTGGTATGAAGACCATTAGCATTTTTAAAACGATCCAACTGCTGATAGAGCGCAAAAAAAGCTCGAAAAGCAACAGAAGATCCATCAATTAATAATAATTTTTTCTTGTCCATACACCCATTATAAAGGAAAGCAAGGAAAAATACCATCGGAAAGAGCTGAAAAACGTGGACTTGTCCCTATTTCACCATAAAAAAGAAAAGGACTATTCAAATCCTTTTCTTTTATTGATTTCATGCGATTTATTTGTTCAATTTTCTCTTTGCAAATGGTAGCAAACCAAGAAGGAGACCAACAAATCCTAGTGATGCGACTGCTGAAGCATCTTTACTTCCTGTATTTGGAAGGAGTTGCTCATCTGTTGCTGCAGGCGCTTTGTAGGTACGATCTTGTTCAGTTCCAAGAGTAGGGTTTGTAGCCAAAGGAGCTACACTGCCAGTATATTCTAGAACTTCGTTTACTGCTGGTTCAATCTTTTCAGCGTAGGCTGGAATACTGGCTACTGCTGGGGAACCACTTTCTCCATAAGCTGGAACATTGGCTAGGGCTGGAGCGCCACTTTCTGCATAAGGCAGAGCATTATTTACTACTGGGGTACCACTTTCTCCGTAAACTGGAACATTTGCTACGGCTGGGGCGCCACTTTCTGCATAAGGCAGAGTGTTGTTTACTATTGGTGTACCGCTTTCTCCGTAAGCTGGAACATTTGCTACGGCTGGAGCACCACTTTCGCCATAAGGCAGAGTGTTGTTTACTATTGGTGTTCCACTTTCTCCGTAAGCTGGAATATTCGCTACGGCTGGAGCGCCACTTTCTGCATAGGCTGGGAGTTCATTTACAGCAGCTTCTACCGCATTTGCACCTTTGTTGTATTCTGGCAACTCTGCAGTTGCAGCTTCTACTGCGTTCATCCCACCTTTAAAGTCTTCAATTTCAAGAACAGCTGACATAACACTACTTAGAGTCTTAATAGCATCCTCATAGTCTGCTAAAGCTTGTTGCAAGTCTTTTACTTGACTATTTTTGTCACCAGAAACTTGCAAACTTGACAATTGCACTTTAATCTTAGCAACTTGCTCTTCTAATTTACTTAGCTCAAGTTTTTTCGCATTACTATTTTCTTCTGCTGCTTCCTTGTCTGCTGCAGCGAGTTTAGCTTGGTCTTGGCTTGAGAAATCTTCTTGACTCAGCGCTTCGGCCGGTGTCACCTGATCGCTGTCTTCTGCCAAGAAATCATCTAACAAATCTGATGCTTCGATGTCACCTTCTTCGATGGCTTTCAAGATAGCATCCTTACCAATCAGTTCTTTAGCTGCCTTAATAGCTGCTTCCTTATCAGTGATAGTAGCATCTTTGTTGATGTCGTCGATTGTCTCTTTTTCAATTTTTTCTAAGGCAGCGATTAAATCTGAGCGAACTTTTGCTGCTTCTTCCGCCGCTTCCTTATCTGCCGTAGCAAGTTTAGCTTGGTCTTGGCTTGAGAAATCTTCTTGACTCAGCGCTTCGGCCGGTGTTACCTGATCGCTGTCTTCTGCCAAGAAATCTGCCAGTAAGTCGGACGCTTCGATGTCACCTTCTTCGATAGCTTTCAAGATGCCGTCCTTGCCAATCACTTCTTTAGCTGCCTTAATCGCTGCTTCTTTATCAGTGATAGTGGCATCCTTATTGATGTCGTCGATGGTTGATTTTTCGATTTTTTCTAGGGTAGCGATTAAATCTGAGCGAACTTTTGCTGCTTCTTCCGCTGCTTCCTTGTCGGCTTTAGCGAGTTTAGCTTGGTCTTGGCTTGAAAGTTGAGATTGAGTTTTTGCTTCGGCTGGTGTTACCTGATCGCTGTCTTCTGCCAAGAAATCTGCCAGTAAGTCGGACGCTTCGATATCGCCTTCTTCAATGGCTTTCAAGATAGCGTCCTTGCCAATTACTTCTTTAGCTGCCTTAATCGCAGCTTCTTTATCGGTAATAGAGGCGTCTTTATTGATGTCCTCGATTGTGGATTGTTCAATACCCTCAAGGGTTGTCAACAATTCGCTGTGGGCTTTGTCTTCTGCTGCCTGCTTTACTTCTTCCTCTTTCTTAGCTTCCTCAGCTGCTTCCTTGTCCGCTGCAGCGAGTTTAACTTGGTCTTGGCTTGAAAGTTGTGATTGGGTCTTCGCTTCAGCTGGGGTGACCTGATCACTTTCCTCTGCCAAGAAATCAGCTAGCAAGTCTGACGCGTCAAGATCACCTTCTTCAATGGCTTTCAAGATAGCATCCTTGCCAATCAGTTCTTTAGCTGCCTTAATCGCAGCTTCCTTATCAGAAATAGAGGCGTCCTTGTTGATGTCTTCGATGGTTGATTGTTCGATACCCTCAAGGGTTGTCAACAATTCGCTGTGGGCTTTGGCTTCCTCAGCTGCTTCCTTATCTGCTGCAGCGAGTTTGGCTTGAACTTGGTTAGAAAGTTGTGATTGAGTCTTCGCTTCGGCTGGGGTGACCTGATCGCTTTCCCCTGCCAAGAGGTCAGCTAACAAGTCTGACGCGTCAAGGTCACCTTCTTCGATAGCTTTCAAGACGGCGTCCTTACCAATTACTTCTTTAGCTGCCTTAATCGCTGCTTCCTTATCAGTGATAGAAGCATCCTTGTTCAGGTCATCAATTGTCTCTTGTTCAATTTTTTCTAAGGTAGCGAGTAAATCTGAACGAACTTTAGCGGCCTCAACCTGGGCATCTTTATCAGCTTCATCTAACTTAGCTTGGTCTTCATCTGTGAATTCTGATACAGGTTCAGCTACTGTTTTGTGCTCGCTCGTATCTGCTGGCCAATCTACAATAACATCACCAATCTCCAAATCCTCATCTGCAATAGCCTTCAGAAGATCTTCTTTACCAATCTCTTCCTTAGCTGCCTTAATTGCTGCTTCCTTGTCTATAATAGAGGTGTCTTTCTTAATCTCTTCAATTACAGAATTTTCAAGATCTTCTATAGCTTGCAATAAAGCTCCTATAGCTTGAGAAACTTGCTCTCTCGCATCTTTTTCTGCTTGATCTAGCAGTGCCATCTCCTCAGCAGACAACTGTTTATTTGTTTTCGCTTCAGGACCTGTTACCACTGGTTTATCTTCTGCACCTTCTGGTAATTCAGCGATAATATTGTCTAAACTGAGCTCTCCAGACTCAAGGGTATCTGAAATATACAGCTTACCGATATATTCCTTCACAGCCTTAACTGCAGCTTCTTTGTCCTCAATCGCTTCCTTATCCTCGATATCACTGATAGCCTGCTCTTCTAACTCATCCAAAGCCTGCATCAATTCTTCTTTGGTCATCTTGGCTAGACTTGTTGCTTCAGGATTAGCTGGACTAGCGTTTTCTAATCCCTTTTCAGTTTGATCACTCCTCTCACCTTCTGGCGCAGTTTGTGGTTGTGTGGGAATCGCTGCCTGCTCCTCTACTTTTCCCCCATCTGCCTTAACTACTGAAGGTTGTGAAACGAATACACCAGCTCCCAGAACAGCTGCACTTGCTAAACTCGTTAAAATAACTTTCTTCTTGCCCATTAGAAAACGCCCCTCTTTTTACTTTTTGTAATTATTATATTATATTGTACATTCTTCGTCAACTCCTTTCCTAAACAACTCAAACTTCCATGATTAAATTGAGCAAATCAGATTCTCTCCCCATTACTATCGAGTTTGTGCCCATCAACTACTCTATTAACAGCTAAGGCTCCCGAAGCATCAACATAGTAATGTTTCCCCGAGACTTGGAACCATTGACTAGCTTTCATCCGACCAGATTCCTCTAAGTAATACCAAGTTCCCTTGTCTTTAAGCCATCCCGTCTGCATCTCACCCGAAGCCTTCAGGTAATACCAGTAAGAGCCATCCTTAATCCAGCCAGTTGACATGGCCCCATTTTCTTTTAAATGATACCAATTGTCGTTAACTTTTTTCCATCCTGTCGCCAGCTTACCATTCTCTCGGTAATACCAACTCCCTTCTTCTTTTTTCCAGCCTTTCACTGTATTGCTTAACTCTGCATACTGCACATATCTTCTAGAACCGCTATAAGACAAATAACCGAGCCACTTATATCCATCCTTTTCAATAACCTGGTCATAGCTTACACTCTCACCAGCATAATAGTAGTCAATAACCTGTCCTGTACGTGACGGTTGGTCCATAATCGGCGATTTCTCCGTGAATACTATTGTCCCACTAGACGGAAGCTCTGAGCTACGAGCATTCTCACCCGCACTATGGCTAGTAGATAAATCCTTGAAATGAATAAAACCTGTCATCGAACTAGCCTTGACTTTTCGACGGTTATACTTTTCTCGAACTCCATAGTTATACTCTTCGATTTCAATCGTATCCCCTGATACATTTGATACCCAGGCCACGTGCCCATAATAACCTTCTGTCGACCAAGCAATAGCCCCAACTTCTGGCTTAGTATCCACACGGTAGCCTTCTCGCCTTGCACGATGTCCCCATTCATTTGCATTTCCATAGGCAGGAGGAATCTCAAAGCCATTTACACTACTCAAACGAAAGGCCGCAAAAGAGGTACACTGGCGAGAATACATCCGCCACTGATCGATTTCAACACTACCATTTTTGTAGTGAAGCGGATAGTCATCTCCACGCGCTACACTATCAGCTTGAACCGATTCTCCACCAAACAAAAAGGTACTTGTAACAAACAAAGTAGCCAGCCCTACACTCAACTGAGTACATCTACTCTTCTTAACTCCTGATTTTAAAAACGTCATTCATTCTCCTTAATAATATAAATTTCCGAGGTTCCCCTCGTTTATACTATTCGGGAGAAAAAGAAAAAAGTGAGCAAAGCTCACTTTATTTTAGGATTCTTAGTCTAGATAGCGAATCAAGTTCTTTTCTGTCAAGATATCTGAGTAGGTGAAGGATTCAACATAGACATTGGCTTGTTTGTCTCCTTCAACATCCCCAAATTCAACGATAAATAGAGATGGATACACCTCAATTAGCTTACCCAATCTATTTTTTTGGCGCTTACGGCCATTCTCCAAAGTCATTTCAACGACTTGTCCCTCATGTGCCTTGATTTCTTCTTTGATTTTTTTCATCTTGGCTACATCTGTAAATGCATCTGACATCTTATGCCTCCCTCTTTGAGATACTTGAAAATTTATTGTATTCTTTTTGGAAAATCAATTCCACCGTTCCACGAGCTCCACTACGGTTTTTCTCGATGATAACCTCAACCTTGTTATTTGGAATTCCTTCCTCTTCTTCACCCGCACGATCGTAGTAGTCGTCACGGTATAGAAAAGCTACGATATCCGCATCCTGCTCGATAGAACCCGATTCACGAATATCAGACAAGACTGGTCTCTTATCCTGACGCTGTTCAACTCCACGGGATAACTGACTGAGAGCAATGACTGGAACCTTTAGCTCTTTAGCTAGAATTTTCAACTGACGAGAAATTTCAGAAACTTCTTGTTGGCGGTTCTCACGACCAGTCCCTGTAATAAGCTGTAGGTAGTCGATCAAAATCAATCCTAGATTGCCCGTTTCTTGAGCCAGTTTACGTGAGCGCGAACGAATTTCCGTAATCCGAATCCCTGGTGTATCATCGATATAAATACTCGCGTTGGCTAGGTTCCCTTGAGCAATGGTATACTTTTGCCACTCCTCATCAGTCAATTGACCTGTACGGATAGAATGGGACTCCACCAAACCTTCTGCTGCCAACATACGGTCTACTAGACTTTCTGCACCCATTTCCAGTGAAAAGATGGCAACTGTCTTGTCCAACTTAGTCCCAATGTTCTGAGCAATGTTCAAGGCAAAGGCCGTCTTACCAACTGCTGGTCGCGCTGCTAAGATAATTAACTCCTCCTCATGGAGACCTGTCGTCATATGGTCCAAATCACGGTAACCCGTTGCAATACCAGTGATATCCGTTGTTTGTTGTGACCGAACTTCTAGGTTCCCAAAGTTGATATTTAGAATATCTCGGATGTTCTTGAAACCACTACGATTGGCGTTTTCGCTAACATCAATGAGCCCCTTTTCAGCCTGAGCAATGATTTCATCTGCAGGCTTAGAAGCCTCATAGGCTTGGTTGACAGACTCTGTCAATTTGGAAATCAAGCGACGTAGCATAGCCTTTTCAGCTACAATTTTAGCATAATACTCCGCATTAGCTGAAGTTGGCACAGAGTTGACGATTTCAACAAGATAGGACAAGCCACCAATATTTTGGAGATCCCCTTGGCTATCCAAAATCGTCCGAACTGTCGTCGCATCAATTGCTTCCCCACGATCCGACAAATCTACCATTGCTTGGAAAATCAACCGATGAGCATACTTAAAGAAGTCACGAGAATCAATGTATTCTCGGACAAAAACGAGCTTACTCTCATCTATAAAAATAGCCCCCAGAACAGATTGTTCTGCCAAAATATCCTGAGGTTGAACTCGCAGTTCCTCTACTTCTGCCATCCGACTTTCCTTCCTTTTACAATCTTGTCAAGAAGTTGTAAACTTAACCTTCTTTTACACAAAGATTGATGACACTTGTAACATCTTGATAGATCTTCACTGGTACATCAATCAAACCTACTGCTCGAATTGGTGCTTGCACTTGAATATTGCGTTTGTCAATCTTAATACCAAACTGCTTTTGCAATTCTTCTGCAATTTTCTTGTTAGTGATAGAGCCAAATGTACGGCCATCTGGTCCAACCTTTTCAACAAACTCTACAACAGTTTCTTCTGCTTCAAGCTTAGCCTTGATAGCCTTTGCTTCAGCAATCATCTCTGCATGAGCTTTTTCTTCAGATTTTTGTTTTCCACGCAACTCACCCACTGCTTGAGCAGTCGCTTCCTTAGCCAAATTCTTTTTAATCAGGAAGTTTTGAGCGTAGCCAGTTGGCACTTCCTTGATTTCGCCTTTTTTCCCTTTTCCTTTGACATCTGCTAAAAAGATTACTTTCATTCTTCTTTCTCCTTTTCCTTTAGTTCATCTAAGACAAGTTGAGTCAGTTTGTCTCCAACTTCTGTTAGACTCATATTCTCGATTTGCGCGGCAGCTAGATTAAAGTGACCACCGCCACCCAACTCTTCCATAATACGTTGGACGTTGATTTTACTACGACTTCGAGCCGAGATAGAGATAAATCCTTGTGTATTTTTTGCCAGAACGAAACTAGCCTCAATACCAGACATAGCCAACATAGCATCAGCAGCCTTACTGATAACAACTGTGTCATAAGTCCTTGAGTCCTTAGCTTGGGCAATCAAGATATCTGAACCTAACTTACGACCTTGTAAAATGAGTTCATTTACCTCACGGTATTCTTCAAAATCTGTCGCAGCAATCTCCTGGATAGCAATACTATCGCTTCCCCGTGTTCTCAGATAGCTCGCCACATCAAAGGTTCGGCTCGTCACGCGAGATGTGAAATTCTTGGTATCCAGCATCATACCAGCCATCAAAACACTGGCCTGCATACGACTCAAACGATTTTTCTTAGAATTTTGGAACTGAATCAATTCTGTGACCAACTCACTGGCACTACTTGCTCCACTTTCGATATAGGTGATGACTGCATTCTCTGGGAAATCCTGATCACGTCTATGATGGTCAATAACAATAGTTTGAGTGAACAAATCATAAAAATCTTTTGACAAGGTCAAAGCCGTCTTGGAATGATCCACTAGAATCAATAATGAACGGTTTGTAACTAACTTCATCGCATCTGTAAGAGATAAAAGTTTCGTGACATCTTCCTTCTTCAAGAACTGAATAGCACGTTCGATATCTGCTGGCATATGGTCTGCATCGTAGACAGCATAACTGTTCTCGATAATATTACTTGCAAACAACTGCATACCGACAGCAGAGCCCAAAGCATCCATGTCTAGATTTTTATGACCGACTACAAAAACCTGGTCAACACTTCGAATCTTATCAGAAATGGCTGTCATCATGGCTCTCGTACGTGTACGAGTACGTTTAATAGACGCAGCAGTTCCTCCACCGAAGTAGACTGGATTCTTGGTTTCGTTATTTTCCTTGACCACCACCTGGTCACCACCGCGAACTTCTGCTAAGTTCAAGTTGAGCAAGGCAATTTTCCCAATCTCTTCATGGTTTCCATCACCATAAGAAAATCCCATACTTAAAGTTAGGGGTAGATGCCTCTGTTTTGATTCTTCTCGGAAAGTATCAATAACAGAGAATTTATCATTCATCAATTCCTCTAGTACCGTGTAATCTGTGAATACATAAAAACGATCCATCCCCACACGGCGAGAAAACATAGCATACTTACTAGCAAATTCTGAAACAAAATTAGCTACAAAGCTATTGATATGGCTGATATCAGAGTCCGATGTCGCATCCTCCAAATCATCATAGTTATCTACTGAGATGACTCCAATGACTGGACGGCTAGTTACCAATTCGACAGTTGCTTCGTACTCCCCAGAAACATCAAAGAAATACAAAACACCTGAAGCCTTGTCCATATGAACAGCATATCGTGTTTCGCCCAAGGTAGCATACGAACCAGGATTCCCAACAGAAGCCTTGATGATGGTTTGAATTAACTCAACATCAATTTCGCCTTCTTCAGTAGTCAAAATCAACTCAGCATAAGGATTAAACCATTCCACTTCGCCAGTAGATAGGTCTAATTTCAGAACACCAACCGGCATTTGTTCGAGCAGCGTGTTTAAGCTATCTTCAGCTTGATGATTTACGTATTGGATTTGTTCAATTTCGCTCTTTTCATACTGTTTTTTTTGCCAGACAAATAAAAGCAGATAAAGAAGTACAAATAAAAACAAGACACTGATTGTTACAACATTATTTTGTGAAAAAATAATCAGCATTGTTAAGGTTCCGAAAGTTGCAATCCCTAGTAGAATAGCAGAATTCGGAGTTAAATTATTTTTTTTCATTCTAAACCTCTTGCGCATTATTATATCACAAATGCCCTTAAAAAGCGACCCTTTAAAAGATGCAAGCCCTTCTTTCATGATTGATTTCTCTAACTTCAGACACAAAAGGAGGAGGGGATCATCACCCTCCTACCCACGTGTTCAGATCACTAACACCTAACGTTCCACGATAAGGGCAGTCCCCATCCCTCCTCCGATACAGAGAGTTGCTAACCCAGTTTTAGCATCTCGTTTCATCATCTCATGTACCAGCGTTACTAGGATACGGCAACCGGAGGCCCCAATTGGGTGACCAAGAGCAATGGCGCCACCATTGACATTGACAATATCTGTGTTGAAACCAAGTGTTTTGCCAACCGCACAAGCCTGAGCAGCAAAAGCTTCATTTGACTCAATCAAGTCGAGATCATCAACTGTCAAATTGCCTTTTTCAAGAGCCTTGCGAGTCGCATAAATCGGCCCACATCCCATCATCTTAGGATCCAAACCTACACTTGCATACGAACGAATGCGGACAATCACTGGCAATCCTAATTCTTTAGCTTTTTCAGCACTCATGATTAAGACAGCCGCTGCCCCGTCATTGATTCCTGAAGCATTTCCCGCTGTGACCGAACCGTCTTTTTTGAAAACAGAACCTAGCTTAGACAAACTCTCTAAGCTAGCATCTTTTCTAGGATATTCATCTGTATCAAAAACGATAAGATTGCCTTTGCGTTGAGGAATGACAACTGGCACAATCTCTTCTTTAAAGCGTCCAGATTCTATAGCTGCAACTGCTCGTTTTTGTGACTCTAAAGCAAGAGCATCTTGCTCTTCTCGACTGACACCATATTCTTCAGCCACATTCTCGGCTGTAATTCCCATATGGTATTCGTTAAAGGCATCAGACAAACCATCCTTGAGCATGGTATCAACAACTTTCGAATCGCCCATACGACCACCCCAACGGAAACTTGGCAAAACGTATGGCGCCTGACTCATGTTTTCTGCACCACCAGCTACGATAATATCTGCATCGCCACATCGTATCGCTTGAGCAGCCAACTGCACGGCCTTCAAACCGGAACCACAAACCTTGTTGATAGTAAAGGCTGGTGTAAATTCAGGGAGTCCTGCATGAACGCTCATTTGACGAGCTACGTTTTGACCTAAACCTGCGCCTAGGACATTCCCCATAATCACTTCGTCTACCTGCTCTGGTTTGACATTGGCTTTTTCCAAAGCACTCTTAATAACCAAAGCTCCCAAATCAACAGCTGAAACATTCTTCAAACTTCCTCCAAAGGAGCCTATTGGAGTTCGCACTGCTGAAACAATCACCACGTCTTTCATAACTGCCCCCATTTATACCTTTCATAATAATGCAATACAAAAGTGGTTTACACTGGTGTAAACCACTTTAAACATTCTATTTTATGATTCTTTTACTTCTAACAAACCAACTTCACCATCTTCACGACGATACAAAACATTGGTTGTTTGATCTTCTACATCTACATAGATAAAGAAATCATGTCCCAATAAATCCATTTGGAGAAGAGCTTCTTCTAAATCCATTGGCTTCAAATCAATTTGTTTTGAACGAACGACTTTTGGTTGCACAACATTTGCATCTTCAACTAGAGCATCTGTAAAGAGTTGACTTGTCGCAACTTTATTTTTATTCTTACGTTCGATTTTAGTTTTATTTTTACGAATCTGACGTTCAATTTTATCTGTTACAAGATCGATAGAACCATACATATCTTGAGAAATATCTTCAGCACGAAGAGTGATAGATCCAAGCGGAATTGTTACTTCAACCTTTGCTGTTTTTTCACGGTAAACTTTCAGGTTTACTCGTGCATCCAACTCTTGCTCAGGTTGAAAATACTTTTCGATCTTTTCGAGTTTAGAAACTACATAATCACGAATTGCTTCTGTTACTTCTAGGTTTTCACCACGGATACTATATTTAATCATATAAGTACCTTCTTTCTAAACATTTTTGTTTTTCTAATTATATTATAACGCTTTCATTTTCATTTTGCAAATTTTTTCCTCATCTTACAAGGGAAAAAGTTTTAACTTCCAAAGCACCTGCTTCTGCCAAAAGTCGTTTCACACGATTCACAGTTGCCCCTGTTGTATAGATGTCATCAATCAGCAAAATCTTCTTAGGAAGTGAGATTCCATCTTTGATAAAAAATGGAATTTCAGTAGCCAACCTTTCTAAACGGCTTTTAGAAGAACTAGCACTCTCTTCTCTTTTTCCTAATATATCTTTAAAAGAAAAGCCTGCTGCCTCAACCAAACCCTCGACTTGGTTAAACCCCCTCTCAAGCAATCTTCCAGGACTTAGGGGAATTACAACAAATTGATAACCTCTATACTTTTTCAGCTCCTCAGCAAGAACAGAAGCAAAAACTTTTCTAAGCAAAAAATCGCCATCAAACTTATATCTACTGAAAAAGTCTTTCATGGCTTGATTATAGGTAAAGATTGCCTTATGATCAACCTGAATTCCTTCTTTACACCAAAGTTTACAATCTTGACACTTAGTTGACATGCCTGTTTTCATACAGTTTGGACAATAATTCTCACCAATATTCTCAAAAATCGTAGCACAAGCTGAGCATAGATAACTGCAGTCGTGCTTCAAAAGGAAGAGCCTACTAAAAGTTAACTCCCCCTTTGTAGCCTGACCACATAATAAACAGTTCATAATCCAGCCTCCTTGTTCATCTGCTTGATTTCCTTTATTGCCTTCTTGATGGAAGTATTTAATCCATCATGAAAGAAGAGCAACTCACCAATTGGTCTGTCCATACTACGCCCAACTCGACCACCAATCTGAATCAAACTAGACTTGGTAAAGAGACGATGATTAGCTTCTACTACGAAAACATCCACACAAGGGAAGGTAACCCCGCGTTCCAATATTGTCGTACTGATCAGTATTGTTAGTTCTCCGTCTCGAAAAGCTTGTACTTGCTCTAATCGATCTTCTGTGACAGAAGATACAAAACCGATATTCTCATTCGGGAAATTCACCTGTAGTATTTCTTTTAGTTTTTCGCCTTTCTTAATCTCTGATGCAAAAATCAGTAAGGGATAACCTGATCTTCTCTGTTTCTCAATATAGGTCTTTAACTTGGTTGACAATTGGTTTTTCTCTAAACAGCGATTAAAATCTGATAACCAGACAGGTTTAGGAATAATCAAAGGATTTCCATGAAACCGTCTCGGCAAGCTTAATCGTTTTAATTCTCCTGTGCGAACCTTCCTATCTAACTCATCTGTAGAAGTTGCTGTAAGGAATATCCTTAATCCATCCTCCTTTACACTATTCTTCACAGCATAGTAAAGCATAGTGTTGTCAACATAAGGAAAGGCATCTACCTCATCCACTATCAACAAATCAAAAGCATGATAAAATTTTAATAACTGATGAGTTGTTGCAACTACTAGGGGAGTTCGAAAATAAGGCTCTGATTCGCCATGGAGTAGCGCTATATCGCAAGCAAAGTCATTCTGCAGTCGCTTATACAGTTCCAAACACACATCAATTCGAGGACTGGCCAAACAAACTGCACCACCATCATCAATCACTTTGGCAACAACTTGATAGATCATCTCTGTCTTTCCAGCTCCTGTCACAGCATGAACTAAAGTCGGTTCTTTCTTTTCGACTGCTCGAATCAACCCCTCTGATACCTTTTCCTGAAAAGGGGTTAACTGACCACGCCATTTGAGAACATCTTGCTTAGGAAAATCTTCCTGTGGAAAATAGTATAAAACTTGATCACTCCTGACTCGCTTCATCAGAAAACACTCCCTACAATAGTAAGCGCCGATAGGCAAATACCATTCTTCTAGAATCGAACTATTACAACGTTGACAAAATAGTTTCCCCTTCTCTTTTCTCATTGCTGGCAGTTTCATTGCTTCCTGTCGTTCTTCTTCAGTTAATTCTTTCTCAGTAAACAAGCGACCGAGGTAATTTGGATTTACTTTCATACTTTAATATTCGTAAAAACCTAGCGCTTTAGATATTTTTTTAGTACAATTGAATCATGGAATTTAGAACAATTAAAGAGGATGGGCAGGTCCAAGAAGAAATCAAAAAATCCCGATTTATCTGTCATGTCAAGCGTGTTTATAGCGAAGAAGAGGCTCGTGACTTCATCACTACCATCAAAAAAGAACACTATAAAGCCACCCATAACTGCTCTGCTTTTATTATAGGGGAACGCAGTGAAATCAAACGTACGAGTGATGATGGGGAGCCTAGTGGTACTGCCGGAGTCCCTATGCTGGGTGTCTTAGAAAATCATAATCTTACCAATGTCTGTGTAGTAGTTACTCGCTACTTTGGTGGCATCAAACTAGGTGCTGGTGGTTTGATTCGTGCTTATGCAGGTAGTGTAGCCTTGGCTGTCAAAGAAATTGGCATTATTGAAATCAAAGAACGGGCTGGCATAGCCATTCAGATGTCTTACGCTCAGTATCAAGAATATGGTAATTTTCTTAGAGAGCACCATCTCATGGAGTTGGATACAAACTTTACAGATCAAGTTGATACAATGATCTATGTTGATAAGGAAGAGAAAGAAAATATCAAAGCTGCTCTTGTTGAGTTCTTTAATGGAAAGGTTACTTTAACTGATCAAGGCTTACGGGAAGTTGAAGTTCCTGTAAACTTAGTGTAAACAAAGGAGAAATACATGGCGTTTGGGAAATTTATTCAAGGACTTGCTGGAAACTTTAGCGAGGAAAACAAAGAGACTCTTATCAAAGAATATGGTCAATATCTACTAGAGAATGAAGAAATTCAAAGCGGGTATAAACTTATTCGAGATTCAATCATCTTTACAAATATTCGTATTATTTTTACAGATAAGCAAGGTGCCACTGGTCGCAAGGTGTCTGTTAAGTCACTCTTTTTGATGAACATTGTAAACGTTGAAATGGAAACTGCTGGAGCAGGTATAGATGATAGTGAGATTACAATCACTTATTTAGAAAATGTCTTTCTAAAAGCACATAATGAGCATTTTAGTTACCACAAATTTGAATTTCCTAAGAAAACGGATATTCTTCCCCTTTACACCTATTTACTAGAACTTGCTTATCACAATCGATTGAAAATTAATGGCTTAGACCTTTGATATAAAAAAATCCTATCGCTTCGATAGGATTTCTATATTTTACAAATAGCCTAGAGCACGTTATACTAGTATCATCTTATACAAAGAGGTACATCTATGACTATTTATAACAATATCACTGAACTTATTGGACAAACACCGATTGTTAAACTTAACAACATTGTTCCAGAGGGTGCTGCAGACGTCTATGTTAAACTAGAAGCTTTTAACCCTGGATCGTCAGTAAAAGACCGCATTTCCCTTAGCATGATTGAAAAAGCGGAACAAGATGGTATTCTAAAACCGGGTGCTACCATTGTTGAAGCAACGAGTGGAAACACTGGTATCGGTCTTTCATGGGTTGGTGCCGCTAAAGGATATAAAGTTGTTATCGTCATGCCTGAAACGATGAGTGTGGAACGACGCAAGATTATCCAAGCCTATGGTGCTGAACTCGTCCTTACTCCTGGTAGCGAAGGAATGAAAGGGGCCATTGCTAAAGCTCAGGAAATCGCTGCTCAACGTGACGGCTTCCTTCCACTCCAATTTAATAATCCAGCTAATCCAGAAGTACACGAAAGAACAACAGGAGCTGAAATACTGGCTGCTTTCGGTTCTGATGGTTTAGATGCTTTTGTGGGTGGTGTTGGCACCGGTGGAACGATCTCAGGTGTTTCTCACGCTCTTAAAGCAGCAAATCCCAACATTCAAGTTTATGCAGTTGAGGCAGACGAGTCAGCTATCTTGTCTGGTGAAAAACCAGGACCTCACAAAATTCAAGGCATCTCAGCTGGATTTATTCCTGAAACACTTGATACAAAGGCCTATGATGGTATCGTCCGCGTGACGTCAGATGATGCTCTAGCGCTTGGCCGTGAAATTGGTGGAAAAGAAGGCTTCCTTGTTGGGATTTCTTCAGCTGCAGCAATTTACGGGGCAATTGAGGTTGCCAAGAAATTAGGTACAGGTAAGAAAGTCCTTGCTTTAGCACCAGATAACGGCGAACGTTATTTGTCTACAGCACTCTATGAATTTGAAGTGTAGCCTCCTAAATGCACTTAGCCCTTATTAAAGGGCTTTTTGTTTACTCATACAGAATCTACTCTCTAGACCAAAAGAAAAAGGAAGCAAATCGCTTCCTTTTCTATTAGTTATTCAAGGCTGCTGCCATTGTAGCTGCAACTTCTGCTTCAAAGTCGTTTGCAGCTTTCTCGATACCTTCACCAACTTCAAAGCGAGCGAACTCAACTACTGAAGCATTTACTGATTCAAGGTAAGCTTCAACTGTCTTGCTGTCATCCATGATGTATACTTGTGCAAGAAGTGTGTATGCTTGGTCAACTTTAGTGTTGTCAAGCATGAAGCGGTCCATTTTACCTGGGATGATTTTGTCCCAGATTTTTTCTGGTTTGCCTTCTGCAGCCAACTCAGCTTTGATGTCAGCTTCAGCTTGAGCAATCACTTCATCAGTCAATTGTGCTTTTGAACCATACTTCAAGTGTGGAAGAGCTGGTTTACCAACCATTGCACGGCTTTCGTTATCTTGGTCGATTACGTGGTTCAATTGTGCCAACTCATCTTTAACGAATTGCTCATCCAATTCTTTGTAAGAAAGAACTGTTGGTTTCATCGCAGCAATGTGCATTGAGATTTGTTTAGCAAGCGCTTCGTCTTCACCTTCAATAACAGAGATAACACCGATACGACCACCATTGTGTTGGTATGCTCCAAAGTGTTGCGCATCTGTTTTTTCAAGCAAAGCAAAACGACGGAATGAGATTTTTTCACCGATTGTAGCTGTTGCAGATACATATGCAGCCTCAAGAGTTTCACCTGAAGGCATTGTCAAAGCAAGAGCCTCTTCGTTGTTAGCTGGTTTTCCTTCAGCAATTACTTTAGCTGTTGCGTTTACCAAGTCAACGAATTGAGCGTTTTTCGCAACGAAGTCAGTTTCAGCGTTTACTTCAACTACTGCTGCAACGTTACCGTTAACATAAACACCAGTCAAACCTTCTGCAGCAACACGGTCAGCTTTCTTAGCTGCTTTCGCCATACCTTTTTCACGAAGCAATTCAATCGCTTTTTCGATGTCACCGTCTGTTTCTACAAGCGCTTTTTTAGCGTCCATAACACCGGCACCAGATTTTTCACGCAACTCTTTTACAAGTTTAGCTGTAATTTCTGCCATTTTGATTCTCCTATATTTTTTAAAAATAGGAGAGCTGGGCTAGGCCCCGCCCTCCTAGGTAATTACTATTTATATGAATTAAGCGTTGTCGCCTTCTACAACTTCAACGATTTCTTCGATTGAGTCTGCTTGAGCTTCTGAAGCTGCAAATTCTGCTTCAACTGCTGCTGCATCTTCACCTTGACGTCCTTCGATGATAGCGTCAGCCAATTTAGCTGTGATCAATTTAACAGCGCGGATAGCGTCATCGTTAGCTGGGATGATTACATCGATATCGTCTGGATCAGTGTTTGTGTCAACCATCGCTACAACTGGGATACCCAATTTTTTAGCTTCTTTAACAGCGATTTGTTCTTTATGTGGGTCAACTACGTACATTACATCAGGGATACGAGGCATGTCTTCGATACCACCCAAGAATTTTTCAAGACGTGCACGTTGTTTGTTAAGAAGTGCAACTTCTTTCTTAGGAAGAACGTCGAAGATTCCTTCTTCTTCCATACGTTTGATTTCTTTCAAACGAGCAATACGTTTTTGGATAGTTCCCCAGTTAGTAAGAGTTCCACCCAACCAACGGTGGTTGATGTAGTATTGACCTGAACGCTCTGCTTCTTCTTTAACAGCGTCAGCAGCTTGTTTTTTAGTACCAACAAACAATACAACTGCATCGTTAGCTGCCGCATCACGCATAAAGTCGTATGCTTGGTCAGCGTATTTTACAGTTTGTTGCAAGTCGATAACGTGGATTCCGTTACGCTCAGTGAAGATGTACTTAGCCATCTTAGGGTTCCAGCGACGAGTTTGGTGACCAAAGTGTACACCAGCCTCAAGAAGTTGTTTCATTGAAATTACTGCCATGAGTATTTCTCCTTTTTGTTTTTTTCCTCTCCTCGACTTCAACTTGCAAAACGACCCGAGGGCAACAGTTTCACAATTCATCAAGAATGAGTATTATCGTTTACACGACAAGTTTCATTTTACCACATTTTAGCGATATTTTCAAGTGGTTTTGATAGATTTCGGCCTTGCTTCCGATAAAAAATAATAAAAGAGGCTCAAATCGAGCCTCTTCGTTTCATTCATTAGTTTGGATAGATGTATGTTACGTAACCTTCAGAAGTTGTAGTTGGGTTGAACCATCCACGTTTGTTACCGATTGTACGATCTCCACCATAGTTTGATTCTGATACTTGAATGCTAGTTGATGATGAAACTGCTGTAACAACCGCTACGTGTCCATATCCACCGTCATTCCAACATGCAATCGCACCAACTTGTGGAGTTGATCCAGTACGGAATCCTGCAGCTGCTGCACTTGTAGCCCACTGCGCTCCGTTACCCCAGTAATCTCCAGCCCAAGGTGCTAATGTCTTAGCTCCCCAAGTACATTCACCAGTTGGATAACTTGAAGCATTTGTACTGTATGTTGGACGCTGTCTAGTTGGAGTTGGAGCAGGTGCTGGAGTGTAGCTTGAATCATCATCTGATGAAGAGCTTGATGTCGCTTGTACTTGAGCAGAGAAGCTTGTATTTCCTGAAGCAACTACTGATTGTTGTTGGCTTGCTTGACGAGCTTTGTAAGCTGCTTCTGCTTCAGCCGCTGCTTTTGCTTCTGCTTCTGCAGTTGCTTTTTGTTCTAGCAAAGTAGCTTTTTCGCCTTCTGCAGTTGCTTTCTCAGCAGCAAGGTTTAACTCAGCAACTTTCAACTCTGCTTGTTTTGTTGTCAATGCTTGTGCATCGTCAGCAAGTGTTTGTTGGTTCGCAATGACAGTGTTGATTGCTTCATTATTTGCAACCTGTTTCTCAGCGATAGATTTCTTATCAGCTTTCTGTTGTTCCAACATTTTGTTGTTAGCTGATACAATCTCGCTCATGGCTGCAACACGTGAAATAGCTTCTGTAATTGATTTTGAGTTTACAATTGTATTGATATAGCTAGTTGCAGCACCGTTTGTTTGTGCGCTACGTGCTTGTTTTTCCAAAGATTCATTACGAGCAACAATATTCTTAGAGAGCTCTGTAATTTCTCCTTCAAGTTTTTTAGATTCAGCTTGTAGAGTTTCGTTCTCAGCTTCTAAGTTTGTTTGTTGAGTTTGGATAGCTGTAACTTGCGTTTGGATTTCATCTACTTGTTTTTGAGCTTCTTTTTGTTGAGATGTCAAATTACTAATCTTACTATCTTGAGCAGCAATCTTTTCATCAGTTGTTTCAGCGTGGACAATTGTCAATACCGCCGCTTGAGACACTAATACTGTACTTAATAAAAGTGACGCTAAGATTTTTTTCTTCATATTGTGTAGATACTCCTTCTATTTAAGACATTACTAGTATACCAAAAAAAGACATAATAAATATTACGCCTTTGTTACATTTTTATTTCTTTCTTATAGATAACATTTTTCAAAAATATATTGGAAAATAAGCATCCATAAAAAGTTTAAAATCATTGATGGGACAAGGCTATAGACGATGAAAACTGGCATCGATTCTACTGTCAATCCCATAGCAAGAGCAAGGAGATAGCTCCCCATATCAAATAGGAAACTCATCACAACTATTGTTAACATTCTTGTCCAACGGTTTAGCAAAATTACACTATTAAATTTATGGAGCGAAGCACCTATTAAGATAAATAGAAGTGTCGCAATTCCTATCAAGTGGAAAAAATAGATATCGTACACTAAACCCACTATACCGCAATAAGCTAGATAGAGATATTCTGAAACCTCAATTGTCTCAAATAAGAGAAATAAAAACAGAAAATGACTTGCTAAATGAAAGTGAGGGAAGAAGGATCCCGCTAATTGTCCAATATGTGCATCAATTAGTACGACAAAAGGGAGTAAAAAGAAAATACCAATTTGTTTTAACAGTCTCATTGCTAATTCCCCACTAACTCTACCACATGAAGATTTTTGGTGTCAGCACTCAACTTTACTGTTACTTCCTTTGTTAGATAATCACTGCTGTGTGTTGTAGCAACAACCTCTCCAACAGGGATATCCTTAACATTAAAGTTTCCGAGCCCCCCTGTAGTCACCTTGTCTCCTGCGCTAATGTCACTGTTACTATTTAATTGGCTAATTTTAAGCAGTTCTGACTCCTTATCATAACCAACAATAATCCCGTAAATTTCAGTAGAACCATGCAGGATTTTAACAGAAATTTTGTCTGAATTTTCGGTGTTTGTCAATAGGTTGATCGTTGTTGAATGATCCTCCACCTTTGAAACACTACCAATCAAACCCCCGTTTGCAATGGCCAACATATTTTCAGAAGCTCCTTTTGAACTTCCCGCATCAATTGTTAACTCTTGTTTCCAAGATACTGGAGCCCGCATAATCACATCTGCTGCAATGGTTTTTGTTGCCTGCAATTTTGACTTCATATCCAGCAACTGACGTAATTGTTCATTTTCATTTTTTAAACTTTCTGATTGATTAGACTCCACCTCTAGTTGATAGAGCTGTTTTTTTAGACTCTCATTTTCATTGTAAGTCTGCGTCAAATGTCCCAAATCTGATTTGAAAGTATCAAACCACTGAAAGGGTTTCTGAACAATTCTATCTACTAAGGAAATCCCATCTCCTAGTTTCGTCACAATAGCGCTTGAATAGGTTGTCACTAATAGAACAGAAACTGCCAGAACTGTGACAAAAACGATGATTAGATATTTTGATTTTTTAAAACGGTTCATATTCCTACCTTTATACTAAAAACCTGCTACTATGAGCTTCTTATCAATCCTACAAACCTGCTAAGATTTTAAGAAAAATAAGAAACATCCCAGTACTAAAATCACAAGAATTGCCAGTGTATCCTTTTGACTCCATCTCAACTGTCTATACTGACTTCTACCCTTTCCTCCCTGATAACCACGCGCTTCCATGGCAATTGCCAATGAATCTGCACGCTTTAAACTCGTCGCAAAAAGAGGAATTAAAATTGGAATCATAGCCTTTACTTTTTGAACGATGCTACCTTCGCCAAAGTCAACTCCACGAGCTTTTTGAGCATTCATAATTCTCGTCGTGTCATCCATCAAGGTTGGAACAAAACGCAAACTCATTGATAACATGAGACCAATTTCATGAACGGGAACTTTCACGCGTTTCAGCGGTGCCAAAAGAGCTTCAACTGCAGCTGCCAGACTCAAAGGCATGGTCGTTAAGGTTAGCAAGGTTGAAAAGAAAATAATCAACACAAAACGACAGAAAATGATTCCCGCTTGTTGCAAAGCATAATCCGTTATTCTTATAAAAGAAAACTCAAATAGGACATTTCCACTCGAAATGAAAAAGAGCTGAAAAAGAGTTGTAAAAGCAATCAGGAAGAACATGGATTTTAATCCCTGAACGAAAAATGAGAGAGAAACGCCTGACAAAGCGATAAATATACCTGTCGCTATAAACAGAATGAGATTGGTGAGAGGATTATTGGCCCAAAATACAATCAAAATTAACAGGATCATAGCAAGCAATTTACTACGTGGATCCAAGCGATGAATGATGGAATCCCCCGGTATATAACGCCCTAAAATCATACTATCCATTTAGCGACTCCTTAAACTCCTCTATCTTGATTGGCAGTTTTTTAAAAGCTACACCTCTATCTGCCAAACGTTTGCAAAAGGCTGTGATTTTAGGCACACCTAACTGTACTCTTTCCATAGAGGCTACATCTTGGAAAACTTCGCTCGGTTTGCCACTTTTGACCAAACGTCCCTTTTCCATAACATAGACCTGATCAGCATATGCAGCTACATCATCCATCAAATGCGTTACCAGAACGATTGTCATTCCAGAAAGGTGGAGTTTTTTAAATAGGGTCATCAATTCTTTTCTGCCCAAAGGATCAAGTCCTGCTGTCGGCTCATCCAAAACCAAGACAGTTGGCTCCATGGCTAGCATACCTGCTATAGCCACACGTCTCATCTGACCACCCGAAAGTTCAAAAGGACTGCGCTCAAAGAGTGACTCATCGATGCCTACCAAGGCTAACTTTTCACGCGCAATTTTCTTGGCCTCTTCCTCAGAAACTCCAAAATTTTGCGGTCCAAATGCAACATCTTTCAAAACAGTCTCTTCGAAAATCTGATTTTCAGCAAATTGAAACACTAGACCAACCTGCTTTCGAATCTGGCGAATTTCTTTATTGGTTGATGTAGGGGTAATGACGGTATCGAAAACTCGAACAGAACCCTTACTTGGTACCAATAGGCCATTTAAAAGCTGTAAAATCGTTGATTTCCCACTACCTGTGTGCCCTACTAAAGCTGTATAGGAACCATCCTCAATCGTCAAAGAAACATCAGTCAAGGCTGATGAAGATAGGGGAGTCCCCTCTTGATAGGTAAAGCTCACATTTTCTAGAGTAATTCCCATAGCTTGTCCTCTAGCTCTCCTTCTGTCAAATAGCCATCCGGCAACTGATAACCAGTCTCTCTCAAAGATTCTCTCAATTGATTAGTAAAAGGCTCATCCAACCCTATCTGGTCAAGGTCATCCCGAGAAAAAAGTTCTCTTGGGCTGCTGGTTGATTCCACTTGGCCTTTTTTCATGACCAAGACACGGTCACTCATCGCAACTTCTTCTAAATCATGTGTAATGGAGACGACTGTCATCTGGTTTTCTTTTCGAATCTCTTGAACTGTCTGAATCAGTTCTCTTCGTCCCTCAGGATCCAACATACTTGTAGCCTCGTCCAAAATTAAAATAGCTGGCCTCAGGGCAACAACTCCTGCAATGGCCACACGTTGTTTTTGGCCACCAGATAAACGAGCTGGTTCTCTCTTCTTAAAGTCCAGCATCCCTACCAACTCCAAAGATTCAGCCACTCTCTTCTTCATTTCTTCACGAGGAAGTCCCTGATTTTCTAAACCAAAGGCAACATCATCTTCAACAGTCGCCCCCACAAATTGGTTATCTGGATTTTGAAAAACCATACCAATTTGACGGCGTAAGTCCCAAACATTCTCAGAGGACAGCAATTGCCCATCTATCCAGATTTCCCCAGACTCTGCTTCAAGCAAGCCATCAATCAAACGGATAGTTGTCGATTTCCCACTCCCATTATGACCTACAATCGAAAGCCATTCTCCCCGTTTCACGTGAAACGAGACATTATTAACATCATAATGATCCTGGTCTTCCTTGTAACGAAAAGACAGATCTTTTACTTCAATAATCAATTTCATTTCGAACCAAATGTCCCTTTGAATACATGAGCGCTACCCTTGAAATAATCATAACCAGAGTAGATGGTGAAAAACAAAGCTATATAAAGCAACAGCTGACCAATTAAATTCCAATGTAAGAGCAAAAAGATAATGGCAAACATCTGACTAAAGGTCTTGATTTTCCCTGGCATCGCTGCTGCTAGAACTGTCCCTCCCGTCTCAACAAGCAACAAACGCAAGCCTGTCACCGCAAGTTCACGGCAGATGATAATAGCAACAACCCAAGCTGGAGCCATACCTAACTCAATCAACATGATAAAAGCTGACATAACCAACAGTTTATCGGCCATCGGATCAGCAAATTTTCCAAAGTTGCTGACTACATTCCATTTGCGAGCAAGGTAACCATCAAGATAATCCGTTATACTAGCAACTGCAAAGATGATCGCTGCCAGCAAATGACTGCCTTGTGAATGGCCCAAAGTCAAAATAAGAATAAAGAGAGGTATAAAGAGAATTCTACCAATAGTTAATACATTAGGAATTTGTTCTTTTTTCATTGATTTTTCCTTAATCTGTAGTAAATGTAAGTGTTACAGTTCCAGTCTGAGTTGTCAGCTTCGAAGTATCAATCGTTTGATTGTCCACAGTCACAGTAACTCCCTTCACTACACCTAAAGTAATGGTAACGGGATTCTTAGTTGAAACTGTTGTTTTTGCGTTTTTATTGTCTGCGGATAGTGTCACACCACCTTCAAGGTCACTTCCTGAAACACTTACCCAGCTAGTTGCATCCGAAACAGTCAGCTGAACCGTAGCTGTTTCCTTACTCGTTTTATAGCGAGCTTCAATGCGGTTCCCTTCACCTGAAACGGTAATAGTTGATTCCGCAGTAGAAGACGAGCTAGACGTCTGACTAGTAGAAGATGAACTAGATGAGGTTGTGGAACTAGTCGAGTTCACAACACTATAATTAACTGAAGAAGGATTTGGCTGAGTTTGGATGTAGTTCCAAACATAGTAAGTGACAAAAATTAAAATTGACAAAGCAAATAGAACGAAATAAAACAAGGGGAGATAAGACGTTTTTTTCTTATTTGATCGTCTGCGACCAGACAAGTCTTCTTCATCGACATCTACCTCTTCATAAGTGATCATACTACCTGAATCATAGGCATCCAATACAATTCTTTCATCTAACTCTACTGCCCAGGCATATTTTCTTAAAAAAGAACGAGCATAGAAGGTACTAGGAAGTTGATCAAAATCATCTGCCTCCATAGCTTCTAGAAAGTTCAACTGAATTTCAGTTTTCTCCTGTAATTCTTCCAAACTCAATCCCTGGTTAATTCTAGCTAAACGTAGAACCTCACCAATTGTTTTTTTTCTCATACGTACCATTCCTTCTTTCTAGTATTAGTCATCTTTTAAGCTGGAAAGATTGTAAAATCAACTAGATCACCATTATCAATCAAACGATGTCCAGCTTCTAGAACATCCTCCAAAGTAATTTCCTGTAAAATTTTCGGAAAATCAAAAATTGTTTCTCCGCGATCCATCGGATCGTATTGAGTTGCAATAAATTCCAAGGAGTTCATGCTACTGAAAAATTCCCCAAACATCTCACTCTTAACAAGATCTAAATGTTCCTCTGTAATATCCGTATCACTACTAAACTGACGAATCGCTTTCCGAAATTGATGCGACAGAGAAACAGGCTCTTTGGTATCCATTGTCAATATCACAAAATGAAAGCGACTGTTGACTTCAACCTCAAGTGACAATGACGCATCTAACTTCCCAGACTCATATAACCTTTGAAAACGATCAGAAGTCCAACCAAACATCATCGTAAATAGTAATTTCAATAAAATATTGTAACGATAAGACTCAGCTTCTGTTATTTGCCCATTACCTCTAATCGCAACAGCAAGTTTGGGTGAAGAAACTTCCATCCGAAGACTATCTGTTTGCTTCACAGGCTGCAAAAGGAGTTGCTCTTTTAAAACCGTAAACTGGTTTGAAACTTCCTTTTCCTTTTTCGAAAAGTATTCCTCAACAACTTCCACATCAATATTTCCAACTAAAAACAGTGACATGTTGACAGGTTTGTAAAAGTCTGTAAAGTTCTCTTTTAAATTTGAAACTTGAATCTCAGCAATTGATTTTTCACTTCCAACAATATCTGTTGCTAAAGGAGTATTAGGATAAAGGTTGGCTAATGTTGCAAAAAACAAGCGTGAGTCTGGATCGTCTTGGTACATTTCTCGTTCATGCTGGATAATATCCTGTTCCCTCAAAACAGACTCTTCTGTAAAATGAACATCTCTGACTAACTCATCTAGCAAATCTAAATTCTCTAATAGATGGTCAATTGTTGAAAAAAGATAGCTGGTCTTAGTAAAGCTTGTAAAGGCATTACTATCCGCACCTAATCGAGTAAATGCAGCCATTATATCCTCAGAGTTTTCTCTTTCAAACAATTTATGTTCAAGAAAATGTGCAATTCCTGCTGGATGATGACGTAAACCTTTTCCCAAGCTTGTATAAGTTGCATCTACAGAACCAAATTGAACTGTTACAATCCCATAAACCTCATTGAAATCTTGCTTAGGGAGTAAAGAAACTGTCAATCCATTTGACAATTGTGCTTTGTAGACTGTTTCCTTTACAGCAGGATAGTATTTTTCTTCAAAAACAACCTTTGTCATTCTACTCCTTCCATAAAGTAAATCGCTTGCAACTTCAAACTATTAGCAGCTTTACATACAGCTTCTTTACCAACATTCTCTAATTTTGCCACCAATCGATCAATGTCAAAGCTTGATTTTCCCAATAGAGCATTCAAATAGACTCTTTCAACTAGGGTCTGTTGATTATCTTGAGCCATCAACAAAGATCGTCGAATCATCTCCTTGGTTTGTTCAAGTTCAAAATCTGTAAAGTTACCCTTTTTCAGATCTAGCAACTGATGATTCATCAATTTTCTAGCCTGATTTCGATTTTTTCTATCGATACCCGCATACATCCTTAACAGACCACTAAACAAATCCAGTTGACTAGAGACTGTATAGGCTATTCCAGCATTTTCACGAACGTTTGTAAAAAGTTTCGAATGTGCAAATTCACCCAACAAACCATTCATAACAAGCATGGACAAATGCTCATCATCACCATATTTTACAGGAGAATGATAGCCTAATTCTAAAATAGATTGCCCAACATTCCTCTGAACCATTTCTTCTCGTAGAACATTCGAATAAGACTGATGGTACTGGATAGTGACGCCGTTCTCTCTAGCTGTAAAGGGTAATGACTTCAGCGATTCTGTAATTTCTACTTCATTAAAATCACCTAAGAAAAAGAAATCAATACGATCATTTTTCAGAGCATTTTGAAAGCACGTGTAGCTACTTTCCGGAGACTCATTTGAAATACTATTTCGTAAATCACTGTATCTCAATTGAAGACGCTCATCATGGAAGAACAAGCTATCCAACTCCTTATGAGCAAAATAAAATGAATCATCCATATCAGTAGCTAGACTAGCCAATAACTGTTTTCTTTCAATTTCAAATAAAGCTGGCTCAAAAGCACAATCTTGAGCTAAGGGAGCAAATAAAGTCTGTCTCACCAATTCCAAAATTCGAGAAGTCAAGACATTCTTTTTACTTAAAAAATCATCCCTCACATAAGTAAATGTTAAGTCAAGAATATGTGCCTGTCCCCTACGATAAGCACTTGTGGAAATATCTGTTCCATATAAACTTGCCAAGTATCTGCGAAATACTTGAGATGTTGGGTAAATTTGATTTGCCGTCTCCAACATACTCGCACTTAACATGCGTCCTGCTATTGTCTCAAGAGATAAGGGAGCAGTAAAACGAATAGTGATTTTATTTGTTTTAAACTTTTTGGATTGAACAAAATGTGCTGAAATTCCAGGCACTAATTCCATACCTTACCTCCTTACATATAGAGTTCTATTATACCACGAAAATTAAAATTTTTCTTGTTCTCTTTATAGCTTTAAAGAGTAAAACCGTTTTCATTTCAGCTAACTTTCCTTCAGCTATTTCAAGGAAAATATGGTATAATACCAAAGATTGAGGTGAATTATGGAATACAAATTATTTGAAAAATTTATTACGCTCCAAGCCCTCCTAAAAGAACTTGGAATTATACAAAGCGGAGGTGCTATCAAATCCTTTTTAATAGATCATCAAGTTTACTTTAATGGTGAGTTAGAAAGTAGACGTGGGAAAAAAATCCGTATTGGAGATACGATTGATATTCCTGATTTAAAGATTGACATCAACTTGACACAACCAAGTTTAAAAGAGCAAGAAGAGTATCAAGCAGATAAGATTGAGAAAGAGCGAATTGCTAAACTTGTCAAAGAGATGAATAAAGGTATCAAGAAAGAAAAACAAAAAACTTCTTCATCGCCTAAAACCAAACAAGTTCCACGTTTTCCAGGAAGATAACCATGTGGCTCAAACATTTAACAATTAAAACCTTTCGAAACTACAAAGAGGCAAAAATTGATTTCAATCCAAAATTAAATGTCTTTCTAGGTCAAAATGCACAAGGAAAAACCAATATTCTAGAAGCAATCTATTTCTTGGCCTTGACACGTAGTCATCGGACTCGTACAGATAAAAATCTCATTCATTTTGATAACGAGCAACTCCATCTTTCTGGCTTGCTACAGAAAAAAACAAGCTCTATCCCTCTAGAAATTGATTTAACGCCAAAAGGGCGTGTGACTAAAGTCAATCACTTAAAACAAGCTCGCCTATCAGACTACATCGGACATATGAATGTTGTCCTCTTCGCACCTGAAGATCTCCAGCTAATTAAGGGAGCACCTTCTGTCCGTCGAAAATTTATAGACATCGAACTGGGACAAATTAAACCAATCTACTTGTCAGACTTGTCAAACTATAATCACATACTCAAGCAAAGAAATACTTATCTAAAATCCAGCCAGAAGATTGACGATACATTTCTGTCAGTCTTAGACGATCAGCTAGTAGAGTATGGGTGTCGTGTTATAAAGCATCGGATAAAATTCATTAAAGACTTAGAGAAATTTGGTCAAAAAAAACACTTAGAAATTTCAAATGAATTAGAAGAGCTGTCAATATCTTATCAATCATCTGTCAACTTCACTAATGAAGAACAGCTAACAAATTCTTTTAAAATTGCTTTGGAGAAAAGCAGATCCAGAGACTTATTTAAAAAGAATACTGGAGTTGGCCCTCATCGAGATGACATTGCTTTTTATATCAATGGAATGGATGCTAGTTTTGGAAGCCAAGGTCAACATCGTAGTCTTGTACTTTCTATCAAACTAGCAGAGATTGAGCTAATGGAAAGTATTACCAACGAGTCTCCGATACTACTGCTTGATGATGTTATGAGCGAACTTGACAATACACGGCAACTAAAATTACTAGAAACCATTTCTCAATCTATCCAAACCTTTATTACAACAACAAGTTTAGACCACTTACAAAACTTGCCAGAAAACCTTAGTATTTTCAATATTCAAAACGGTAAAATTTCTGTAAATCAACATTGACAACTTTGTAAATAAAAAGAACTCCTGAAAATCAGGAGTTCTTTTTTACTTCCTACATAGAGTAGTTTGGTGCTTCATTAGTAATTTGCACATCATGAGGATGGCTTTCTTTTAGACCAGCCCCAGACATTTCAATAAATTGAGCATTATCATGTAGTTCTTTAAGGTTAGCTGCACCACAGTAACCCATACCAGAGCGAATACCACCAATCATTTGGAAGACAATATCAGCTGCTGCTCCTTTATAGGCAACACGGCCTTCAATTCCTTCTGGAACAAGTTTGTTTGCTTCATTGACAGAACCTTGGAAGTAACGGTCACTTGAACCTTTCTTCATTGCAGCGATTGATCCCATACCACGGTAGGTTTTAAACTTACGTCCTTGGAAGATTTCCGTTTCACCTGGTGCTTCGTCTGTTCCAGCGAACATTGATCCAAGCATAACCGCATTTCCACCTGCAGCAAGGGCTTTTACAATATCTCCAGAATACTTGATTCCACCATCAGCAATGATTGTTTTTCCATATTCACGCGCAACTGCTGCCGCATCATAAATCGCTGTCACTTGTGGGACACCTACACCTGCAATCACACGAGTAGTACAGATAGAACCTGGTCCAATCCCGACTTTGACAACATCCACACCCGCATCATAAAGAGCACGCGCACCTTCAGCAGTTGCAATATTACCCGCAATCAAAGTACGATCTGGGAAGTGAGCACGAATTTCAGCAATTTTACGTAGAACCCCAGCAGAGTGACCATGCGCAGTATCAATAACAATTGCGTCAGCCCCTGCTTCAAAGAGAGCCTCTGCACGTTCAAATGTATCTGAAGTGACACCGACTGCACCAGCTACTAGTAGACGACCAAATTCATCTTTGGCAGCATTTGGGAACTCAATAACTTTTTCAATATCCTTAATAGTAATCAAGCCAGAAAGACGACCTTCTTCGTCAACCAAAGGAAGTTTTTCAATACGGTGTTCTTGAAGAATGCTTTCAGCTGTTGTAAGATCTGTACCCACAGGAGCAGTGACAAGATTTTCACTGGTCATATGGTTTGAGATTGGCTGATTGTAATCTGAAATAAAGCGAAGATCTCGGTTTGTTAGAATACCAACCAATTTACGATTTTCAAGTGTCTCCACAACTGGAACACCACTGATACGGTAACGTCCCATCAGTTCATCTGCTTCAGCAATAGTGTGTTCTGGAGTCAAGAAGAATGGATCAATAATAACACCATTTTCAGAACGTTTTACCTTACGAACTTCATCTGCCTGTTGCGCAATAGACATATTTTTATGGATTACTCCAAGACCACCTGCACGAGCAATGGCAATAGCCATTTGACTTTCTGTAACTGTATCCATGGCGGCTGTTATAATTGGGATATTTAAAGTCAGATTATCTGCCAATTTTGTTGTTAAATCTGCATCATTAGGCAACACATGACTTTCTGCTGGAATGAGCAATACATCATCAAAGGTAAAACCTTTTTTTAAAAATTTAGTATCCCAATTAGACATTGAAGTTTCCTCTTTTCTTTCTTTTTGAGCTTGACTCTTTTTGTATTGTATCTATCATACCATTCTATGAAAATTTGTCAATTATATTTATGGTAGAAATCATAAAAAAACTATCCCTGTGATCCTATGGAAGAGATAGTTTTACGATTCATATTTTATCTATTATTTAAAATAATTTAGTCCCATTGCTCCCTTAACTTCATATAGAGTTTGCCCCGCAACCTCACGCGCTTTCTCACTACCTTTTTGAAGCATATTGTACACTTCTCCCATATCCTTAGCAAATTTGATACGGCGCTCACGAATAGGACCAAGTTCGCGTTCTAATATTTCAAGTAGATAACGTTTCGTCTTTACATCACCGAGACCACCACGTTGATAATGTTCTTTCATATCTGCAATGTCTTGAGCATCTTCTGGACGACCAAACACATCTAGATAATGGAAAACCATATTTCCTTCAATCTTACCTGGATCCTCAACCCGAATATGGTCTGGATCAGTATACATGCTCATGACTTTTTTACGCAACGTATCCGCATCATCAGCTAGATAAATACCATTATTAAGGGATTTAGACATTTTAGCATTTCCATCTAAACCAGGCAAACGTCCTGCTCTCTCATTTTCTGGATAAATACCTTCCGGCTCTACCAAAACCTCACAATTATAAGCATGATTAAAGGAACGAACAATCTCACGAGTTTGCTCAATCATTGGTTTCTGATCTGTCCCAACAGGAACATAATTAGCCTTGAAGGCAGTAATATCTGCTGCTTGCGCAATCGGATAAACCAAAAATCCTGTCGGAATACTTTCTCCAAACCCTTTCTGAGCAATCTCTGTTTTTACTGTCGGATTCCGTTCCAAACGAGCTAGTGACACCAAATTCATATAGTACATAGATAATTCAGCCAACTCTGGAATTTGGCTTTGAATAAAGATAGTTGATTTACTTGGATCTAGTCCAACTGCTAGGTAATCTAAGGCAACATTCCCAATCGATTCTACAATCGTTTGAGGGTCTTTGGCGTGATCTGTCAATGCTTGTTGGTCCGCCAAAAAAACAAACATCTCATACTTGTCTTCTTCCTGTAGTAATACTCTATTTTTTAAACTCCCAACATAATGTCCAATATGCAGTTTTCCTGTTGGGCGATCTCCTGTTAAAATAATGGGTTTCGTCATTTTTTTCTCCTTCGAAATGGTCTCTTCAATTATAGCATTTTTTTGTTAAAATAACAGAAAATTATTTAAATCAAACAACTAACTCATTGTAAATAACCCTGTAAACTTAATTGACATAAAATTGACAAACAAAAATTTGAATATTTCTCTCTTTTCTAGTAGAATAAATATATTACATATTATAGGAGAAAAACATTGCTTACAGTATCTGATGTTTCACTACGTTTTAGTGATCGCAAACTTTTTGATGATGTCAATATCAAATTTACAGAAGGAAATACATATGGATTAATTGGTGCTAATGGTGCTGGGAAGTCTACATTCTTAAAAATCTTAGCTGGTGATATCGAGCCAACAACTGGTCACATCTCTCTTGGTCCAGATGAACGTCTCTCTGTTCTCCGTCAAAATCATTTTGACTATGAAGATGAACGAGTTATTGATGTCGTCATTATGGGAAATGAAAAACTTTACAACATCATGAAAGAAAAAGATGCCATTTACATGAAGGAAGATTTTTCCGATGAAGATGGTGTTCGTGCAGCCGAACTCGAAGGTGAATTTGCTGAACTTGGAGGTTGGGAAGCAGAAAGTGAAGCGTCTCAACTACTTCAAAACCTAAACATTCCAGAAGAATTGCACTATCAAAACATGAGCGAATTGGCCAATGGTGAAAAAGTGAAGGTTCTCCTTGCCAAAGCACTTTTTGGCAAACCAGATGTTCTTCTCTTGGACGAGCCGACCAACGGGTTGGACATCCAATCTATTACTTGGCTAGAAGACTTCTTGATTGACTTTGATAACACCGTTATCGTAGTATCCCACGACCGTCACTTCTTAAACAAAGTGTGTACTCATATGGCCGACCTTGACTTTGGAAAAATCAAACTCTATGTCGGAAACTATGACTTCTGGAAGGAATCTTCTGAACTCGCTGCTAAATTGCTAGCAGACCGTAATGCCAAGGCAGAAGAAAAAATTAAGCAATTGCAAGAATTCGTTGCTCGCTTCTCTGCCAACGCTTCTAAGTCAAGACAAGCAACGTCTCGTAAAAAAATGCTTGACAAGATTGAATTAGAAGAGATTGTTCCATCTAGTCGTAAGTACCCATTTATCAACTTTAAAGCAGAACGTGAGATTGGTAATGATCTCTTGACAGTAGAAAATCTAACTGTAAAGATTGATGGCGAAACTATCCTAGACAATATTAGTTTCATCTTGCGTCCAGGTGATAAGACAGCTCTTATTGGACAAAATGACATCCAAACGACTGCATTAATTCGTGCAATTATGGGTGACATCGACTATGAAGGAACTGTCAAGTGGGGAGTTACTACTAGCCGTTCTTACTTGCCAAAAGACAACTCGGCTGATTTTGCAGGAGGAGAGTCAATCCTTGACTGGTTGCGTCAATTTGCAAGTAAAGAAGAAGATGACAATACCTTCCTACGTGGTTTCCTTGGTCGTATGCTCTTTTCTGGAGATGAGGTTAACAAACCTGTAAACGTCTTGTCAGGGGGAGAAAAAGTACGTGTCATGCTTTCAAAACTCATGCTCTTGAAATCAAATGTCCTTGTACTTGATGATCCAACAAATCACTTGGACTTGGAATCTATCTCAAGCTTGAACGATGGATTGAAAAACTTTAAAGAATCAATCATCTTTGCCAGTCATGACCACGAGTTCATTCAAACTTTGGCAAACCATATCATTGTTTTGTCTAAGAATGGCGTCATTGATCGTATCGATGAAACCTATGATGAATTCCTAGAAAATGCAGAAGTACAAGCAAAAGTTAAAGAACTTTGGAAAGATTAAATAAGACTTCAAAACTCAGTTGGGGTAACCAACTGAGTTTTCTATCATTCTACGAGGTAACATGAAATCATTTTTTAAAACATATTGGACCTATTTTGTTTCTTTCATCATTCCTTTAGTAATTATGACTGGAGTATACCTAACTCAAGGTATCTACTGGAATAGTGATACATCTCCACTATTAGGAGATGGTTTCCATCAATACGTTATTTTTGATGTGGCTTTACGAAATATTTTACATGGAAATGGTAGTTTGTTTTACACCTTTACAAGTGGCCTCGGACTGAATTTCTATGCTCTATCTAGTTATTACTTGGGTAGTTTTCTCTCACCTCTGGTTTACTTTTTTAATCTGTCGAATATGCCAGATGCTGTTTATCTGACCACTCTCTTAAAATTTGGATTGATTGGTCTGTCAACCTTCTTTAGTTTGACTAGATTATTTAAAGATATCCCAAAATTTTTAAAACTTGCCTTATCTACTTCCTATGCTCTAATGAGCTTTACCATTAGTCAGTTAGAGATAAAAACCTGGCTAGATGTTTTTATCTTGATTCCTTTAATTATAACTGGTTTATACCTACTTATAACACAAAAGAAGCGCCTACTATACTTTACAAGTTTGTCAATCTTATTTATTCAAAATTATTATTTTGGGTATATGACAGTATTGTTTCTTATTTTCTGGTATCTCTGCCAAATTTCTTGGGACTTTAAAACTCGAAAATCATCTTTTCTTGATTTTGTTGTTACCTCCTTTTTAGCTGGAATGGCTAGTTTGATTATGACTCTTCCTACACTGTTTGATTTACAAACTCATGGGGAGAAGTTAACTGCCATCACAAAATTAAAAACAGAAAGTAGCTGGTATTTGGATATTTTCGCAAAACAATTCATTGGATCTTTTGATACAACTAAGTATGGATCTATACCAATGATTTTTGTTGGATTGCTTCCTTTTATTTTGACCATTCTATTTTTCACAATAAAATCCATTAAGTTTCACGTGAAACTTATCTATGCAATTTTTTTTACTTTTTTAATAACAAGCTTTTACATAGAAGCACTTGATTTATTTTGGCAAGGGATGCACACCCCAAATATGTTTTTGCATCGCTATGCTTGGATTTTTTCCACTCTGTTAATTTATACTGCAGCAGAAGTCTTAAATCGTCTGAAAGAACTGAAGCTCTGGAATCTATTTGTCTCACTTTTTCTTGTACTAACAGGATTTTTGGCTACTGTCTATTTTAAATCACACTATTCTTTTCTAACTGATTTGAATATCCTACTCACTCTTGAATTTCTACTAGTTTATGCTCTTTTACTTCTTGCAGTCATTAGAAAATTTATCTCTATAAATCTATTTGCAATTCTTTTGTCTTTATTTATAACATTTGAGATAAGCTTAAATGCTTCATCTCAAATGGAAGGAATAGCTAAAGAATGGGCCTTTGCTTCTCGTAGCGCCTATAATAGAGATATCACCGCTATGGAATCCATTCTAAACCAAATTGACAATCCATTTACACGTACTGAAAAACTGCAAATTCAGACTGGGAATGACAGTATGAAATTTAACTACAATGGAATCTCTCAATTTTCGTCTGTACGAAATCGCTCAGCTAGCACTAGTTTGGATAAACTAGGATTCAAATCCTCTGGAACCAACCTCAATCTCCGTTATACAAATAACAGTCTTTTAGCAGACAGTTTATTTGGAATCCAGTACAATATTTCTGAAACTTCACTTGATAAGTATGGCTTTCAAGAGATTTATCAAAAGGATCATTTAACCTTATATAAAAATCAACTCTCTTTACCCATTGCCTTTGCTACTCAATCTATTTACACAGATGTAAACTTTAACAATCACACTCTAGATAATCAGGCTTTATTTATAAACCAGCTTGCTAATCTCAACTTAGATTACTTCTCCCAAATAGCATATGATAAAACAGATACTTCAGATGGTTTAACCAGCATCACAGGTTCTGCGAATGAAGATGCAAAGATTGATTATCAAATTGAGGTTCCTCAAAATAGTCAAGTCTATCTCTCTTTTTCAAATCTTCATTTTACAAACGATAAGCAAAAGAAAGTTGATATCCTTGTCAATGGAGAAAAAAAGACTTTTACAACTGACAATGCATTTAATTTCTTTAATTTGGGTTATACTCAAGAACAGAAAACTTTCAATATCAGTGTTAGTTTCCCTGGAAATTCTCAGGTGTCATTTGAATCTCCAACCTTCTATCGTTTAGATACTCAGGCCCTAACTGAAGCAATCCAAAAAATTAAAGAACAACCTGTAGAAGTATCCACCTCTAAAAATAAAGTCTTTGCTACATATGAAGTAAAACAAGATACCTCTATTTTCTTCACTATTCCTTATGACAAAGGTTGGTCTGCATACCAGGATGGGAAAAAACTTGAAATCAAGCAGGCTCAAACTGGTTTTATGAAAGTTGATGTTCCAAAAGGAAAAGGCACCATTACACTTTCCTTTATCCCCAATGGTTTTGTTATTGGAGCAGCCTGCTCACTAACTGCCCTTCTTCTTTTTGGGATCTATAATCACAGACGAAATTTATCTAAGACAGAAAAAGATTGACCAATTCCTTGGTCAATCTTTTTAATCTTCTTCCATTTTCTTAGGTTGATAAGCTAGCATACCTAAAGCAGTAAAGAAAGCTAGTGTTATAATAAGGAAAATCACTTGGTGATGAATATTTCCTGTCATAGAGATTGTTTGTCGCAAGCCTGATACAGAGTAACTCATTGGTAACCATGGACTGATACCTTTAAAGAAATCATTTGTCAATGCAAGGGGATAGGTCCCCGCACTTGATGCTAACTGTAATAATAGTAAAATAAGAGAGAAGAAGGCTCCTATACGGCTATTCCAAGTTGTTAATGCAGTTACCATAGACATAAATGTTAAGCTTGCGATAATAATTAAGAACAAGGTTCTCATTTCATGATTTGCTGTTAGACCAATAAGATGAACGCCACCATAGACTAAGACAGCGGCTAAAACAGCTATAACTCCATTTATCTCAAAGCGAGATTTGAACCAAGCCCAGCGAGTTTCAGGATGACGACCTGAAGGTAATTTAGCAAAAATCATATTTGTTGATAATGCAGCGACAAAGAGAGCGACTGATATCATATAAGGAGCCATAGCAATCCCATTTACAGGAACTTGATCATTATCTGTCTTTGAAAGACTTAAGGGTTCCGTTAATGTTTCTGCATTTTTTGACTCTGTTGATGCTGATTTAAGTTGATTGTTAGCATTGCCTAATCCTTGCCCTAATGAATCAACTCCTGTCTGTAAATCTTCAAGACCAGAGGTTAAGCTTGTTCCACCTTCTGCTAGTTTTCCAGTACCATCTGCAATCTTCATAGCACCACTTCCTAGTTGAGATGCTGCAGAAAGTAACTGTGTTGATTTATCTGTTAATTGACCAGAGCCAAATTGTAATTTAGTAATACCTGCTATCAGCTCTGGACTCTTATTATTCAATTGAACAGAACCAGATGACAAACTTTCTATACCTGATACTAATTCTGGAGCTTTTCCAGCTAACGCATCTACTCCAGCTGTCAAACTTGATGTATTTTCTGTCAACTTACTTGATCCAGAAACTAATTGATCTAGACTAGTTGTTAAACTTGCATTCTTTTCACTTAGTTGATTAGCACCTATAGAAATAGTATCCAGTACTTTAGTGTAGTTTACAACTCCTTTTTCAATTGACTGACTTCCAGGAACTAACTGATTATTTACAGAAGTTTGTAATGTTGTAAATCCATTTGACAAGGTTGTCAAGGAGCTAGATGCTGCAGGTAAGAGTTGATTTGCTTTCGTCTGCACATCAGATAGATTAGATACTTGTTGTTCTGAATTCTCTATACTTTCTTTTAATCCCCCTACTGTCGTTAAAATTGTTTTTGCTGACTCAATAGTAGAATTAGAATTTTTAGAAATAGCTTCTGTCAGTTCTTTCTTTTGTTCCTCTGTAAGAGATTGATAAGTAGCTGTTGATTGAAGGTTAGCAATAGTTTTCTCTTGTTCTGTCTGACTTTTGGTCACAATATCCTGAGCAAGAGTTGTTAGATTTGGCAAAGCTTCTGACAATGTACTTTTCAGTTGAGTATTATCTGATATTGTAAGAGCTTGTAGTGTTTTATTTAGTTCTCCTAAGCTTTTTGCCATTTGCGCTATTTCTTCACTTTGTTGAGATGAGGACTCTAATTGGCTTGAAATTTCTTTAATACCAGTATTTAATTGCTCCATTCCATCTCTTAGTGTATCTGATTGATTGGATAATTGACTTGTTCCGTTAGAAAGTTCTTTTACACTACTTGTATAAGCATTTACACCAACTGAAAATTGATTGAGACCTGTATCCAGTTGTGAAACGCCACCTGTATAGGACTTTATACCTGTATTTAGCTGATTTACACCTGTCACCAACTCAGGAGTTTTTGAAGCTAATTGACCAAGTCCAGTGTCAACTTGCGAGACAGCATTTGTATAACTTTGTAAACCACTATTAAAATTTCCTAAACCAATATGTAATTGCTCTATAGCAGACACATAGCTAGATAAGCCTTTTGTAAATTGATCCGCTCCATTTGAAAAAGTTACACTTGAGTTAGCTAGAGTATTAAGATTTGTCGTCAATGTTTGACTTCCCGTCACCAACTGATCGGCTCCATTAGCTAATTGTTCACTTCCTTCAGCTGCCTTATTTATTCCAGACTTCAAATCATTCATTTTTTGAAATAAAGCCTTAGTGTACGTTTCAGTAACATTAGTAGAGACGGTTTGTTTTAATTGTGTCATTGCAGAATCACTCATCTTACTTGCAATAAAGCTATGCCCACTTGACGTCTGATAATCAATCTGCATCTGTTCAGGATGATTCGTTAGGATAGAAGTAGCTTTTTCAGATAGATCACTTGGTAAAGTCACTACCATGTAGTAGTCACCATCTTCTAGCCCTTTTTCCCCTTCCTCTTCATTAACAAAGTGAAAATCTAAAGCCTTATTTTCTTTTAAATTAGACACCATGTCTTCACCTATTGTCATTGTCTGTCCATTATAAGAAGCTTCCTTATCTTTATTGACAACTGCCACAGGTAACTCCGATACTTGACCATATGGATCCCACATGGATGATAAAAATATAATGTTGTATAGAGCTGGAATGAGAGAAATCCCTATCATAACAATGATAAAGGTCGGTTTTTTAAATATTGCTTTCCATTCTTTAAACATGTTTCCTCCTTTTTTACACATATTGTCTAAAATTTTGATATAATAGATTATACATCAAAAAATCTAAATTACAAGGTAAAAAATATTTTTTTAGACACATAGTCTATTTTTGTTTACAAGGAGGAATTATGAAAGAAAGTAACAAACGTTTAAAAACAAAACGAATTATCGAAAATGCCATGGTTCAATTATTGATGGACCAGCCCTTTGATCAAATTTCTACTGTCAAGCTAGCAGAAAAAGCCGGAATTAGTCGTTCCAGCTTTTACACTCACTACAAGGATAAGTATGATATGATTGAACTCTACCAAAGTAAGCTATTTCATACCTTTGAGTATATTTTCCAAAAACATGCTCATCGCAAAAGAGATGCTATTTTAGAAGTATTTGAATATTTAGAGTCTGAGCCACTCTTGGCTGCACTCTTATCTGAAAATGGGACAAAAGAAATCCAAAATTTCTTGAGAAATAAGCTTCACATTATGCTTAGTACCGACCTTCAGAAACGCTTTATGAAATTACAACTCACTCCAATAGAATTAGAATACAGCAGTATTTATCTAACAAATGCCCTATTTGGTGTTTGCCAGACTTGGATTGCTCACGGAAAAAAAGAAAGTCCGCAAGAAATGACAGACTTCCTTATGAAAATGTTAGGTGATGTAAACTAAAAAAAGAACACCAATGGTGTTCTATTTTTATCTGACTCCGCCAGTAGGACTCGAACCTACGACATCATGATTAACAGTCATGCGCTACTACCAACTGAGCTATGGCGGATAAAATAGTCCGTACGGGATTCGAACCCGTGTTACCGCCGTGAAAAGGCGGTGTCTTAACCCCTTGACCAACGGACCATCTATCTGTAGCAGATATAACCATTATATCAATTTCTTACTAATTGTCAATCACTTTTTAGATTTTTTCTCTAGAATATCTTTTAGTTTGCGGACTTTTAAACGAGTAATAGGACAACGATGATCTTCATAAAAGACAACTTCTAAATTCTTTCGATCAATTTCTCTCACATTTCCCACATTGACAAGGAAAGATTTATGGGAGCAATAAAATCGCTGGGTATGTTTGTCCTTTTCCTGAATATCTGTCATAGTTCCATAGAATTCTTTAGCAAAATTCTTACCAATAATCCGAAGTTTATGAGAAACTCCTGTGGTTTCGATATACAAAATGTCATGGTAAGGAATTTTCAAATCATTTCCTTTATAGTTGTAATCAAAATAGTCTACAACATCTTCGTTTTCAAGCAGCATGCTCTTAGTGTAAAAAATACTCTGCTCGATGCGTTTTTTGAACAATTCATCATTGATATCTTTATCAACAAAATCTAGGGCTGATACCTGGTATTTGTACGTTAAGGTAGCAAATTCAGATCGACTGGTAATAAAGACAATAATAGCATAAGGATTGTGATGACGGATAAATTGAGCCACTTCAAAGCCTTTTTTCTCGATTCCATGAATATCAATATCTAGGAAATAAAGCTGGTTTACTTCGTCATTTTCGATATATTCCTTAAACTCACGAACTTTTCCTGTTGTCTTATATGAAATAGGAATATTCGATTCTTCTGAGATTTCATTTAATATTCTCTCTAGTCTCACTTGATGTTCAATAACATCTTCTAAAATTAATACTTTCATTCGAATTCCCTCTTAAATCTAATAATTTGTCTAAATGTGTTGTCTTCCATCTCTGTTTCTAAAATAATGTTGTCATACTTATCTAAAATCTCTTTGACATTATTAAGCCCTAGACCTCTATTTCTTCCCTTGGTAGAAAAACCTAAGGCAAATAGGTCCTCTGAAGGCGTCATAGTTATTTTGCATGAATTCTGGATAACTATAACTGTTTCAAAATCCATCTTAATGACTGCAACTTCCATTTGTTTCAAGTAACTATCTGCAGCACCTTCAACAGCATTGTTTAATAAAATGCTCATGATACGAACAAGATCAAGTAAATCTATTGACAGTCTAGTAATGATATCCTTTACTTCCAATGTAAACTCTACATCATTTTTTCGTGCATAGACAATCGATTGAGCAATTAAACTTCGTAAAGCAGAATCTTCTATATTATTTAAATCAAAGTAAGTATATTTTTCTGACCTCAATTTCTGATTTGCTTTTACTAATACTTCATTGTAAACTCTGTCAATTTCTTGTAAATCTCCACTGTCAATCGCCATTTGCATGCTGACAAGCATCCCTGCATAGTCATGACGAAAACCTCGAATTTCATTATACAACTCCACAATTTCATCAGTATAAGTCTGTAAATGTTTTTGTTCAAATTTCTTTTGTTTTAGAGCAATCTCTTTTTCAATTTGAACCTTGTGAGAATTCATTGCAAAGAAAATCAATAACAAGCAAATAAAAACAATGGTTGATAAAATACTTCCGAAGCTATTTAAATGATGAGTTGTACTTACTATATCTGAAATAAACAATAAGATATGTAAACCAAAGAAAGCAACTATTACTTTTTTTAAAAAAGGATACAGATAATCTTTATCAAAATATTTAATTTCCAGATGAAAATAACGAATTATTATTAGAATAGAAAAATAAGTCATCAACAATACTACTAAAAGGAATGTACTTTTATAGTGTAATACTACTTCATCTCCTGTTATAGAAGATAAGGTTACGGATATAAAAGTATGAGTACTGTGATATAATAAAGACAATAGTAAACTGATAAAAATAGCTTTGTATTTTTCAGACTTCTTTAACTTTCTTAAATAAAGGTACACAACCAAAGGAAATAAAAATTTAGACAAAGCAAAACTATTAGAATATACTAGTGTAATAATTTCTTCAAGTATAAAAACTGAGATACATGTGTAACAGAAAAAAACAATTTGTTCTTTTCTATTTATTTTACAAATCCATTCATAACTTTTGCTAATGATGAGAAAATAAAAAATAGCTATCCCTAATCCAAATAAATCCATTACTCTCTACCTTTATTTCATTACTTTCTTCTTGGAAAAATAAGATTACGAATTGTTTCTGAAATTCTCCAATCTCCACCTCGAATCTCCTGCAATTCTGCCTCTGTTACTTCTTTAAATTGTTCCAACTTTACTGTATTTTTCATAATGAAATCTCCTGTATTATTTTTCCTTGTAAGTTAACTTACACACCTATTATACAAAATGAAGACCATGTAAGAAAAAATTCTTCCCAACTGTACATTTTTGCACCTGAAACGCACTTTTTTAAGAAAAAAGCTGGGATTTACCCCAGCTTCGCATCTAAAATTGATCCCAGCAGGATTCGAACCTGCGACCGTTCGCTTAGAAGGCGAATGCTCTATCCAGCTGAGCTATGAGACCTAACATGACCATTCTATCAAAAAACAAGAGCTAAGTCAATCTTCTATTTGTGGTAAGGAGAACCCTGTTGAATTGTAAAAGCACGGTAAATTTGTTCAACTAAAACCAATCTCATTAACTGATGTGGTAATGTCAGACGTCCAAAACTGACAGAAAGATTGGCCCTATTTTTTACAACAGGAGCTAGACCCAAACTTCCTCCAATGATAAAAGTAAGCGTTGAGTATCCTTTGATAGAAGCTTGCTCTAGTTGCTTACTAAATTCCTCTGAGGAGAGTGTTTTTCCTTCAATGGCTAGTACAACGACAAATTCTCTTTCTCCAACCTTAGAAAGAATTCTTTCACCTTCTGTTTCCAAGATTTTTTGATTTTCTAATTCACTGGCTTTGTCAGGTGTCTTCTCATCAGTGAGCTCAATCATTTCTAATTTGGCGAAACGTGAAATTCGTTTGGTATATTCAACAATACCATCTTTAAGGTATTTTTCTTTTAATTTTCCTACTGTTACAATTTTTATTTTCATTCTTCTATTCTATCATATCCACACTTCATTTCACATCTTATACACATAAAAATCATCCAAAATTACTAGTAAATTCACAGAATAAAGCGAGTTATCCACAACTTGTGTAAAACTTTAAGCTTTTAAGTTTGGATTAAGTTAATAGGTTTATAATCTGAGTAAATAAATAACAAACGGAGGCGTTTATGAAACACTTACAAAAATTTTACAAAAAAGGAGTTAAAATTCTCGTAATCATTCTAATCGGATTTTTAAGCGGTGCCTTAGGAAGTTTCGTAACATTACAACTTTATCAAAAACAAGGAAATCAAGCTACAAATAATAATTCTGGCACTGTCACTCAAACATCCTATAAAAATGAAAATTCAACCACTCAAGCAGTAAATAAAGTTAAGGATGCTGTTGTCTCAATCATTACTTATTCTTCTTCTAGCAGTAGACAAAGTAGTGTATTTAATGCTGATGAAACTAATTCTGATTCAGACAATCAACAAATCGCAAGTGAGGGATCAGGTGTTATCTATAAAAAGGATGATAAAGATGCCTATCTTGTAACCAATACTCACGTTATCAATGGAGCTTCAAAAGTTGATATCCGCTTAGCAGATGGTACCAAGGTTCCTGGTGAAATTGTCGGATCTGATACCTTCTCTGATATTGCTGTCGTTAAAATTTCTTCAGAAAAAGTTACAACAGTGGCAGAATTTGGGGATTCAAGTCAACTTAGTGTTGGAGAAACAGCGATTGCTATCGGTAGTCCTCTAGGTTCAGAATATGCTAATACAGTTACACAGGGGATTATTTCAAGTCTTAATCGAAATGTTTCTCTAAAATCTGAAGATGGTCAAGCTATTTCAACAAAAGCCATTCAAACAGATACGGCCATTAACCCTGGTAACTCTGGTGGTCCACTTGTAAATATTCAAGGACAAGTAATTGGTATTACATCAAGTAAAATTGCAAGTAATGGTGGAACATCTGTAGAAGGTCTTGGTTTTGCAATTCCTTCAAACGATGCACAAAATATCATTAAACAGCTTGAAAGTGATGGTAAAGTGACTCGTCCTGCTCTTGGAATTCAAATGGTCAATCTGTCAAATGTTGGAGCTAGTGATCTTAGAAAACTTAACATTCCAAGTGGCCTCACTTCAGGTGTAGTTGTTCGATCTGTTCAAAACAATATGCCAGCAAATGGACATCTTCAAAAATACGATGTCATTACCAAAGTTGACGACAAAGAGATTGCCTCATCAACAGACCTACAACATGCTCTTTACAATCATGCTATTGGAGATACTATCAAAATAACCTACTACCGTAACGGTAAGGAGGAAACAACTTCAATTAAACTAGATAAGAATTCTGGTGATTTAGAGTCTTAATTGACATCAGTGTAAAGAAAACTTTACAGAAAGTAAAAGATATGTTAGTGTAGAATCATGGAAAAATTTGAAATGATTTCTATCTCTGAAATACAAAAGAATCCTTACCAACCTCGAAAAGAATTTGATACAGATAAACTAAAGGAATTAGCTCAGTCAATCAAAGAAAATGGGCTCATCCAACCAATCATCGTTCGTCAAGCTCCTGTAATTGGTTATGAAATCCTTGCAGGAGAGAGACGATATCGGGCTTCTCTCTTGGCTGGTCTGACCTCTATTCCAGCCGTTGTAAAGCACCTCTCAGATCAGGAAATGATGATCCAGTCAATCATTGAGAATTTGCAGAGAGAAAATTTAAATCCTGTTGAAGAAGCACGCGCCTACGAATCTTTAGTAGAAAAAGGATTTACTCACACTGAGATAGCGGATAAAATGGGGAAATCTCGTCCTTATATCACTAATTTTATTCGTTTGCTTTCCCTACCAGAATATATCTTAACTGAAGTAGAAAATGGAAAAATTTCTCAAGCGCATGCACGTTCACTAGTTGGTTTGGACAAAGAGCAGCAAGACTATTTCTTCCAACTAATCAAAAATGAAGATATTTCTGTGAGAAAGCTAGAAGCACTTCTTACAGAGAAAAAACGAAAGAAGCAAAAAAAAAGTGATTCTTTCATCAAAGACGAAGAAGATAAATTAAAAAAACTACTCGGTTTAAGTGTAGAAATTAAACTTTCAAAAAAAGATACTGGAAAGATTATTATCTCCTTTTCAAGTCAAGAAGAATACGATAGAATTATTAACAGCCTGAAATAAGGCTGTTCTTTTATTTTCTCAACCCACAAATTTATCCACCAATTTTTTTATCAAAAAGCCTATTAAATCAAGGATTTTCCTATTTATCCCCAATCTGTGGATAAATACTACTAACATTGTGGATTCTTTTCCCCAATCTGTGGAAAAATCCTACTATCTATGGTAAAATAAGTCTAGCACTAAACTACTAAAATCATAGTAAAGGAGGAAAATTAGTTGAAAGAAAAGCAATTTTGGAATCGTATTTTAGAATTTGCTCAAGAAAGATTGACTCGATCTATGTATGATTTCTATGCTACACCTGCTGAACTCATCAAAGTAGAAGAAAATACAGCTACTATATTTCTACCGAGATCAGAGATGGAAATGGTGTGGGAAAAGCAATTAAAAGATATTATCATTGCTGCTGGTTTTGAAATTTATGATTCTGAAATCAAACCTCACTATATTTTCACTAAACCTCAGAGTACAGAATCTCCTCAAGTAAATGATACGAATAGTGTCTCTACTTACGATTACACACCTGCACTACCAACGATTCCCTATTCCGAAACAGGGTTAAAAGAAAAATATACCTTTGATAACTTTATTCAAGGTGATGGGAATGTTTGGGCGGTGTCTGCTGCACTAGCAGTATCTGAAGATTTAGCTCTGACCTATAATCCTCTTTTCATCTATGGAGGACCTGGTCTTGGAAAGACTCACTTACTCAATGCGATTGGAAATGAGATTTTGAAAAATATTCCTGATGCGCGTGTCAAGTACATTCCTGCCGAAAGCTTTATCAATGACTTTCTTGAACACTTGCGACTTGGGGAAATGGAAAAGTTCAAAAAGACTTACCGTAGTCTTGATCTCTTGTTGATCGATGATATCCAATCTCTCAGTGGCAAAAAAGTCGCGACCCAAGAAGAATTTTTCAATACCTTCAATGCTCTTCATGATAAGCAGAAACAGATTGTACTAACCAGTGATCGAAGTCCTAAACACCTAGAAGGACTTGAAGAGAGACTTGTCACGCGCTTTAGCTGGGGATTGACGCAAAATATCACTCCTCCTGACTTTGAGACACGTATCGCCATTCTTCAAAGTAAAACAGAGCACTTGGATTACCATTTCCAAAGTGATACTCTAGAATACTTGGCTGGCCAATTTGATTCAAATGTTCGAGAATTGGAAGGAGCAATCAACGATATCACTTTAATTGCCAGAGTGAAGAAGATTAAGGATATCACTATTGATATTGCTGCAGAAGCTATTAGAGCACGTAAACAAGACGCCCGCCAGATACTTGTTATTCCAATTGAGAAAATCCAAACTGAAGTTGGTAATTTTTATGGAGTGAGTGTTAAAGAAATGAAGGGGACGAGACGAGTTCAAAACATCGTTTTAGCGCGTCAAGTTGCTATGTATCTAGCTAGAGAACTGACAGATAACAGTCTTCCAAAAATCGGAAAAGAATTTGGCGGAAAGGATCACACCACCGTTATTCACGCCCATGCTAAAATCAAATCATTGATTGACGAAGACGATAATTTACGTTTAGAAATAGAAGCAATTAAAAAGAAAATTAAGTAGCTTGTGGATAAGTTTTCCTTTCTTATCTTTTTTATCCACATTTTTTAAACAAGCTTAGAAGCTTAAGTTTACTAAATAGCACTCAGTTTTCCACAGAATTCACACACTCTATTATTACTATTAACTTTCTAATACTAAAAATAAATAAAGGAGAATCCATGATTCATTTTTCAATCAATAAAAATTTATTTCTACAAGCTTTAAATACTACAAAACGAGCAATAAGCTCTAAAAATGCTATTCCAATTTTATCAACAATCAAAATTGACGTTACCAATGAAGGAATTACTTTAATTGGCTCAAACGGTCAAATTTCTATTGAAAATTTCATTTCTCAAAAGAATGAAGATGCTGGTCTCTTGATCACTTCTTTGGGTTCGATTCTTCTTGAAGCTTCTTTCTTTATCAATGTTGTATCCAGTCTTCCAGATGTAACGCTAGATTTCAAAGAGATTGAACAAAAACAAATTGTCTTAACCAGTGGCAAATCAGAAATTACTCTAAAAGGAAAAGATAGCGAACAATACCCACGAATCCAAGAAATTTCAGCAAGCACACCTTTGGTTCTTGAAACCAAACTACTCAAGAAAATTATCAATGAAACAGCTTTTGCTGCAAGTACGCAAGAAAGTCGTCCAATCTTAACAGGTGTCCACTTCGTATTGAGCCAACACAAGGAACTAAAAACAGTTGCGACAGACTCACACCGCCTTAGCCAGAAGAAATTGACTCTTGAAAAAAATGGAGATGATTTCGATGTGGTGATTCCTAGCCGCTCTCTACGCGAATTTTCAGCGGTATTTACAGATGATATTGAAACTGTAGAGATTTTCTTTGCAAATAATCAAATCCTCTTTAGAAGCGAAAATATTAGCTTCTATACTCGTCTCCTAGAAGGTAATTATCCTGATACAGATCGCTTGATTCCAACAGACTTTAACACTACAATTACTTTTGATGTGGTTAATTTGCGTCAATCTATGGAGCGTGCACGTCTCTTATCAAGTGCGACTCAAAATGGTACTGTGAAGCTTGAAATTAAAGGTGGAGTTGTTAGCGCCCATGTTCACTCTCCAGAGGTTGGTAAAGTAAACGAAGAAATCGATACGGAGCAGGTGATCGGGGATGATTTGACTATTAGTTTTAACCCAACTTACTTGATTGATTCCCTCAAGGCTTTAAATAGCGAAAAGGTTACTATTAGCTTTATCTCATCAGTTCGTCCATTTACTCTTGTGCCAGCAGATACTGACGAAGACTTCATGCAGCTTATTACACCAGTTCGAACAAATTAAGTGAAAGAGGTTGAGCCTGGCTCGCCTCTTTTATGATATAATCAAAAAAGAAAAGGAGAGTAATATGTATCAAGTTGGAAATTTTGTTGAGATGAAAAAACCACATGCTTGTACAATTAAATCAACAGGTAAAAAGGCCAATTGTTGGGAAATCACACGTGTAGGGGCAGATATCAAAATCAAATGTAGCAATTGTGATCATGTTGTTATGATGAGTCGCTATGATTTTGAACGAAAAATGAATAAGATTATTGACTAAGAACCCTTAGTTAGAGGGTTAGCAAGTTTTCCCTTTTTGTGTTATAATGTTAGGGATTGAAATGAGAACGGAGAATGAGAAACTATGGCTTTAACAGCAGGTATCGTTGGTTTGCCAAACGTTGGTAAATCAACCCTTTTTAATGCAATTACAAAAGCAGGAGCAGAGGCGGCAAACTACCCATTTGCGACTATTGATCCAAACGTTGGGATGGTGGAAGTTCCAGATGAACGTCTACAAAAACTAACGGAAATGATTACCCCTAAAAAGACAGTCCCAACAACCTTTGAATTTACAGATATTGCAGGGATTGTAAAAGGAGCATCAAAAGGAGAAGGTCTAGGTAATAAATTCTTGGCCAATATTCGTGAAGTAGATGCGATTGTTCACGTAGTTCGTGCTTTTGATGATGAAAATGTGATGCGCGAGCAAGGACGTGAAGACGCCTTTGTGGACCCACTTGCAGATATTGATACCATTAACTTGGAGTTGATTCTTGCTGACTTAGAATCAGTTAATAAACGCTATGCGCGTGTAGAAAAGATAGCACGTACGCAAAAAGATAAAGAATCAGTAGCAGAGTTTAACGTTCTTCAAAAGATTAAACCAGTCCTTGAAGATGGAAAATCAGCTCGTACCATTGAATTCACAGATGAAGAACAAAAAGTAGTCAAAGGTCTCTTCCTTTTGACCACTAAACCAGTTCTTTATGTTGCTAATGTGGATGAGGATGTAGTTTCAGATCCAGATTCTATCGAATATGTGAAGCAAATTCGTGAATTCGCAGCGACAGAAAATGCTGAGGTAGTCGTTATTTCCGCGCGTGCTGAGGAAGAAATTTCTGAGTTAGACGATGAAGATAAGCAAGAGTTTCTTGAAGCACTTGGTTTGACTGAATCAGGCGTTGACAAGTTGACTCGTGCAGCCTATCACTTGCTTGGGCTTGGAACTTACTTCACAGCTGGTGAAAAAGAAGTCCGTGCTTGGACCTTTAAGCGAGGGATGAAAGCTCCTCAAGCAGCTGGTATTATCCACTCAGACTTTGAAAAAGGGTTTATTCGTGCAGTAACCATGTCATATGAGGATCTAGTAAAATATGGATCTGAAAAGGCTGTAAAAGAAGCTGGGCGCTTGCGTGAAGAAGGAAAAGAATATATCGTTCAAGATGGCGATATCATGGAATTCCGCTTTAACGTTTAATAATATTTAATAAATAGTGTCAATTAGGTTGGAAAAAAATTCCAACCCTTTTGGCTTTTGAAAGGAAAAATAAATGACCAAATTACTTGTTGGATTAGGAAATCCAGGGGATAAATATTTTGAAACCAAGCACAACGTTGGATTTATGTTGATTGACCAACTAGCTAAAAAACAAAATGTCACTTTTACACATGATAAGATATTTCAAGCTGACCTAGCATCTTTTTTTCTTAATGGTGAAAAAATTTATTTTGTCAAACCAACGACGTTTATGAATGAAAGCGGAAAAGCTGTTCATGCTTTATTGACTTACTATGGTTTGGATATTGAAGATTTACTCGTTATTTACGACGACCTTGACATGGAAGTTGGAAAAATTCGTTTAAGAGCAAAGGGCTCAGCAGGTGGTCATAATGGTATCAAGTCTATTATTCAACATATTGGAACCCAAGCATTTAACCGTGTTAAAATAGGTATTGGAAGACCTAAAAAAGGCATGTCAGTTGTTCATCATGTTTTAAGTAAGTTTGATCAGGATGACTATGTGGGTATTTTACAGTCTATTGACAAGGTTGACGATGCTGTAAACTACTATTTACAAGAGAAAAACTTTGAGAAAACAATGCAGAGGTATAACGGCTAAATGGTGACTTTATTAGATTTATTCTCAGAAAATGATCAGATAAAAAAATGGCATCAAAATCTGATAGATAAGAAAAGACAACTAATACTTGGTTTATCAACTTCTACCAAGGCTCTTGCAATTGCAAGCAGTCTAGAAAAAGAAAATAAGATTGTGTTACTGACTTCAACTTATGGAGAAGCAGAACGAATTATCAGTGATCTTCTTTCTCTCTTAGGAGAGGAACTTGTCTATCCATTTTTGGTTGATGACTCTCCTATGGTAGAGTTTTTGATGTCTTCGCAAGAAAAAATCATTTCGCGGGTTGAGGCCTTGCGTTTTTTGAGTGATCCGTCTAAGAAAGGGATTTTAGTTTGTAATATCGCAGCGAGTCGGTTAATTTCACCCTCTCCGACTAGATTTAAAGAAAGTACTATAAAAATTGCAGTTGGCGAAGAATATGACCAACACGAGCTACTTCACCAGTTAAAGGAAATTGGATATCGAAAAGTTACTCAAGTACAGACACAAGGTGAGTTTAGTATTCGAGGAGACATTTTAGATATTTTTGAGATGTCTCAGTTAGAACCTTTCCGAATCGAGTTTTTTGGCGATGAAGTAGATGGTATTCGTACTTTTGAAGTCGAAACACAATTATCGAAAGAAAATCAGACAAACCTCACTATCTTTCCAGCTAGCGACATACTTTTGAGAGAAAAAGATTATCAACGAGGACAGTCAGCTTTAGAAAAGCAAATTTCAAAGACTCTATCACCAATTTTAAAATCATATTTGGAAGAGATTTTGTCAAGTTTTCATCAAAAACAAGTACATTCAGATAGTCGAAAGTTTTTGTCCTTATGTTACGATAAAACATGGACTGTATTTGATTATATTGAAAAAGATACACCAGTATTCTTTGATGACTATCAAAAATTGATGAATCAGTATGAATCCTTTGAAAGAGAATTAGCACAATACTTTACAGAAGATTTACAGAATGGTAAATCATTTTCTGGGATGCAGTATTTTGCAGATACAGAGCAAACCTATAAAAAACAAAGTCCAGTTACCTTTTTCTCCAATCTGCAAAAGGGCTTAGGAAATCTTAAGTTTGATCACATTTATCAATTTAATCAATACCCCATGCAAGAGTTTTTCAATCAATTTTCATTTTTAAAAGAAGAAATTGAGCGATACAAAAAAATGGACTACACTATTATTTTGCAGTCTAGCAATTCAATGGGAAGTAAGACGTTGGAGGATGTTTTAGAGGAATATCAGATCAAATTGAATTCCAGAGATAAGTCAAGTATCTGTAAGGAATCTGTAAACTTGATTGAGGGTAATCTAAGACATGGTTTTCATTTTGTAGATGAAAAAATTCTCTTGATTACTGAACATGAGATTTTTCAAAAGAAATTAAAACGTCGTTTTCGAAGACAACATGCTTCAAACGCAGAGCGATTAAAAGATTATAATGAACTTGAAAAAGGGGACTATGTTGTTCACCATATCCATGGAATTGGTCAATATCTAGGAATCGAAACAATTGAAATCCAAGGCATTCACCGTGATTATGTCAGTGTACAGTATCAAAATGGTGACCAAATCTCTATCCCAGTAGAGCAGATTCAGTTACTGTCTAAATATGTTTCAAGTGATGGGAAACCTCCAAAACTCAATAAATTAAATGACGGTCATTTCAAAAAGGCCAAGCAAAAAGTTAAGAACCAGGTAGAGGATATAGCTGACGATTTAATCAAACTGTATTCTGAGCGTAGTCAGTTGAAGGGTTTTGCTTTCTCAGCTGATGATGAAGATCAACATGCTTTTGATGATGCCTTCCCTTATGTTGAAACGGATGATCAACTTCGTAGTATTGAGGAAATCAAGAGAGATATGCAGGATTCTCATCCCATGGATCGACTTTTAGTTGGGGATGTTGGTTTTGGGAAGACTGAAGTAGCAATGCGTGCTGCTTTTAAGGCAGTCAATGATCACAAACAGGTTGTCGTTCTAGTTCCAACGACGGTTTTAGCGCAACAGCACTATACGAATTTTAAGGAACGATTCCAAAATTTTGCTGTTAATATTGATGTGTTGAGTCGCTTTAGAAGTAAAAAAGAGCAGGCAGAAACACTTGAAAAACTAAAGAATGGTCAAGTCGATATTTTGATTGGAACGCATCGTGTTTTGTCAAAAGATGTTGTGTTTTCAGATTTGGGATTGATGATTATTGATGAGGAACAACGATTCGGTGTTAAGCATAAGGAAACTTTGAAAGAACTGAAAAAACAAGTAGATGTTCTAACCTTGACAGCAACGCCAATCCCTCGTACTCTCCACATGTCTATGCTGGGAATCCGAGATTTGTCTGTTATTGAAACTCCTCCAACCAATCGCTATCCTGTTCAAACCTATGTACTAGAGAAGAATGATAGTGTCATTCGTGATGCTGTCTTGCGTGAAATGGAGCGTGGAGGTCAAGTTTACTATCTTTACAACAAAGTTGACACGATTGACCAGAAGGTTTCGGAATTACAGGAGTTGATTCCAGAGGCTTCGATTGGGTATGTTCATGGACAAATGAGTGAAATTCAGTTGGAAAATACTCTACTTGATTTCATTGAAGGTCAGTATGATATTTTGGTGACGACTACTATTATTGAGACAGGGGTAGATATTCCAAATGCCAATACCTTATTTATTGAAAATGCAGACCATATGGGTTTGTCAACCTTGTATCAACTAAGAGGAAGAGTTGGTCGGAGCAATCGCATTGCTTATGCCTATCTTATGTATCGTCCAGAAAAATCAATCAGTGAAGTCTCTGAAAAGAGATTAGAAGCGATTAAGGGATTTACAGAATTAGGCTCAGGATTTAAGATTGCGATGCGAGATCTTTCGATTCGTGGGGCAGGAAATCTCCTAGGAAAATCCCAATCAGGTTTCATTGATTCTGTTGGTTTTGAATTGTATTCGCAGTTACTAGAGGAAGCTATCGCTAAACGGAACGGTAATGGGAATAAAAGAATCAAAGGAAATGCTGAGTTGATTTTACAAATCGACGCCTATCTTCCTGACACTTATATTTCTGACCAACGACATAAGATTGAAATTTACAAGAAAATTCGTCAAATTGACAATCGTGTCAACTATGAAGAACTACAAGAAGAATTGATGGATCGCTTTGGAGAATACCCAGACGTAGTAGCCTACCTTTTAGAGATTGGTTTGGTTAAGTCATATTTGGACAAGGTCTTTGTAGAACGTGTGGAAAGAAAAGATAACAAGATTACAGTTCAATTTGAAAAAGTCACTCAACGACTATTCTTGGCTCAAGATTATTTTAAAGCTTTATCCGCAACGAACTTAAAAGCAGCCATAGCTGAGAATAAGGGATTAATGGAAGTTGTATTTGATGTCCGAAACAAGAAGGATTATGAAATTTTAGAAGGTTTGCTGATTTTTGGAGAAAGTTTATTAGAGATAAAAGAATCAAAGGAAGCAAATCCCATTTAACATTTTTCTTCTATAAAAAGGATAAAAATGGTACAATAATAATTTGAGGTAATAAAAATGAGATTAGACAAGTATTTAAAAGTATCACGAATTATTAAGCGCCGCACAGTCGCAAAAGAAGTAGCAGATAAAGGTAGAATCAAGGTGAACGGAATCTTGGCCAAAAGTTCAACGGATTTGAAAGTTGATGACCAAGTTGAAATTCGCTTTGGAAATAAGTTGTTGCTTGTTAAAGTAATAGAGATGAAAGATAGTACAAAAAAAGAAGATGCAGCAGGCATGTATGAAATTCTCAGTGAAACACGGGTAGAAGAAAATGTCTAAAAATATTGTACAGATGAATAATTCTTTTATTCAAAATGAACATCAACGTCGTCGTTACCTGATGAAGGAGAGACAAAAACGAAATCGTTTTATGGGTTGGGTCCTTATTTTGATGATCTTGTTGTTTATTTTACCAACTTATAACTTGGCTCAAAGCTATGATCAGTTACTGCAACGCCGCCAGCAATTGACAGAGTTGAAAGAGCAGTACCAAACTCTTAGTGACGAAAAGGACAAGGAATCTGCTTTTGCTGCAAAGCTGAAAGATGAAGACTATGTAGCAAAATATGCGCGCGCCAAGTACTATTACTCAAAGAAACGAGAAGCAATTTACACAATTCCTGATTTGCTTCCGAGGTAATATCATGGAAAATTTATTGGAAGTTGTTGAGCAATTTCTAAGTTTATCAGATGAAAAATTAGAGGAATTGGCAACTAAAAACCATTTATTACGATTGCAAGAAGAAAGGGAAGAGAAGAATGCGTAAGTTCTTAGTAGTTTTATTGCTACCTGCTTTTATCATAACCTCAAGAGTAGTTAGCACAGAAAAACAGCTTTCTTACTCTTCACAAGAAATTTATTATCTAACCGAGTCTGATTATGGATTCTACTATAAAGAAACTCTTGAATCTCCAATGGTTTATGGAGAAACAGCTGTCTACGCTAATGAGGATCTTGTTAAGGAGTCTGGTAAATTGACTCCTGGAACCACCTTTAAAATCGTAGAATGGCGTTTGAATAGACAAGGTGTTCCTGTTTTTAAATTAGATAATCACCAGTTTATTCTTGCAGATAAGCGGTTGGTCTATGATCAAAGTCAAGTTCAAACTCAAAATAGACAAGTATGGTTGGAGCCAGGGTTTGTTATCTATAACAGCCCCTATGATGCTAAAGAAATTTCTTCATCTCTCTCTCCCTATCAACTTGTAAAGGTGGATAGAGCTCTCTTTGCTGGGGGACAAGAATTTCTTCATATTAATCAAGTTGGGTGGGTATCAAAAGAGTTCACCTCAGAAGAAGACAATCGCATCCAGAAGGTTCAAGAAGTTTTATCAAACAACTATCAGAATGAAAATTATTCCATTTATGTTAAACAACTGAGTACAGGTAAAGAGGCTGGGGTGAATGAAGACAGCAAACTTTATGCAGCTAGCATCTTGAAACTAGCCTATCTTTATTATGCTCAAGATAAGATAAATCAAGGAGAGTATACGCTAGACAGTAGCTTCAAGTATGTCCCGGAAGTAAATAGTTTCCCTGGGTCCTATAAACCAGAAGGTAGTGGTAGCTTACCTAAAAAAGAAGATAACAAAGAATACAGTCTTCAACAGTTAATTACCAAGGTAACAAAAGAGTCTGATAATGTTGCTCATAATATTTTAGGTTATTACGTGACCAATCAATCTGACGGGGCTTTTAAAGAAAAAATGTCCACTATTATGGGTGAAGATTGGGATGTGAATGATAAACTGACTTCTTCAAAAATGGCTGGAAAGGTCATGGAAGCTATCTATAATCAGAATGGTTTTGTCTTAGAGTCTCTAGGTAAGACTGATTTTGACAACCAAAGAATTGCTAAAGGTGTTTCGGTTAAGCTAGCTCATAAAATTGGAGATGCCGATGAGTTTAAACATGACACTGCCATTGTTTATACGGATTCTCCTTTCGTTCTTTCTATTTTTACCAAAAATTCTGATTATGATACTATTGCTAAGATAGCTAAGGATGTCTATGAGGTTCTAAAATGAAGGACCAGGATTTTTTAAATCATTTTCTCCGAAAAGAGTATTTCAAAAAACATTCGAAAGTCGTGTTAGCTTTGTCTGGCGGACTGGATTCAATGTTTCTATTCCATCTATTGTCTACTTATCAAAATGAGTTGGGAATTGAGTTGATTTTAGCACATGTCAATCATAAGCAGAGAAGTGAGTCTGATTGGGAGGAAAATGAACTAAGGAAGTTAGCTGATGTAGCTGAACTTCCTATTTATATCACAAGCTTTTCAGGAGACTTTTCAGAAGCGCGTGCTCGAGAGTTTCGTTATGATTTTTTTAGGAAAATCATGAAAGAGGTTGGAGCAACTGCCTTGGTCACTGCCCACCATGCAGATGATCAAGTTGAAACGATTTTGATGCGCTTGATTCGAGGAAGTCGGTTACGCCATTTAACAGGGATAAAAGAAAGTCAAGTAGTTGATGATATTGAAATCATCCGTCCCTTGTTGCAATTTCATAAAAAGGATTTTTCACCAATTTTTCATTTCGAAGATCAAACAAATCAGGAAAGCACCTATTTTCGCAATCGAATTCGAAATAGGTATTTACCAGAACTTGAAAAAGAAAATCCTCGTCTTAAATCCGCCCTTTTAGATTTTGGAATGGAAATTTCAGATTACCAAGCAACAATAACGGAGCTTTCGAAACAAATTGATGTGGAAGATTTGAATGAGCTATTTTCATACTCTCAACAAACTCAAGGAATCTTGCTCCAGAACTATCTTAATCAATTTCCAGACTTAAATCTGACAAAGGCTCAGTTTGCTGAAGTTCGACAGATTTTAGCAACGAAAAGTCAGTATCGTCATTCTCTTAAAAATGGCTACGAATTGATAAAAGAGTATCAACGGTTTCAAATTTGTAAAATCAGTCCTCAGGCCGATGAAAAGGAAGATGAACTTGTGTTACACTATCAAAATCAAGTTCGATATATGGGCTATTTATTTTCCTTTGGCATTCCTATTGAAGGGGATTTTGTTCAAAAAGTAACGGTTTCACGGGAAACATCTGTACATATTAGATGTCGAAAACCTGGCGACGTTATTATCCTAAATGGTCATCGAAAGAAACTGAGACGCTTATTTATAGATTTGAAAATCCCTATTGAAAAACGAAAAACAATCCCTATTATTGAGCAATTTGGAGAAATTGTCTCAATTTCAGGAATTGCGACCAGTGATTTGAGTAAAAACACGAAAAATGATATAATGAACACTGTACTTTATATAGAAAAAATAGATAGGTAAAAAGATGTTAGAACACGATATTAAAAAAATCCTCGTTTCACATGATGAAATTACAGAAGCAGCTAAAAAGCTAGGTGCGCAACTAACAAAAGAATATGAGGGGAACAATCCAATTCTTATTGGAATTCTGAAAGGATCGATTCCTTTTATGGCTGAATTGGTCAAACATATTGATACGCATATCGAGATGGACTTCATGATGGTATCTAGTTACCATGGTGGAACAGCAAGTAGTGGTGTCATCAATATCAAGCAAGACGTGACTCAAGATATCAAAGGAAGACATGTTTTATTTGTAGAGGATATCATTGATACAGGTCAAACTTTGAAGAGTTTGAGAGATATGTTTATTGCAAGAGAAGCAGCTTCTGTTAAAATCGCGACTTTGTTGGACAAACCAGATGGACGCGTTGTTGAAATTGAAGCGGATTACACTTGCTTTACTATTCCAAATGAGTTTGTAGTAGGTTATGGTTTGGACTATAAAGAAAATTATCGTAACCTTCCTTATGTCGGAGTATTGAAAGAAGAAGTTTATTCAAATTAGAAAGATTTATCTTTAATGAAAAAACAAAATAATGGTTTAGTTAGAAATCCATTTCTATACTTGTTAATTATCTTCTTCCTAGTGACAGGATTCCAGTATTTTTACTCTGGAAATACTGCTGGACGAAGCGAAAAAATTAACTATACAGAACTGGTAAAAGAAATTACAGCAGACAATGTAAAAGAATTAACCTATCAGCCAAATGGCAGCGTCATTGAAGTGTCTGGTGTTTATAAAAATTCTAAGACTAGTAAAGAAGAAACGGGAATTCAATTTTTTCCTCCTACAGCTACAACAGTAGAAAGATTTTCAAGTACTATTCTTCCGTCTGATTCAACAGTTTCAGAATTGCAAAAACTTGCTTCTGAACATCAGGCAGAAGTAACAGTCAAACATGAGAGTTCAAGCGGTATGTGGATCAATATCCTTGTCTCTGTTGTGCCATTTGCTATTCTTTTCTTCTTCCTATTCTCTATGATGGGAAATATGGGAGGAAATAGTGGCCGAAATCCAATGAGTTTTGGACGTAGCAAGGCCAAAGCTGCAAATAAAGAAGATATCAAGGTACGATTCTCAGATGTTGCTGGTGCCGAGGAAGAAAAACAAGAATTAGTAGAAGTTGTTGAATTCCTAAAAGATCCAAAACGATTTACCAAACTTGGTGCACGTATTCCTGCAGGAGTTCTTTTGGAGGGACCTCCGGGAACAGGTAAGACCTTACTTGCTAAGGCAGTTGCTGGGGAAGCAGGTGTTCCATTCTTTAGTATTTCAGGTTCTGATTTTGTAGAAATGTTTGTCGGAGTTGGTGCAAGCCGTGTTCGTTCTCTTTTTGAGGATGCAAAAAAAGCAGCGCCAGCCATCATCTTTATCGATGAAATTGATGCCGTTGGTCGCCAACGTGGTGTCGGTCTTGGTGGAGGTAATGATGAACGTGAACAAACCTTGAACCAACTCTTGATTGAGATGGATGGTTTTGAGGGAAATGAAGGAATCATTGTTATCGCTGCGACGAACCGTTCAGATGTTCTAGATCCAGCTCTTCTCCGTCCAGGACGTTTTGATAGAAAAGTCTTAGTTGGTCGCCCTGATGTTAAAGGTCGTGAAGCAATCTTGAAAGTTCACGCTAAAAATAAACCTCTAGCAGACGATGTTGATTTGAAACTAGTTGCCCAACAAACACCAGGTTTTGTGGGAGCCGACTTAGAAAATGTTCTAAACGAAGCAGCCTTAGTTGCTGCTCGTCGCAACAAATCAATCATTGATGCTTCAGATATTGATGAGGCAGAGGACAGAGTGATTGCTGGACCATCTAAGAAAGATAAAACAGTATCACAAAGAGAACGTGAATTAGTTGCTTATCACGAGGCTGGACATACCATTGTTGGTTTAGTACTGTCAAATGCCCGTGTTGTTCATAAAGTTACCATTGTACCACGTGGACGTGCAGGTGGTTACATGATTGCACTTCCTAAAGAGGATCAAATGCTTCTATCTAAAGAAGACATGAAAGAGCAATTGGCAGGTTTGATGGGTGGTCGTGTAGCTGAAGAGATTATCTTTAATGTCCAAACGACAGGAGCTTCAAATGACTTTGAACAAGCCACACAGATGGCGCGTGCAATGGTCACTGAATACGGTATGAGTGAAAAACTTGGCCCAGTTCAATACGAAGGTAATCATGCTATGTTTGGTGCACAAAGTCATCAGAAATCAATTTCAGAACAAACAGCCTATGAGATTGATGAGGAAGTTCGTTCATTATTAAATGAGGCACGAAACAAAGCTGCTGAAATTATCCAATCAAATCGTGAAACCCACAAACTGATTGCAGAAGCATTGTTGAAATACGAAACATTGGATAGTACTCAAATTAAATCTCTTTACGAAACAGGTAAAATGCCTGAGACCGTAGAAGAGGAATCCCATGCACTATCTTATGATGAAGTAAAATCAAAAATGAGTGAAGAAAAATAAATTTAGAGAGGTTCAACCTCTCTTTTTATGTTCTAATGTGATGGCTACCGAGCGGATGCCTTGATAGTCGACCCTCCTCGTACAGGCTTAGATGATAAGCTGTTGGAAACCATTCTGACCTATGTTCCAGAAAAAATGGTCTATGTATCCTGCAATGTTTCGACGTTGGCGCGAGATTTGGTTAAACTAGTAAAAGTCTATGATATCCAGTATATCCAGTCGGTTGATATGTTTCCCCACACTGCACGAACAGAAGCAGTAGTTAAGTTAGTAAAGAAAAGAAAAAATCAATTACACTGAAAAAAGTCCTTGACAAAGGTAAAAAAGTAGGTATAATAGAAAGAGTTGAAAAGCTCAAGGTCCGTTGGTCAAGGGGTTAAGACAC